>CAIYVA010000150.1 GCA_903929455.1 uncultured Pseudomonadota bacterium | reverse complement strand
GTAGGCTAATGGCATACGAGTAGCGGCACGCACCTTACGCGCTGACTCGAGCAAGTACATCTCACGGAAGGTGACATCTTGCGGCTCCATTAAGCGCTGTAGAAACATCGCTGCATTGATCAGCGGATTGCTCATCTTGACGCGATTTTCTTTTGGAAAAGAAGACCCAAACATGGTGGTAATTGATTCGACATTAAGGCCCGCGCTCAGTACCAATAGATGCGCACCCGCCGCATCCAAGACTTTAGCGATGCGCGCGCCATCATCGGCGGTATTGCCACCACGAGCACCATCCGTGACACTGAGCTTACAGACCACGGCCAGCTCCTTGCCCACCGCATCTAACACCCGCCCCAAGACCTCAGCTGGATAGCGTGCGCGAGCCTCCGGCGACCCACCGTAGGCATCCCGGCGTCGGTTATAGAGTGGCGATAGAAACTGGCTGAGCAAATAACCATGGCCCATGTGAATTTCAACGGCGTCAAAGCCCGCTTCTTTGGCCAAACGAGCGCCTTGCACAAACTCACCAATCACCTGAGTCATCTGCCCAGGCCCCATCGCCTGCCGCCACCACTGACCGCTCATCAATCCCACCTTGTTAAATCCGCCACTGGATGACAGCGGACGACCACAGGTCAGATCCTTAACCCAAGTAAAGCAACCACCGTGGGTAATCTGCGCTGACGCCGCAGCACCCTGACGATGCACCGCATCCGTTAAGGCACGCAGATGCGGCACATTGCCTTCATGCAGTCCGATTTGATCGACGAAGGTGCGCCCATCGGGTGACACGGCACAGTACGCAACCGTCGTCATGCCAACACCCCCCGCGGCGATGCGCTCATGAAAGCGTACCAACTGCTTAGACGGCACACCGCCGGGTGCTGCACCCTCATTCGTAGCCGATTTTATGAATCGGTTACGCAGCGTCAGTGGGCCGATGGTCAGCGGACTAAAGGCAGACGAGCGATCTTCTGGGTTTGACATGATGAACCTCTACTTCAGTTGTTCAAGGAAGGTAGTCAGATCAGCGACGTCCTGATCACTGAGCACATTCGGATAAAAGCGCGCCATACCCACTGCTGGATCTTTAATGATCGTGGCGATCGGACGCTGATCCTTGCGCTGGTCAATGCCTCTCAGTCGAGGCGCGGTCATGCCCTCACCATTAGGACCGTGACAGATCGAACACAAGGGTCCATACAGTGCTTCGCCGCGTGTTTCTGCAGAATGCGGGTCGTTTGAGCTAGCCGGTACCACATCGAGCGATGGAATCACCACACGCCGCGGGGCGCCCACCGGCGCATCTAAAGTGGCGATGACGATCTTTGGCGCGACCACAGACTTCACCAAGTTACCTCTGACCACGCCGCCGGCTGCATACGCCACATACTGCTTACCTTGCACCGCATAGGTCACGACACCACCGGTTAACGCACCATCGGTGGCGACATTGAGAAGCGCCTGACCGGTATGCGAATCGAGCGCCAAAAAGTGACCGTAGGTATCACCGGTTAACACAATGCCGCCCGCGGTCGCTGTAACCGCGGCAAGAACGGCTCCTTCCGTGTGATATTTCCACAGCACCTCTCCAGTGGTGCCGTTCACGGAGGTCACCCAGCCACTGATGACATCCATGGGGTCTTTGGTTGAAAACGCCATGGTGCCGAACGAGGCTGCGGGATTGGTCATATCACCACCGTGGTAATACACCTGCATGCACATATCAATGGCGCCGACCGTCAAGGATTTTTGAACTGGATCGAAAGCGGGTCCATTCCACGCAACGCCACCATAAATACCCGGACAGATATGTACACCGTCAACGGTCGGCACTTTGTCTTGATTAAGGACGGTGGTCACCGGCACCTTAAAGAGGCGCTCGTGTGAGTGCGCATCGAGTACATTGAGATTGCCATCTTTACCGGCAACCGCCAGACGCGCTCGGCCGAGCGCATCGCGATACAACACAGGCGCTGCCACCAAATCATAATCAAGCGCGTCATTGGGTAGCAGTTGTGAATGCCAACGTAACTTGCCTGTGGCCGCATCGAGCACCACCACCGAGTTGGTATAGAGATTGTCACCTTTACGAAAATGAGGCGCCAAGGCAGGGGCTGGGTTGCCCGTGACCACATACAACTCACCGCGTACAGGATCTAGCGAGTAAGAACCCCACACCGCACCGCCAGAGGCATGCTCACCTGCCGCCAACTGCCAAGTGTCAGCACCTGGTTCCGTGCCGGTGGGGATCACATGGAAGCGCCACAGCTCGTGACCGTCCTTACTATCGTAGGCCATCACGCGTGCTTGGCTTCCGAAGTCGCCACCGGAGGTGCCGGTGTAGACACGCCCATGCCAAACAATCGGTGCTGAACTAAAAAACTCTCCCTTCGCAGGATCCGCACCCACGACGCGCCAGGCCTCTTTACCCGTCGTGGCATCTAACGCGAGTAGCTCGCCCATGGCTGTGCCACGGAAAATCTTGCCCTCTCCATAGCCGGGACCCCGATTAGAGGGACTCATGATGGAGGCAGTGGCGCCGTGATGCACATGCCGCCAGAGCACGGCGCAGGTGGTGGCATCGAGCGCAACCGTAGTGCGTGGCGTGGCCACAAAAAGACGCGAGCCCACAATCAGGATGCCTGACTGTAGCGAGCCCATATCGCCGAGCTCCGTCTCACACAGCGGCCGTAGTTGCGAGACGTTTCGCGTATTGATTTGCGCAAGCCCAGAATAACGCTGCGAGTCGTATCCTTTGTTGTAGGTCATCCAACCATCTGAGGTGGGCGCTCCCTGCGCAGCACCGATGGTGGCGATCAATGGCACACACAGTGCGACCCATCGCTTCATAAAATGAATCATGTCCATTCCTCTCTGTAAGTCAGATTCATCTGACCCTCTAAATTCATCAGCGGGCTAAATACACATCACGAATCAGTTGACGAGCGAGCGTGCCTGCCGGCAATTCGACCCCACAATCCGCAGCCGTACCGAGCGCACAGTCGAGGTCTTTCTCGGCAATTCCCGCAAAACTCTCAAACGCACGTCGCATCGTGGCTTCGCCGTATTTGGCTGGGCCATGGGTACGGTTCTCTAAAAAAGCCAACATGGTCTTGGTCATTCCACCGTTGGCCGTAGTCAAGGCGACCAAGGCTTCCATGGATACGCCGGCTGAACGCGCCAAGTGCAAGCTCTCATGCGCAGCGATCAACTCGAGATAGGTAATCAAATTGTTGCACAGCTTCAACACCATCCCCGCACCGAGCGCACCAGCCGCCACGACGGTGCTGCCGGAGGCCGCAAACACCGGCCTAAAACGATCAATCACGGTATCCGCGCCACCCACCATATAAGCGAGCGTACGGGCACGGGCACCTTCTGCTCCGCCAGTGATCGGCGCATCCACCACATCGATCTGACGCAAGGCCGCGGC
>CAIYVA010000149.1 GCA_903929455.1 uncultured Pseudomonadota bacterium | reverse complement strand
GCCTCGGCCGCATTGCCGGTCAGTACGCCAAGCCACGCTCCGCTGATATGGAAACGAAGGAGGGTGTGACCTTACCCAGTTACCGCGGTGACATCGTTAATCGCGCACCCTTTGATGCAGCCGCTCGCGAACCAGACCCAAGCCTGTTGCTGCGCGGTTATGAGCGCGCAGCGCTTACGCTTAATTTCGTGCGCTCCTTGGTGGAAGGTGGCTTCACGGATCTGCATCACCCCGAGTACTGGGATTTGGATTTCATGAGGCATTCGCCTAAGTACGAGGAGTACAAGCGGATCGTCTCATCGGTCGGTGATGCGCTCACGTTTTTTGAGTCCATCACGGGACGCACCGTGCCGGATGCCGAGCGTACGAATTTTTATGCGAGTCACGAAGGCTTGCATCTGCACTACGAGCAGGCCCAGACCCGATTCATTGCGCGCACTCAGCGTTGGTATAACTTGTCAACGCACATGCCGTGGATTGGCGTTCGCACGGCAGCCCTTGAGCATGGCCATGTCGAGTACTTTCGAGGTATCGCCAATCCCATTGCCGTTAAAGTGGGGCCCAGCGCGGATGCGCGTTATTTGGCTGAACTGACGCGCGTGCTTAACCCTGAGCGTATTCCAGGCAGGCTCACACTGCTGCACCGACTGGGTGCCAAAGAAATTGAGTCAAAACTACCGCCCATGATTGAAGCGGTGCGTGCCTCAGGCGCTGAGGTGCTTTGGATCTGCGATCCGATGCATGGCAACACAGAAAGCACGGCCACGGGTGTGAAGACCAGGCGCTTTGAGAATATTTTGAGCGAAATCGAGTCGGCCTTTACGGTGCACGCACAGATGGGATCGCATTTGGGCGGTGTGCATCTGGAGCTCACCGGTGACAATGTCACCGAGTGCACTGGCGGTGCACGCGGTTTGTCGGACAACGATTTGGCACGAGCGTATCGCTCGACTGTAGACCCGCGGCTTAACTACGAGCAGGCCCTCGAGGTCGCGATGCGGATCGGCCGCCTACCTGGCGCCCGCTCGTAGCCAACAGGCTTGCCTTAAAAGCGGCAGCCTCCGAGGGCTCCACCTCTCGGACCTGACCGGGCGCTAATCCGGTTAACCGAAAGGGGCCGATCATGGCTCGAATGAGGCGCAGCGTAGGGTGGCCTACCGCCGCGGTCATGCGCCGCACTTGGCGATTCCGGCCTTCACGCAGCGTGAGCTCAATCCAGCGGGTCGGTATATGCAGTCGCACCCGAATCGGCGGATCGCGTGGCCATAGGCCTGGCGGCTCCTCCAAGAGGCGCGCACCGGCGGCTCGGGTGAGACCGTCTGGCAGCAATACACCGCGTCGTAAGGCCTCAAGTGCCGCCTCGGAGGGGATGCCCTCCACTTGCGCCCAGTAGACTTTCTCCAAAGCATGGCGCGGGTCGGTGACCAGCGCCTGCAGGGGGCCGTCATCGGTCAGTAGCAGCAGCCCCTCGCTATCAAAATCAAGCCGACCGGCCGGATATACCCCCGGAGTTTGGACAAAATCGGCCAGCGTGGCGCGCTCATCCGTCTTCGAGAAGCGGGTCATGACCTGGAAAGGCTTGTTGAGCAGCATCAGTGGCATGGGGCTATTGTCGATCAGTTAGGCGCGAAGCGATAGCCTTAGGGTCTTGCGAAGCGCGAGCGATCGCCCGAACATGGGGCATGATCTCCGTCGATACCCCTGTCGTTGATGATGTATCCCCATCGCCGTCCGGCGGGGAGGGGGTCGAAAGCCCGTCATTTGATGGCAAGGCCTTCGTGGCCTCTTTGCCGAATCGGCCGGGTGTGTATCGCATGTACGATGCGAATGGCACGATTTTGTATGTCGGCAAAGCGCGCAACCTCAAATCGCGCGTCGCCAGTTACTTTCGAACGGATCTCGCTGATGCCAAAACACAGGCACTGGTGCCGCAGATTGCATCGATGGACATCACCGTCACGCACTCTGATATTGAAGCGCTGTTACTTGAATTCAATCTGATTAAACGTCACCTACCACGCTACAACGTGTTGCTGAAGGACAATCGTACCTTTCCCTATTTGTATCTCAGCTCAAAGGATGCCTTCCCACGCTTCTGTTTTTTCAGAGGCACCCGTCACTTACCCGGTCGCTACTTTGGTCCGTATCCCAACTCCCAGTCGGTACGCGAAACACTGCTACAGCTGCAGAAGCTATTTCAGTTGCGCTCCTGCGAGGACAGCTACTTTGCTAATCGCACGCGCCCCTGCCTGCAATATCAGATCAAACGGTGCTCAGCACCGTGCGTAGGACTGGTCAGCACAGAGGCCTATGCGCAAGAGGTGAGCGCGGTGGTGCGTGTACTGGAAGGTCGCAACCATGAGGTGGCCGATGAGTTAGCGACGCGCATGGATGCGGCCTCGGCATCACTGGCCTTTGAGCAAGCGGCTGTGCTTCGTGATCAGTTGGCTGCGCTTAAGGAGATCCAGGCGAAGCAGGTGGTCAGCGGTGCCGCCTCCTTAGACTGTGATGTGGTGGCAGCGGCCAGTGGGCCTGGCCTGTGTGCGATTGCGGTCATGCTCATTCGTGGCGGTCTTAATCTCGGTACCACCACCTATTTTGCGCGTGCACCCGCCAGCACCTTGGCAGAGGTGGAGGAGGCGTTTTTGGCGCAGCACTACCTCACCCATCCGGCACCGCGGGAGATCGTGATTGGCCATCCGCTAACCGATCACGAGGTGATCTCGCAGGCGCTGTCAGACTATGCCAGTCACCGGGTGACGATTCATGTCGGTGTACGTGGCCTGAAGGCCAGCTGGCTTAGTCTCACGCGCGACAATGCCGATCAGGCCCTGGCGATGCGCTTGGCGGTGAATGTGGGGGTGGAGGCACAACTGCGTGAACTTGGTGAGGTGTTGGGCATGTCTGCGCCGCCCGCGCGCCTGGAGTGTTTTGATATCAGCCACACGGGCGGTGAGGCCACCGTGGCGTCCTGCGTGGTATTTGGGTCAGAGGGCCCGATAAAGAGTGACTATCGCCGCTTTAATCTTGAGGGCATTACCCCAGGAGATGATTACGCAGCGATGCACTTGGCGCTCACGCGGCGCTATCAGCGGGTTAAAAACGGCGAGGCAAAGTGCCCCGATGTGCTTTTGATCGACGGTGGCATGGGACAGTTGGCGCAGGCAGTCGATGTGCTCGCCACCCTAGGCATCGAGGTGTCCCGCGTGGTGGGTGTCGCCAAAGGGCCCGAACGGCGGCCCGGGATGGAGCGCCTTTTTTTGCCAGGCACGGATCTGCCTTTGAGTTTGCCCCCAGAGTCGCGCGCACTACATGTCATCCAACGGGTACGCGATGAGGCGCATCGTTTTGCGATCGCCGGCCATCGGGCTAGGCGGGCGAAAACCCGTCAAAGCTCCGTGCTCGAGGGCATCCCAGGGCTTGGCGCCGCCAGGCGGCGCGAACTTTTGAAGCAATTTGGCGGACTTCAGGGAATACTGGGCGCCGGGGTCGCAGATTTGGTGCAGGTTAAAGGCATCGGTCCGGGCCTCGCCGTCGCAATCTATGAACGCTTGCATCCAGGTGGCTGAGTAGTGACCACGCCTTATACGATACCGAATCTGTTGACCGGATTGCGCATCGCGCTGATCCCGGTGATTGTCGGCGTGTTCTATATACCCAATGGTGTAGGCGACGTGGTGGCGGGGCTGTTATTTATGGTCGCTGGCATCACCGATTCGCTCGATGGCTACATCGCGCGGCGTACCGGTATGGCGTCGCCATTAGGTGAGTTTCTAGACCCCGTCGCTGACAAGTTAATGGTCGCGGCTGCTTTGGTGCTGATCGTCAGCCGCAATCCGGTGTGGTACGTGACGCTCACGGCCGCGATCATTATTGGACGTGAGATTGCCATTTCTGCACTACGGGAGTGGATGGCCGAGATCGGTGCGCGGCGCAAAGTGGCGGTCTCTTCACTCGGTAAGTTCAAAACGGTCGCGCAGATTGTGGGGCTGACCATGATGCTCTACCACCAACCCTTGCTAGGCCTCCCCCTGTATTGGATCGGGCTTGGGCTCACCGTGGTGGCGGCCATGCTGACCTTGTGGTCGATGCTGGCGTATTTGCAGGCTG
>CAIYVA010000148.1 GCA_903929455.1 uncultured Pseudomonadota bacterium | reverse complement strand
GCGGCGCACGCTTCGGGGAGCACCCCGAACCCCTGTGTGGAATGTAACCGCTACCTCAAGTTTGGAACCCTCTTTGAAGTCGCTGATCGCTTGCGTGCACAGATGGATGCGCGTCCCTGTGCCTGGGTGTACACCTCAGCAACCTTGGCCGTCGATCAGGATTTTAGTCATTTCACGGATCGGGTGGGTGCCTCACGCGCTAGAACCTTGCAGGTTGCCAGTCCCTTTGATTATCGCACGCAGGCTCTGTTGTTTACGCCAAGGACGCTGCCGCAACCATCTGATCCCGGGTACACCGCCGCGATGATTCGCGCTGCGTTGCCGTTGGTGCGTGCCGCGGGCGGACGCGCTTTTATTTTATTCACCAGTCACCGTGCCTTGTCAGAGGGCGCGCGTTATTTCAAGTCCTTACTGACCGCAGATGATGACTTTCCGGTGCTGGTGCAAGGTGATGTGCCGCGCGATGCCTTGCTCAGGCGCTTTAGAGAGTTGGGCAATGCTGTGTTGATGGGGACGGGCAGTTTTTGGGAGGGTGTCGACGTGCGTGGCCCCGCGTTGTCACTGGTGGTGATCGACAAATTGCCCTTTGCGCCACCCGATGATCCAATTTTGCGTGCGAGGCTCGAAGGTTTTAAGCGCGATGGCCGCAATCCGTTTATGGAGTATCAGGTGCCGCAGGCCATCCTCTCACTGAAGCAGGGTGTGGGCCGCCTCATTCGTGATTCGGACGATTTTGGTGTGGTGATGTTGGGCGACCCACGGCTACACACGCGCGGTTATGGCCAGGCCTTTCTCAAGAGTTTGCCGCCGATGACGCAGACCGAAGAGTCACCGGTGGCTGAAGCCTTTCTGCGCGCTCAGATCGCGACACTGACGCAGGCGTCTTTGGGGGTAGTCACATGAAACTGTTGGCGCTCGATACCTCCACCGAGGCGTGTAGTGCCGCCTTGTGGCTCGATGGAGAGGTGCTTGAGCGCTATGAGGTGCTCGGGCGCGGGCATGCTGAGCGTCTGCTGCCCATGGTGGATGATTTGTTGGTCGAAGCGGGACTTGTCTTGGCGGGCCTTGATGGCATTGCTTTCGGTCGGGGCCCTGGGGCGTTCACGGGCGTTCGGATAGCGACCGCTGTGGCGCAGGGTTTGGCCTTTGGTGCGGATCTGCCGGTGGTGCCGGTGTCTGATTTGGCGGCAGTGGCTTTGCTGGCCTTTGATCGCGCCCAAGCCCTGTGGGGGCTTGAGGCCGTGCAGGCGTGGGTTTGTCTGGACGCTCGCATGGGTGAGGTCTACCACGCCTGGGTTGAGCAAAACGACGCCACACTGGCGGAGGTCGGTGTCGAAGGGGTCGCCGCACCCGCGCATCTGACGCTGCCAGCCGTCGCTCCAAGGGTGCGACGCGTCGGTGTGGGGCATGGCTTCAGTGCCTACCCACAGTGGGCTCTGCAGGTGGCGCCAGGGCTCGATGGCATTTGGCCTGAGATTCTGCCCCGGGCGAGTGCCGTTGCGCGCCTTGGCGTGTCGCTGTGGGCGGCGGGCGTTCGTCTGTCGGCGGAACAGGCGCAACCGACCTACGTGCGAAACCAAGTGGCGAGCCAGTCCAAGAAGGTTTAGGTCACCAGAGGCATCGCGGATTGAGTGCCTCTGCCTTGATGGCCGTCATGGTACCGTCACAATTGCAGGTTGTAATAGAAAGGTAACCCACGGTCACCCTAGACGCCTATGAGTACTCGCCAGATACTAGTGGTTGAAGATGAGCGAGCGATCCGCGAGATGATCGCTTTCGGCTTGCGACGCTCCGGTTTTGAGGTGTTAGAAGCCGAAGACAGCAAGCAGGCGCGTGCCAGCATGGCGGATCGTCGCCCCGATCTCTTGCTGGTGGATTGGATGTTGCCGGACATGAGTGGGCTTGAACTCACGCGGCTAATTAAAAAAGATAAAGATCTGCGTGACATCCCGGTCATTATGTTGACTGCGCGAGCCGATGAGCAGGACAAAATCACGGGTCTTGAAGGTGGCGCGGATGACTATGTCACCAAGCCTTTTTCACCTCGTGAGCTGCTGGCGCGTATTCAGGCTGTCTTAAGGCGGGCGGCGCCCGCGTCGGGTGAGGCCGTCTTGTTGGCGGGTTCTTTAACGTTGGATGCTGCTGGGCATCGCGTCATGGTCGGCGAGCAGACGGTGTCGCTAGGACCAACCGAGTATCGCTTGCTGTCGTTTTTTATGACGCATGCCGAGCGTGTCTATTCGCGCAGTCAATTACTGGACCGAGTCTGGGGTGGCAACGTGTATGTCGAGGAGCGCACCGTGGATGTGCACATCCGGCGGCTACGCAAGGCGTTGGAGCCTTTTTCGGCTGCTGACTTTATTCAGACGGTTCGAGGCGCCGGTTATCGTTTCTCAGTTCGCCCAGTCTAATTTCGAGGCATAATCGGCGGATGTCCAAGTCATGGTCATTCGCCTTCCTTCGCCTGAGCGTTCTCCTACTGGTGGCGCTCGGGGTTGGCTTAATCATCGGACATGTCCAGGCGGCCTTGCTGTTAGCTGTTTCCGTTGCGCTCTTCGTGCAATGGATGCAGTTGTATCGGCTCAATTGGTGGTTGCAGCACCGTAGCGCCGAGGATGCCCCTGACTTAGGTGGCTTATGGGGCGAAATCATCGCCCTGATCATGCGTATCTACCGTCGCAAGCTATTTCACAAGCGTCGAACGGTGGAGTTGTTTCGCGAGTTTAGACAGCTCAGTGCGAGCGTGCCGGACGGCGTATTGGTGCTGAGTGGTGATCGCGATATCCAATGGTTCAATCAGGCGGCTGGCCGACTATTGGGTTTGCGCCGCAAGGTGGATTTTGGTCAGCGCATCGATAATTTGCTGCGTCACCCTGATTTTGTCAGTTACATCGAGCGTCGTGACTATGCGACACCGGTTATTGTGCGTTCAGCACAGGATAACGAACTGTATTTAAGTCTGCAGCTTGTGGTGCACAGTGCGGAGCGGCAGCTACTGTTGGTGCGTGATGTGACCCGTGAGGTCAGACTGGATGCTATGCGCAAAGACTTCGTGGCGAATGCCTCTCACGAATTGCGCTCGCCCTTAACCGTGATCACGGGCTATGTGGATGCCTTAGCCGAAGATATGCAAAAAGACCCGCTGTGGC
>CAIYVA010000147.1 GCA_903929455.1 uncultured Pseudomonadota bacterium | reverse complement strand
TGTCATTAAGACAAGCAGTAAGGTCACGCACCGGATGGCAATCGCAGAGGGCTGATATGGCATGGAGGCTCCGGCTGGGTGTACGGGGGCGTAGGGGTTGACGGGGGGCGAGGGGCAGATCGCGCTGGTGTTTTCTAGTGCCCATTGTGGCTTGCCCTCTGCTCGTTCGTCTAGCCGGCTGCTCATCCGCTACGGCATTATCTTGGTATTTTTTCCAAAGCATTGTCATCGTATGCCGTCGAGTGGCGGATGGCTGTGCGGCGGTCCCACCAACACAGACTCCCTCGATCTATTTTTTTGCGTGAGGTCGTTGTTCGGTGTCTTCTTGGTCGTCTACGTCAGAGCAACGTGAGCGATCGAATGATTTGGCGGAAATGGCCGCGCCATCGTCATCAGAATCCGAACTTGGAGCCTGCGCCAAGCAGGGTTGCGACGCCCAGCACTGCAAAGATGCCCGACGCCATCGAGTGAACCAGCTTCATGGGGATCTTTGATGCCAACTTGTCACCGACGAAGACAGCAGGTACGTCTGCGATCAACATGCCAAGCGTAGTGCCGATCACAACCATTAAAGGTGACGCGTAGTGGGCGGCCAGCGCGACGGTCGCGATCTGCGTCTTGTCGCCCATCTCAGCCAAGAAAAAGGTGATCAGCGTGGCCCCGAAAACGCCGAAGCGCGTGGCGACCTGCGTCTCTTTTTCCTCAATTTTGTCGGGGATCATCGTCCAGATCGCCATGCCAATGAAGGACGCGCCGAGCACCCAACGCAGAATCGCGGGGCTGACCGAGCTAGTGATCCAAGTACCGAGCGCACCGGCCAAGCCGTGGTTCGCGATCGTTGCCGTCAGAATGCCCAAGGTGATAGGCACAGGCTTTTTGAAGCGTGCCGCTAGGATGAAAGCGAGAAGCTGGGTCTTATCGCCGATCTCGGCTAAGGCGACCACGCCCATTGAAACGAACAGGGATTCCATTAAAGCTCCAGAAGCGGCAATCAGACAGATGTTTGGCGACAGCGCTGGTTAGGTTGGTTGTGCAGTGGTCAAAGGTCTTACCATAGACGCGCACCGACTCGCCCACCAAAGTCGGGGAGATCGAATAGGTCCCACGATTCGAGGCTATGCTCGATGTCTTAAACGATTTTGGCTATCAAGCACCAAGTGAGAAGACGACTACGATAAAGCGATCGACGAGAGGGACATCAGCATGTCACCCGAGTCGGTATAACTGTTGGTTACCTGTATTGGGTATATCAGCCCGATTAAACATGATGGGGTTGCCCCAGGGCCAAGACAATACGCCGAATACTGAACCTGACCCTTGGACGGGCTCTTAGAAAACTGGACCAGTTAAAGCAGGTCGGTCAGCGGAACCGAAACGGCGTCCGCTCCTAACACCGAGTCCGTCCGCAAGCTTGTAGTCCCAGATTTAGAACAAACGGCCGGTCTTGCGAACATTTTTCGGACTGAAATGGCCGCCATTTTCGCCCGGTTTGATGCTGCCGACGGGTAACCAGTCGCCCTCCCAAGGTTCGGGAGTTGCGCCCGCTGGAAAAGCGCCTTCTGGCAAAAATGCGTCATTTGTACTAACATTGAGCCTACTGTACATCTGAAAGGAGTTTGCCATGACTGCCACGACTACCGCTCGTTCGGCCCGGCTCGGCCTGCGCGCGACACCTGAGCAGGAAACCATTCTGCGTCGCGCCGCCGAGGT
>CAIYVA010000146.1 GCA_903929455.1 uncultured Pseudomonadota bacterium | reverse complement strand
CTAAGCTTACCTTGGCCAAATAGTTAGAGTCTTTAGTAACTAAATATAAATGGTAATCAAGGCGCTTGAAGAGCTCGAGCAAGCCTGTCTTGGTTACAGATTCGTCGTCTCTTGTCTCGAAATACTCGCTTTCAAATTCAAAAAATATCGCTGGCCTGTGCTTTCGTATGACCGCCTCGGCTGAAAGTAGAACCTGTAATTCAGTGCCTTGGGTGTCTATTTTAATTACTTTGACTGAGTCGCTGCAGTTTCTGAATTCGTGGTCGATGGCTACGCACTCCACATTAATTACGTCGTGTTCTTCTATATCAGGATTTTTTTTGAAACTTGACAGGCCGAAATTTCTGGCGTTTTTTTGTGCATAAAAAGGCAAACACTTGGTCTCCGAGTTGCTAATTGCGCTGTTGAATATTTTCACATTTTCTAACTTGTTATAAGCGACGTTTGTGGATAAGTCTGCAAACACACCAGGATGTGGCTCGAATAAATAAAATTCGGCGTTGGTGTGATACTTCGCCAATGGAATTGAAGTGGCTCCGATGTTAGCGCCGATATCGATTGCGATCCCGCCGTTCTTTAAGTACGAGGATATCAGGCCAACTATTTGCGGCTCCCACAGTCCATCCGTGTAAATGTGGGTTTCCAGTAGGTTTCGGGGCCGAATTTTCATGACGTAACTCACGTCTCTAAAATTCCCTCGGACCAGTCCCTCGTCAAATACAAGTGACTTTATGTTCTTATTCTTAGCAAACTGTTTGGCAAAGTAAGCAGAGTCTGTCTGAGTGGGGGGTGCTACATGCGTTGAGAATAAAGCCCATAGGAAGCGCTTGACGGCCACCAACATACCGAAGCGCATTAATTGGGTCCGTATGACACTTTGTTCCTTCTTCATCATTACTCCCTTGCAAGGCAGTATTTAGACATTATCAGCATCTGATAAGGCCTTTCGGTCGCCAGCGACGGTTATGTTGCGTGATCGATGACGAGTCTGCGCGCATGTTCGTACGACGTCTACAGTGATTCTGTGTTTAACAGTTGTCTTGGCGTGCTGCCCGGGGCGCAGCTAACGCTTAACGTTGGGCGAGAGCCCGCTCAATTCGATCGGGCGATACGGTGGTGGCTGGCGCGGAGGAGGTGGGTTTGCGCCGACGCTGCTTGCTACCTGTTGGCTCGGTGGAAGGTAGCTCAAACCACTCACGCACATCGAGTTCTAGGCCGATGCCGTGCATGTAGTTGAATAGCGCTTTCTTTAGACCTGCGCCGTACTGGTCGTGGTTCACTCCGGAGTTGTCCGTGAAATGAATATCATTGTTGGCAAATGATGCGATGACAGGCTGCGTCAATGTGACGCCGTATTTTTGTGGGTTTTTGCCGACCGGCGAGTGTGTAGTGCAAGTAAAACGATGGAAAAATCCAGACTGTATGCAGCCGGCTGCGAACAATTGGCGCACATATTCTAGCGAGTCAATGGTCTCCTGCGCAGTTTGCGTAGGGAATCCGTACATTAAATAAGCATGCACTAGGATACCTGCATCAGAGAAATCCCGCGTGACCCGTGCGACTTGATCAATCGACACGCCCTTTTCCATAAGGCTCAGCAGGCGATCTGATGCAACTTCCAATCCGCCAGTGACTGCGATGCAGCCACTTTCTGCGAGGCGTTGGCAAAGGTTCGCCTTGAAGGACTTCTCGAACCGTATGTTGCCCCACCACGAGATATTAAGGTCGCGTTGAATAAGCGCATTAGCAAGCGACTTGAGGGCTTTGGGCGGCGCTGCTTCGTCAACCAAGTGGAATCCTGTTTGCCCGGTCTCACGCACCAGTGATTCTATTCGTTGGATGACGATATCGGTATTCGCGACGTCATAGCGTGAAATGTAGTCAAGACTCACGTCGCAGAAGCTGCATTTCTTCCAGTAGCACCCGTGTGCCACTGTGATTTTATTCCAGCGACCGTCTGACCATAAGCGGTGCATTGGGTTGAGCATATCGAGCAAAGAGAGATAGTCGGTTAGCGGCAAACCCGCGTAGGTCGGTGTGCCTGTCTCTGATAAGGGGATATCCAACTCTTGGAAGTCGATGTAGTGGTGCGTTCGCGTGTAGGTGCGCACTAACTGACTGACCGGGCGTTTGTCTTGTAAATGTTCCAGTAGTGCAAGTAACGGCCGCTCTCCGGCATCGAGTGTGATGAAGTCAAAGTAATTGAACACGCGTGGCTCGTTAAGGCTGCGCAACTCTGTGTTGCAGTATCCGCCCCCTAGTGCCGTAATCACTGTTCGGTCTATGGCTTTAATGCTTTGCGCGATACGAAATGCACCGTAGACATTTCCTGGGAAGGGTGCAGTGATGAGCACTACATTGGGCTGATGCGTCGCTAATGTTTCGGCGGTCAGTGCATGTAAAAAGTCATCGAGAATGTTGGGCGGCGTATGTAGAGCGGTATCCAGTTGATCAAAAGTGGGTTGGCTTGCTGCGAGTGCTTCTGCATAGCGCACGAACTCAAAGCGCGAGTCGATACCGTCGCGAATGACGTCTGCGATGTCGTTTAAATAAAGCGTCGCAACATGTTTTGCGTAATCGATGATGCCGAGCGACCCAAATGCCCAGTCGAGTGCGTCCTGACCGCCGTCATGGCCCGTGTCGTATTGCTCGAGCGCAGAAAAGCGGGGCCCTTCTGGGAGGAAGCGACGTGATGCGATCCGGTGAGCCAGGGTGGGGTCTTTTCCCTGTAAGAATGTAATCGTAGGCTTAATGGTTTTGCTGTAGGCGGCAGCATGTTTTATAAAGAAAGTGATGCAGGGAGTGTGTCTCTTAGGGGGGAGTTTGTTCACCTCCTCCAGCACGGCCTGCAGGCCTGATATCGAGAGGAGTTTGTGGGCCAAGCCAATCGAGAGATCAGCTTGCCAAGCCTGATATCCACGGGCATGTAGAAAACCCGTTAGGTACGCCGTCGACGGGTACGGCGTGTTGAGCTGAGTCATCGGCGGGATGATCGAGAGTATGCGGAGGTCGCTCATGCTTCAAAGTATATCGTGCGCCATGCGGTTAGCGAATTTCGTTTAAGATAACGTTATGGAGTTCACCCTTGATATTGCTCTGGTTCGCCAGATTTTGGCGCAGGAATACGGTCGCGCACGCGAAGATATTGGGCGCCTCGGGCCACTGCCAGCCCTTGAGGGGTCTGCGCGCCGCCACGATGAGCAGATTGCATCCGCCCCTGACGTCAACACGCTGGCTTGTCGATCCGGATGCACTTGGTGCTGCCATTTTACGGTGGATGTGCGTCCCGCCGAGGTGTTCAGAATTCTCGATTTTGTAAGTCAGTCGCTGTCAACTGATGAGCAGGAGCGGGTGTATGCGGAGGTCAGGGAAAATAGCAGGGTGATTGGTCTGCTGGCGGAAAGCGAACGCGCCACGTTAAACCTCAAGTGTCCACTCCTTAGCCAGGGCCAGTGCGTTGTTTATGCGGCCCGTCCCCAGTCCTGCCGTAATTATCACGCGACAGATGTTGCTGGGTGCCAGCGGTCATACGAAGAGCCCGACAACTTAGATATTGATCCGGAGTTCGCGCCAGGCGTCTATCAGGCGGGCGGTGCGCACGTTGAAGCCTTCAGCAATGCGATGCGTGATGCAGGATACGATGAGCGTGCTTATGAACTTAATAGTGCTCTAAATGTCGCCTTATCGCAGGCACAAGCGCGTGAGCGTTTTCTCGCCAAAAAATTGCCATTTGTTGGCTTAAGCGGCGAGGAAGTGGACACTCAGTTTGATGACCTTGCTTAGCGATGCGCAATAGATAGCGATTATGACTGTTAACGCAGTAATGGCATCGGGTGATATGTCCGGTGCGCTTTCAGGGAGGGCCAGTATGCGTTCAACGAAAGACTGCTTGCCGCCAGAGTATTACATTGACCAGATGACTCGTGAGGAGGCGTCGCTTCTGATGAGTTGGGCCGCGGCCGAAGGTTGGAATCCAGGCACAGCCGACTTAGAGGTGGCTTGGGGCTATGATCCAGACGCCTTTATTGCGTTGCGGCGTCGGCCTGAGGACGCGGGTGACGTAGATGAATTGGTGGGTGGGGGCGCCATTTTATCGTACGGCGGGCAGGCTGGATTTATGGGTTTGTTCATCATGCGGTCGGACCACCGACGCCGTGGGCTGGGGCGTGTGCTTTGGCACGAGCGCTTAAGACGGCTGCGTGCAAGGCTACAGCCCACTGCGTGGATCGGCATGGACGGTGTGTTGGACATGGCGCCCTTTTACGCTGCCGGTGGATTCCATTACCTATATCGCGATGTCCGCTATGAAGGGGTCGCGCCATCGACGCCAGCTGCCGAAACGCGCCCGTCGGCGCTGCGTTTGGTTCCGGTTAGCGACGTGCCTTTTGATCGTCTAAGCAGCTTCGATGAGAGCATCTTTGGTGTGTCGCGGGGCGATTTCTTGCGGCGCTGGACTGCTGCCAAGGGAATCAAAACGTGCGCCGCGCTGCGGGGGTCGGAACATGGTGATGCAGCCTTAGTGGGATACGCTGTGCTTCGGCCCTGTCAGGTAGGCTACAAGCTTGGGCCGGTATTTGCTGACGACGCGGTGGTTGCGCGCGCTCTTGTTCATGAGTTGATCGCTCAGTGTCCAGGTGAGCAGATACAGATCGATGTACCTGAGTTGAATGGTGCGGCAGTGGAGATCGCGACAACACTGGGGTGGACACCAACTTTTGCCTGTGCCCGCATGGCGTACGGGCAGGCGCCATTAAATGCACACTCGAAGGTCTTTGGCGTGACTTCATTCGAATTCGGCTGAGTGACGACCCAGATAGGCAAAAAATTAAGCTGTATTGGTGAGATGACGCCTGTAGTCCCGCCGATACAGTGCTGCCCCATTCCGTGGCTATTGTAAAATTTTCGCCGTCAATGCCGGCAGGAAAATTTCCTGAATTAAAATGCGCGACTCATTGATCTGATGCCATCGACGTCGCGCAAATAGCAGTTGCGTTGGCTTCATACAGGCGAGTTTTCCAAGTCGTGACTGCGCACTCACTTCCGCAAATTCAAGATCGCTTAATTCAGTCACGCCGGTCTTTACTAAAGCCTCCCCTAAAGGTTGAGTGCCCAGTTGGTTTAGCCACTGAGTCGAATGCCACAGTGCGAGCGGAATGAGTGTTTCGGCAATCACCCAGTCCTCGTTATTATCCTTCAAGCGAACTCGGCGTGCGATCGCGTTCAGAGATTCGCAGGCGAATCCACGCGCGATTTCATGGTCTAACAAGCAGGCTTCTTGATTGATCACTTCAACGCGAAGCTTGCGATTGGCCAGTTGTGCCAAGCGGGCCGTTAATAATCCTGTTTCGCTGAGCCAAGAATGCAAGCGATCTGGGCAATTACTCAATCTTTTTAGATCGCTTTGCCACTGCAGGGTTTCGTCCGGTGACGCGTTGGAGTGCGGATCAGTCATGAAGCAGATCTAATGAGTAAAGCGAGAGACACGCTGGCGTAGCGTGTATGCATCGCATTGATATGGTGTTCTACGCCACTGCAATACAGCAGTGGCGAGTATCTTTCGATTGGGTAGCCCCGTGTTAATTAGATTCCGCATGACTCGGCGCCGGTGCGCTTAACGCGGGGGCAGTTGTCACTGTATTGATTGATTTCCATTGCATGGCATTGCGAATGCGACGCTCGACAGATGGGTGATCATAAAAAATAGTCTCTTCAATCAAACCTGGGCGTGGATTGCGGTAATCCGCGGTCTTGACCAGCGCAGTGGCGAGCCCATCTGCTTCACCGACATGCTCTAAAGAGTAGCGATCAGCTTGAGACTCAAAGTGACGCGACATGGTGTTGAGGAAAGGTGTCGCGACGAAAGATACCAGCGATATCGTCGTGATCAAAGCCGGCAGTCCGGCCGGATCAGTCATCGGCGCTGATACGCTCAGAAGGCGTGCGACGGTCGGATAGAGTCGGCCCGCGCTGAAAAAAGAAACGAGGGAAAGCAGGCTGACTAGCAAGATGCCCCACTGGGAATGCTTGAGAACATAGTGACCAATCTCATGTCCAGTGACAGCCCGCACCTCGTCAAGGGTCGCGCCTTTGAAGGCGACGTCTGAAATCGCGATTCGTGCCGTTGAGCCGACGCCGCCGGCATTGGCGGTAAAGTTATTGGATTGGCGCGATCCGTCGTACACAAATATGCGATCTGAGGGGACGCCAGCGTCGGTGCTCATGGGTAACAGCGCATCTCGCACCGCGCCGTCAGGCAACGGTTGATACTTGTTAAATAAGGGTTCAATGACAACCGGCGCGGCTAACATCAGCAGAGTCATGCCGACCGCGACTATGCCGGTTGCCCAGAGCCACCAGCGTGCACCTGCGCGACGCAGAGCGAGATAGATCACCATCAGCATGATGGCGCCAATTAAAGCAGAGACGGCAGTGCTCAAGGCCCATTGGCCCAAGAAGTCGCCGAGTGGTTGGCTTGATCGTTGATAGGTGTGTTGACGAAACCAATCCGTATACAGCGTCCATGGCAAGGTGATTAATGCGGAGAGGACTAGGAATGCGGCAGCGCTCGTCGCCGCTGTGCGATTGGGTTTTCCGTCGTGCTTCACCCACCGGTGTGTCAACACGTTGCTTCGGGCAACCAGATACGCCGTGATAATAGAAACGACGAGAGCGGCTAGTAGAATCCAGTGATTTCCTGTCGTGTAGGCGATGGCGCGTGCAAGACGCTCAGGCCCCATCGCATCAATGTAAGCGTTTGTCGCTGCTTGTACGTCCATTGACTATGTCTCCTAACTACAGAGTTTCCAAATAAGTACGACGCGGTTGAGCTCAGGTGAGCTGATCAGAAAAAGAGGTCTTAAAAGCTTATCGATCAACTGTCAAATCAGATTCAAAAATCAGCTGATAAGTTGACGGATTCATAAGCAATACTAGCAAAGTGCTCGCCTTCATTCGTGATCTTCTGACGGCAGTGTCCAGGCAAGTACCATTGCCGGCAAAGACGCCATGCACATGAGATAAGAGGCCATTAGACCTGAAGGCACATTCGTTAACATGAGATCGCTTTTTTTTGCGATTGCAGTGCCTACACAGAAATAGATAACACTCAGGGACGCCAGGAGTCGATAGGCTGCTGTGTAGGCGGCATCACGCACCGCGACTTGTCGCTCGTCAAGCAGTTCGTTGGGGGCATCGGAGATATGACGGACTGATTTTCGCAGGCTTAGATAGGCGACACCGGAACTTAACATCAATGCAAACTCTAGATACGAGGCTAGCCAAGCGAAGTGTGTTGCAGACATGTACGCAGTGAGCAGACCCGGCAGAGCTAATGCAAGGAGAATGCTGCTCGCGCCAATGACGAGTTTTCGCCGGGTAGCCTGGCTGCGTAAATGACTTGGAGTTGTGTCATTCAAGCTCTTGATGACTTCGTTGCGTGTGACGCCTTCGAACCAGTAGAACTTATTGTTTCTATTGCGTGTCATGTTACAGGCCTTTTCTGAAAGGTTTGATAGAGAAAATATTCTGGATATCAGCGTCTAAAGTAGCTGAGATGCGGAGTGCGAGCGAGAGACTGGGACTGTACTCACCGCGCTCAAGGTAGCCAATCGTTTGGTAATGAACGCCTACCGCATCGGCTAGTTGTTGACGGGACAGGCCTTGCGCCGATCGAATGGCTTCGACCCTATTGTATACGGGCACTTCTGTCTGACGACTCATGATTGTAGCATAAATGCTATATAGCATTAATGCAACTATTGGTCGGCTATTATCCTGTGGCAGAGCCTCGGATGAGTTGAGTCGACTGGACGCATCTAGTTAGAGCAACTTGACTGTCAACATCGTCAGTCCAGCAAACACAGACCAATGTGGTGATGTTGTGCTTAAACCCCGCGCAAGTCCAAAGTCCCAGGCCACGGTGCGCGAAGGGCTGTAACTGGCGGCCATTAGAAATTGACGCGTTTGATTAGCACCCAGTTGTCTCGTGCCTGATAACTCGCCGGACATTCCCCAAGGACCGGTGATCGAGTGTGATAAGGCGGCGGCCCACCGGCTCTGTTCGTGACTCTCGGTCAGTGCAGCAGCGCCAAAGCGCGTGACTGCGTAGTTGAGATCGAGGTGATCGGCGTCACTCAGGTCGCTACTAAAGATGCCATTCATCGTGTAATCCGTGTGCCCGCTGCCTGTCTGGAAAAGTGGCTTTGCAGTGGCAGCGCCTACCTGGGCTTCCAAGCCGAAGGCTGAGTGATCAGTGATGCTGAAGCGGCGTTTAAGGGTGAACGACGTGTCGCCTGCGCCAAGCTGTGTCCGGCCGTCAGTTGTGATCGCCGCCACGGCTGCCTCGCCATCGATGCGGATACCCCAGTCGGGCGACAACGCGAGTTTAAGTGAATAGGGGGTAGATTGACGTTTGTCAGCACCCGAACCACTGGTAATCCAACCGCCTTCGATCTCTAGCCAACCAGGCGCTGATAAAGCCGCTGGCGTAGAGACGGTTGGTCGATAGGGGGTCACCGTCGGTGTGTCTTCACTGGCTAGATCCGCCTGCGCGACTGTCGGTATGGCCATGAGAAGCGGCACGAGGACCAGAAGATAGGCAGTGGTATTGGCGCGATGACTCATGACGCATAACCTGACAAGATTGAAGGGTGCGACCGCTTACAGAGTACACCTGAGGAAATAAAAAAAGCGACTCGCGCTTGCGGTCGCGCACTCGTCGGAGGTGGTTGGGGCCATGGCACCCGAGTTCGCTGTGATCGTTGCTAATGGTAGGCATGTCGCCCACGCGTGATCACGGAGGATAGGCGATGCCGCTCCCTGGATTGACTCCGGACACAATGTGGCGTTTGATCGGAGTTAGCTTACGTCTCTGGTGGTGTCGCTCCGGCCTATGTGGAGAAGGGGAGGGTCTATGGCGATTGACTTTGCAGTGGAAACGCTACCCGGAATGGCTTTGCATCACGCATTGGATGGGCTCCGGGCTGAAGCGCCTATTGCCCCCGTGCTTTTCGGTGGCCGCGCAGCCATGTTGATTAGCGGGCACCAAGCGTTAGCGGATGCTTTTCGTGATAACGATACCTTTCCACCGGCCGATGCTTATCGGATCACGATCGAGCCGGTACAAGGCGTCACGTTTCAGACGTTAGAGGGTGAGCAACATCGCCTCTATCGACGTCTGGCAACCCCCGCTTTTCGATCGCGTGCCGTTGAAGCTATGGAGCGTGAGGGGTTAGCGGCTATTGCGCACCAATTACTTGACCGACTGGGGGCGGTGCGCGCTACCGACCTTGCGGCCGCATTTACGCACCGTGTGGCCTTTTTGGTGATCAGTCGCATGCTGGGTATTCCCACCACTGGCGAAGAGCAATTCCGCGACTGGGCGGTTGGTTTTTTGGAGTTCCCGCGAGATCCAGAGCACTCGCGGCGCTGCGCCGCGCACATGAACGCGTATTTGCTGCCGATCATTGCCGAGCGTCGACGTGAGTCGCGCGATGATGTGATTTCAGCGCTGATCGCTGCTGATGCGGATGGTCATCAGTTGACTGATGAGGAAATTTTATCGCACATTCGCTTGCTGTTTAGCGCTGGCGCTTCAACGACTACGGATGCGCTGGGTAATTTGCTGTATGCCTTACTCAGTGAACCGGAGCGTTGGGCGCGCGTGCGGGACGAACCGTCAATGCGTGTTAATGCCATCGAGGAGTTGTTGCGCTGGGAGTCGCCGGTGGCTGTGTTGCCGCGGATCTCGGCACCACATCTTGTCGAGTTTTATGGCGTGACGATTCCGCCGGCCACCTTCTGCTTGTTCGGCATTGCGGCGGCGAATCGCGATCCGGCGGTTTTCTCTGATCCCCATCAGTATCAGATGGAACGAGATACCGGTCGAAAGCTGTTGAGTTTCGGTCCGGGTCCACGACTCTGTCCGGGGATGCACCTCGCGCGATTTCAGTTAGCGGTTGTGCTCGATGTGTTGCTCTCTCGTCTACCTGATTTGCACTTGGTGGATGCATCGATCGCGCTGCCGCATGGGGCTATTCTGCGCGGCCCTAAACAACTTCCCGTTGCCTGGTGACGCCATGGGTAGATACGGGTGTGGATGGTCGCGTTAGCGCATCACCCACGGGTGTGCAGAATTTCAGCGTCACCTGTTTTTAAAGAGTAGCGGACGCCTATGATGCGCACATCCCCATCCGCGATGCGGTTGGCCAATGCCTTGCTGCCTTCTATGAGTTGGTTGACTGAGTTGTGGATATTTGCGTCGATGGCGTTGTTCAGTAAGTTGCCCGACAGTGTTCGGGCATGCGCAATGGCGGGAGCGATTTCGCGCACTAGGTAGCCGATTGGTCCATGGATGTCCGAGTTTTCAGTGGCGGCTTGAACCGCACCACACTGGTCGTGACCAAGTACCATGATCAGACGTACGCCTAGGTGCTCTACCGCGTATTCGATGCTGGCGAGTTCTCCCGAGCCCACGATATTGCCGGCTACTCGAACCACAAACAGATCGCCCTGGCCCTGATCGAATAGCAGTTCAGGGGACACCCGAGCGTCTGAGCATCCGAGTATGGCTGCAAATGGGAACTGTCCCTCTGAGTGTAAATTGCGATCGGCGCTGGTCAGTTGCGGGGCGGTCGTTTCATTGTGTAAATATCGCCAGTGACTTTTTAGTAGTCGCAACAGCGCCTCCTCTTTGTCCAGACCTTGGGAAGGTGACTGGCGAGGATGTTCAGATGTGGCGTCTGTCGGTCGATTATTCATGGGCGAGGCTTGCGGCGAAGGTTGTAGCATACGCAGTGTGAACAGACGAGATTTGGGTATTCTTGCGACCGCGTGTGTGGATCGTCAGTTCGCAATGTCTCCACTTTGTTAATGGGCAATTCTATGGCTGATGAGGCGCACATCGAGATTCTTAAACACTTTAATCCAGTGCTCATCGAGCAGTGTCGAGCGCTTGATCGGCTGGTGTATGACGAGAAGTACCAGAGTACGGCGGAGTGGGAAAACCCGCAGATTAAGAAAAATCCAAGATCACGAGTGCTTGCTCATCATGCAGGCGTGTTGGTCGGCTACTTGGAATATATTCCGCTGACCACGGCTGCTTTTGGCCAATTTTTAGCCACGCGTGAGACGGTATTTGACTTGTTGCTGACCGAGGAATCGATTGCTGCTTGGAGCCAATCTGAGCCGGTCGATATCTATATCGCTTCTATGGTGGTTCGACCGGACTACCAGAGTAAAGGGATCTCGATGGTTCTTCTGCAAGGCCTATTGAAGGCATTGACCGAATTAAAAAGCGAAGGCTATTTGCTCGGGCGTATTGGCGCGACCGGCGTTTCAGTGCCGGGGCGTCGCTTCGTGCATACCATGTTGGGCATTCCCTATGCCCATGATGTTCCGGGTGGTGTGGCCGGTTTGGGTGATGTCAATGCGACCATTGACTACTTGGATCAATACCTGGGCTGGTGATAGGGCGGCGTTCCACAGTCGCACACGTCAGGCACTTGGGAAGCCAGTCTTTTGGGGCCATCTATTTTCAAAGGCGTGTATTTGGACGCTGGCATATAGACCTGCCTGCGTGAATGGTTCCTGACTGATCCAAGCGCGAGCGGCGACCTCAGAAGGGAAGTCGATGGCTAAAAGGCTACCGATCATCGTGCCTTTCTCGTCGAGCAGGGGACCTGCAAATGCAATGTGATCCGCAACTGTCTCTAAGTACATGCGATGCGAAGAGCGCACCGTCAGTCGCAGTGCTTCGGTGTCGGGGCGATCCAGTAGAAAAAAATGTAAACCAAGTGTGTCTCGCGTGTGAGGTGACTGTCGTTCGAGGACGGTGCCTGACCGACTGGCGCGCGGACTATAGGCTATGCGTGCCTTAGCGTGTCGTGCGGATGGTCGGCGATCAGCAGTGGCGCATCACGGGATCTCTTGTAAGTCTTTGTTTTATATAGTGATGCAGTCCAGACGCTCAGCAAGTACTCACAAAACACTAAGCAAATCAACGATATAAGTCCCAGTCGGTATTCGGTGAGATACAATCTGCGCCCCGTTAACTGCCTAGCTCAGAAGTCTGCGTATGCCTGAACGTCATGCTATGACGCTGCATCGTTTGAAACAGATGCACGCGCTCGGCGAGAAGATATCGATGCTGACCTGCTATGACGCGGCCTTTGCCGCGTTGCTCGATGAAGCAGGCGTCGATGTCCTGTTGGTCGGCGATTCCTTAGGGATGGTCGTGCAAGGACATGCCACCACGCTACCGGTGACGATGGCGCAGTCGGTGTATCACACGGAATGCGTTGCGCGCGCGGCGCGCGCGGCGTGGATCATCGCGGATATGCCTTTCGGCAGTTACCAAGGCTCGATTGATCAAGCAGTCGAGAATGCGACGCTGCTGATGAAGGCGGGTGCTCATATGGTCAAGCTAGAGGGTGGCTCTTGGGTAGCGCCCTTGGTGCGTGCTCTGGTGGAGCGGGGAATCCCCGTCTGTGGGCACTTGGGCTTTACGCCTCAGTCTGTTTTTTCGTTGGGGGGCTACCGTGTGCAAGGTCGTGATACCGCCGCGGTAGAGGCTTTGCATGCGGATGCAGGTGCGCTTGAGGCAGCGGGTGCTGCCATGCTGGTACTCGAATTGCTGCCCTCAGCGGTTGCACGCACATTGACGGCAGCCCTCTCGATTCCGGTGATCGGCATCGGCGCTGGTTCTGGCTGCAGTGGCCAGGTGTTGGTGTTGCATGACATGTTGAATGTGTCTGGTGGTCGGCAGCCTCGCTTTGTGAGAAATTTCATGCAAGGGCAAACCGATATCCGTGGCGCCGTTCAAAGCTATGTCAAAGACGTCAAAAGCGGTCATTTTCCAGACGATTCGTTGCATGGCTACTGACTGAGGTTAGCGTGCAAGTTATTCATCACATCGCCGCGTTGAGGGCGGCGCTGGCTGGTCAGCGTGACGTCGTGTTCGTGCCAACCATGGGTGGCCTGCATGAGGGTCACGCGTCATTGGTTAAAGCGGCGGTCAGCGCAGGTGGCCCCGTGGTCGCTAGCGTTTTTGTGAATCGCTTGCAGTTTGCACCGGCTGAAGACTTTAGTCGTTATCCGCGCTCATTGGAGCAAGACGCGCAACTGCTGTCAGCCGCGGGTTGTGACTTCTTGTTCGCGCCAAGCGAGCAGGAGCTCTATCCGGAACCGCAAGGTTTTAAAGTGCAGCCGCCCAGTGAGCTAGCCACTATTTTGGAAGGATCGACTCGGCCAGATTTTTTTACCGGTGTGTGCACGGTGGTGCTGAAGCTGCTAAGCATCGTGACACCTGCCAAGGCGGTGTTTGGTAAGAAAGATTACCAACAGTTGCTACTGGTTCGCGCCATGGTGCGACAGATGGCTTTGCCGGTGGACATCATCGCCGTTGATACCGTTCGCGATCAGAGCGGCCTTGCCTTGTCGTCGCGAAATTCGTATTTAAGTGAATCTGAACGCGTCGAGGCGGCGCAACTACATGGTTTGTTGCAAGAGATTGCAGTAGCGGTCCGTACGCGATCAGCGGATCGGCGTGAGATCGAGGCGCATGCCATTGCGACCTTGGTAGGTTTGGGCTTTAAGCCTGATTATGTGGCGATCAGGCGCCGTTCTGATCTGATGGCGGCGGCGGCCGATGAGCCGCTGGTGGTGCTCGCGGCCGCAACGCTTGGCACGACGCGTCTCATTGATAATCTAGAGATCTAAAGCCGCTGATATGGATTGTATTTGACGGGAGTGCACTGATGCCGTCTACCCCCTTGCCCGTGAAGCGCGGTAGTTGCTTGTGTGGTGGCGTTCGCTACGAGATCACTGGCCCCTTGAGCTCCGTCACCGTCTGCCATTGCTCGCAATGCCGAAAAACCAGCGGTCATGTCGTTGCTGCCACGCAGGCGTTGGCGGCCGATATACAGCTGTTAGAGGCGAGTACTCTCACGTGGTATCGATCCTCAGACACTGCTGAGCGTGCATTTTGTAATCGTTGTGGCGGCAACCTGTTTTGGCGTGAGACGGGTGCGACAGTGCGGGTGATGGAGGTGATGGCCGGTACGCTGGATGCGCCCACAGGGCTATCCATTGATCGACACATATTTGTTGCTGATAAATCGGATTACTACGATATCTTGGATGGCGCTCCCCAGGCGCCACGTGGTGTTGACGGTGCAGACTCAGATGGTTAACAGCTTTAACGACGTCGATTACATGCGGCGAGCACTGGTGCTTGCGGCTGACGCTGAGCGTAGCGGTGAGGTGCCTGTGGGAGCGCTCATCGTACTGAACCAGCAGGTGATCGCGGAAGGTTTTAACCAACCGGTGTTAACGCATGATCCAAGCGCGCATGCAGAGATGGTAGCCCTTAGGCGAGCCGGTGTGGCTCAACAAAGTTACCGACTGGCGGGTGCTACGCTCTATGTGACGTTGGAGCCGTGTGCGATGTGTATGGCT
>CAIYVA010000145.1 GCA_903929455.1 uncultured Pseudomonadota bacterium | reverse complement strand
TCGGCGCAGGTTTTTGTCCTGCGGCGAAGGTCTGGCGCCTACCCCTGAAGCTCGGCGGCTCAGTGAAGGGCCGCGCAGTATAGTCCTGCACTTTCCGATGTCAACGACCAATTTAGGCCAGAGGCTTTTTACACTATTTAAATAGAGGTTTTTGCAATGAGCATGACCGCAGCAAACGCTCTTTTTCCGACCTGGAGCAGATAGGGTCCGCCCGGCTGCAAGGTAACCTCTCGACTGCCGAGGCGCTCCCCATTGACCCGAACGCCGCCCTGGTCGATTAAACGGTTGGCGGCCGAGGCGCTGGCGGCCAATTGCGCCTCCTTAAGAATCAGGCCCACTTTGGCACCGGCAGGGTCGATTTCAATGACCCGCTCAGGGACATCGGTCGGTACCGCCCCTTCACTAAAGCGCGCGATGAATTCATCGCGCGCACGCGCGCCAGAACCCGCCCCATGAAAGCGATCCACCAACTCAACGCCCAATTCAAATTTGATGTCGCGCGGGTTGCGGCCCTCGCTCATCATTCGCTTCAGCGTCTCTATCTCCATCAGCGGACGAAAGGACAGTAACTCAAAGTAACGCCACATTAAGGTGTCACTAATGGACATCAACTTACCAAACATGTCGTCGGGCAAATCAGCAATGCCGATGTAATTCCCTAGAGATTTCGACATTTTCTGCACGCCGTCCAAACCTTCTAGCAACGGCATGGTAAGCACTACTTGCGGCTCTTGGCCCGCGGTCTCTTGTAGTGTGCGGCCAACCAATAGATTAAATTTCTGATCCGTGCCGCCTAATTCAACGTCGGCCTTTAGAGCCACCGAGTCATAGCCTTGCACCAGTGGATATAAAAATTCATGAATCGCGATCGGTTGTCCGCCCTTATATCGCTTGGAAAAATCGTCGCGCTCCAGAATGCGCGCGACGGTGTACTGCGACGCCAAGCGAATCAGGCCGCCCGCCCCCAATTCATTCATCCAGCGCGAATTAAAATCAATGCGGGTGCGCTTTGGATCCAGAATTTTAAAAATCTGGGTCTGGTAGGTTTTGGCATTGGCGGCGACTTCCTCGGGGGTCAGCCGGGGGCGCGTGGCATTTTTGCCGGTCGGGTCGCCAATCATCCCGGTGAAGTCACCGATCAGAAAGACCACGTCGTGGCCTAACACCTGGAATTGCCGCATTTTATTGATTAAAACGGTGTGACCTAGGTGCAAATCAGGGGCCGTAGGATCAAAGCCCGCCTTCACCACCAAAGGCTTACCTCGACCCAATTTACGGACCAGATCGGCCTCTAGGAGGATTTCCTGTGCACCGCGCCGCAACTCCACCATCTGCTCAGCAGCACTCAGCATGCCCTTCTCCACCCTGTCATAGACCCCCCCAATGTAGGGGGCGCACGCCGCGAGCGCAAATGGCACTGTTGGGTAGCCACCGTTGGGGCCACCCGAGACCCGCCCGAGACCCGTCGAAGGAACGGTAGAGCCTCGATCGAAACAACCGCCAAGGTCGGGTCAACGGGTTACCGTTGCGACCCAGTAAGCGCTTCTATCGGGACTGTCATATGGCTTTCGCGGATTCCGGTGTAACTTACCCAAAGCCCTGTGGCACACCGATCGAATAGAGCATGTATGGACGAGATAGACCTTAAAGCCCCCGCCTACTACAACAACCGTGAGCTGTCGTTCCTGGCATTTAATCAACGCGTGCTCGACCTTGCGCAAGATGTCAGCGTGCCGCTGCTGGAACGATTGCAGTTTCTAGCGATTAGTTGCTCGAACTTGGATGAGTTTTTTGAGATTCGGGTGGCAGGACTGAAAGAGCGGCTAGAGCGTGGCATCTTAAGTCCCGGTGCGGATGGCACCACCATCAGCGATCAACTGGTCGCCATCAATGAGCGTGCGCACATACTGATTGCCGATCAATATCGCGTGCTCAACGACGAACTCATTCCACTGCTACATGACGCCGGCATTCACTTATTACAACCGCACACCATCACGGCCAAAGACGCCAAGGCACTTGAGCGTTACTTTGAGCGCGAAGTGGAGCCTGTGATCTCGCCACTGGGCTTAGACCCTGCACGGCCCTTCCCGCGCATTCAAAACAAGAGCCTTAACTTCATTGTCAAACTACAAGGCACCGATGCCTTCGGTCGCGACACGCAATTGGCCATATTACAAGTGCCGCGCTCCTTACCACGCGTGATCGATGTGCCGGTGCATGCCGGCGGCCGTCCCGGCGAGCGAAACCTGGTGTACCTATCGACGATCGTTGAGCGCTACGTCGGAAAACTGTTTGACGGTATGACGGTCGAAGGCTGTTGGCAATTCAGGGTCACGCGCAACAGTGATCTATTCGTCGATGAAGAAGAAGTCGACGATCTACGACGCGCGGTTGAAGGCGAATTAGCTGAACGACGTTATGGCGATGAAGTGCGCCTGGAAACCGCGCATGACTGCCCCGCGGATCTACGCCAGTTCCTGTTGGATCATTTCCAACTGTCGCTCGGCGATCTCTATCAAGTGCCGGGGCCTGTTAACTTAAATCGATTGGCAGCCGTCTATGACTTAGTCGATCGACCCGATCTTAAATATCCGCCGTTTACTCCGAGCGTCCCCAATCGCATCACGGTGAGCAATGACTTATTTGCGGTCATCCGCGACAAAGACCTACTGCTGCATCACCCGTTTCAGTCTTTTGCGCCGATCATCGACTTTGTGCGACAAGCTGCGCGCGACCCCAATGTATTAGCCATCAAGCAAACGCTCTACCGGTCTGGATCCGACTCGGCGATTGTTGACGCCTTAGTCGAAGCCGCGCGCAAAGGCAAAGACGTCACGGTCATCATTGAACTGATGGCGCGCTTTGATGAGGAGGCCAACATCGGCTTGGCTAGCCGCCTACAGGAAGCCGGTGCACACGTCATGTATGGCGTGGTGGGCTATAAAACCCACGCCAAAATGATCGTAGTGGTGCGTCGCGAAGAAGGCAAGTTGCGCCGTTATTGTCACGTCGGAACCGGCAACTATCACGCCAGAACCGCGCGCGGCTACACCGATTATGGCTTATTCACCTGCGACACAGCGATTGGTGAAGACCTGCACTATCTTTGCCTACAGCTCACCAGCCTTACACGCACGCCTAAGCTCAAAAAATTACTACAGTCACCCTTCACGTTGCATCAGTCACTGGTGGAGCGTATCGAACGGGAAGCAGAACACGCCAAGGCAGGCAAGCCAGCGCGCATCGTGGCTAAGATGAACGCCTTAGTGGAGCCACAAATTATTCAGGCGCTCTATCGCGCATCGCAAGTAGGCGTCAAGATTGATTTAATTGTCAGAAGTATCTGCGCACTCACACCACAGGTGCCTGGCGTGTCAGACAACATCCGTGTGCGCTCGGTCGTCGGTCGCTTCCTAGAACACTCGCGCGTCTACTATTTCTTGAATGATGGTCAGCATGACTTATGGTGCGGCAGTGCTGACTGGATGGACCGTAATTTTTTCAGGCGCGTAGAAGTGGCTTTCCCGATCGAGCGCAACCGACTGAAGACGCGCATCATGGGGGATCTTGAAGCGTGGCTTGCTGACAATACAAACGCCTGGGAACTGGGGGCCAATGGACAATATCAGCGACTCACACCCGGCACAGACCAGCCGTTCTCCGCTCAACAGGCGCTAATCGATAAATACTCGAATTGGTAGCGCGTACTGAGGCGCCGCTACAGATAGCGCAACTTAAAGTTGGCCCCTTTCAAAAACTCGACCTCTTGCTCCAGATCCGCTTGACTGAGTGGCCGCGCTTTAAGCCAACCGCGCGGAAAACGTAACTCAAGTGCTCGGTTAGTGGCGCGCAACACGACCGGCGGCAACGGTACGCGTGACCGACCCCGATGCAACAAAACGGCTAAGCGCAGCAACACCACCAGATGCAGCGCCTTTAGATGCCACGGTGGCACCAACTCATCCGCACCTTCAAGCGCCACCTTGCGCCGATGAGCGCCCACCAAGCACGCCAGCAGCTTCTGCTCTTCGCGTGGAAAGCCAGGCAGGTCTGCATTCTCAACTAAGTAAGCAGCGTGCTTGTGGTGGCCGGAATGCGAGATATCAAGACCAATTTCGTGAAGACAGCTAGCCCACCGCAACACGCTCGCAGCGAGCGGATCATCCAACTGCCACGCGGCAGTCACTTGCGATAAAAAATCAGCCGTGGTTTGGGCTACTCGCTCTGCTTGAGTGGTTTCGACATGAAAGCGCGCCATCATGGAGCGCACACTGCGTTCACGCGCATCTTCATCGTTATATCGGCCGAGCATGTCGTACAGCAGGCCTTCGCGTAATGCGCCATCCGCCACTCGGAGTGATTCCACACCGAGCGTGTTAAAAATAGCGGTCAGAATGGCAAGTCCCCCGGCAAACACAGGCCAGCGATCATCACCGATGGCCGTCAAGCCTGTCGCGCGCACATTGCCAGCGTTAATCACGCACTCGCGAAGCTCCTGCAAGGCTTCTGTGGTAATCGCTTGGGCACTTGGATTCATTTCGCGCACGGCATCCGCTATGGCGCGAATACTGCCGCTCGATCCCACCGCATGCTCCCAACCGATACCGCGGAAAGGCACTTGGATGGGCTCAAGCTCAACCTCGCAAGCAACTAAGGCTTTGGCAAAACGCCGTGCCGAAATGCGCCCATCGGGAAAATGTTCCTGCGACATCGCAACACAACCCATGTACAGACTTTCCAGCATGCGCGGCTCATAGCCTTCGCCAATAATGCACTCGGTGCTGCCACCGCCAATATCCACGACCAAGCGCTTACCGCTCTCGGAAGGCATGGTGTGCGTCACACCGGAATAAATGAGGCGCGCCTCCTCGATACCCGAAATGATTTCGATGGGATGACCGAGCGCTTCGCGCGCGCGCTCCAAAAAGCCCGCTTTACGACGAGCCTTGCGCAGCGTGTTGGTACCGACCACCCGCACGCTCTTCGCTTTCATCTCCTGGAGACGTTGCCCGAAACGAGACAGGCTGGCCAAGGCACGATCACAGGCTTCTTTGGAGAGACGGCCATGCTCATCAAGGCCGGAGGCCAAGCGCACACTCTCACGTAGCCGATCCACGATGGTGATTTGGCCGTGCGAATAACGCGCGACCACCATATGAAAGCTGTTGGAACCGAGATCAACGGCGGCCAAGACATCAGGGACTTTAGTGGGAGGCGCCATTAGAACGCCGGCAGCCAATCAGCCGCCCTCATAGGCCTACTCATCAAACCGAGCAGCCCATCAAGACGAAAAGGAAGAACCGCAGCCGCAGGTCGTCTTAGCATTGGGATTGCGGATCACAAACTGAGCCCCGTCTAATCCCTCTCGGTAATCAATCTCGGCGCCGACCAAATACTGGAAACTCATCGGATCGACGAGTAAGGTAACGCCTTGATTTTCAACAGTTAAGTCACCTTCCTCGACGGCCTCATCGAAGGTAAACCCGTACTGGAACCCCGAGCAGCCGCCGCCTTGCACGTACACGCGCAACTTGAGCGCCGGATTAGACTCTTCTTGAATCAGCTGAGCGACCTTTTGAGCAGCCGAATCGGTAAACACCAACGGCGTTGGCGGCGCTAAGGGAGCCGTGGCAGGAGCGCCTTGCACGGTGAATTCGGTGTTCATGACGTCATCCTACGGACATTGGATCAACAGTGTAGTCCCACCCCTCGAGATGGTCAAAAACTGAGTCCATCGACCCCCAAACCCCGCACCGAAGGCCTAAGCCATCAGGCGGCCTCTAACTTCCACATAAACGACTGTCTGACGGGGCCGCCCCGTTGCGCGCCACGCACCTCTACCTGCACGCGCTGCGGGACAAAATCGACCGGCAACTCAATCTCTGTCTCTACTTCCTCGAAATATCGGAACGCAAAGCTCAGGACCCGACTGGTTGTGCCAATCTTGGCCAACGGCAAGCTCACCGAATGCCCGCCTTGCATGCCGATCACTACAAAATCAGCTGTTGCCGTTGCAGGCTTACTGTCGCGACTCGCCTGTGAGAGCACCAGCCGCACACGATAATGGCGCGGCGCAAGACTCGGCAGCACCTGCAGCCGCTGAATATGCACCCCAAAAATACCACTACCCGGACGGACAATACTCCGATAAAAGCTGAGTTCTTGTCTTTGCTCGTCCAAAAGCGCCTGAATATCCGCCTGCGACCGCTCCACTTCCGCATAGGTCGCGCGATCCACCATACGAGCTGTTTCCGCAGCCGCCAACTGTGCCTCAACCTGATGCAACTTGGCGGTTAAAGCGGCGTTCTCAAGGCTCTCTTTTGAAGAAAAAAATCCACCATAGCCCGACAAAATTTGGCCTGCCTCGAAAGCACCAAACAAAGAGACCAGCGCCAAACTGCCGGCAAGCAGTGCAAGCCAGGTTTTCGGTCTCGGCCAAAACCGACGCCACACACTCATGCGATCATTGGCCCGTAGGGTGTCACTCATGGCTAGAATAGAATCCTGAAGTCGCCGTTACGAGAGCACCTATGCTGTATCTGTGGATTAAAGCGCTGCATGTCATTTTTGTGATTGCGTGGTTCGCTGGCCTTTTCTATCTTCCGCGACTGTTCGTCTATCATGCAGGCACCACCGATTCCCTCAGTGACGATCGCTTTCAGATCATGGAGCGACGCTTATACGCCTTGATGACCTTGGCAGGTATCGTTGCCGTTGTCATGGCGGGCATCCTCATCGTCTTACAACCTACTTTACTCAGCCAACACTGGCTGCAAGCCAAACTGTGGTTGGTCGCCGCCTTGATCTTCTACCACGGGTGGTGTGGCCAGATCGTGAAATCCTTCAAACTGAGTCGCAATGCGCATTCAGGCACCTGGTACCGCTGGTTTAACGAAGTACCGACCTTACTGCTCTTTGCGATCGTCATCCTCGTGGTCGTCAGACCGATCTAACGTGGCCGAGATCTGCTCGGTGGACGAGCACCCAGTCGAGGACTGCGTCGCCCGGCCTTAGGGCGGGCAAGGCCATCACTCTCCCACCACGCCGGATACGGTGGCAACCCCGCCGGAAAGGCCTTCTGGCCGAGCTCATGCAGAGCCTGGCGATACACGTCCCGCTTGAAGTACACGACTTCCCTGACCGGATCCCAAAAATCAGCCCACCGAAAGCGCTCGAATTCAGCCGGCTCATCGGTTGAGTCAAAACGAAACACCTCATCGGCAGCCCGAAACCGAAGCAGCGCCCATCGCTGCTTTTGACCAATACAGGCGGGCATTGACTGCCGCCGCTGGTACCGCGCCGGCAAACGATAGCGAAGCCAATCGGTCGTTTCCCCGATCAATTCCACTTGCTCTGCTACGACACCAATCTCTTCTTTGAGTTCCCGATACAGCGCATCCACAAATGGTTCGTCTTGCTGAATCCCCCCCTGCGGGAACTGCCAGCCGCGATTACCGGTCCGACCGCCTAGGAATACGCGCCCGTCGTCCTGCATCAAGATGATGCCGACGTTGGCCCGATACCCTTCCTCGTCGATCCAGTCCGCCATCGCTCTCTCATTTGAAGTGTGTAGGCGATTCTTTCACATGGCGGGTGGCGCGGTCACGCTTTAAACCGCCTTTTTCTGGTCAAACTCGGCCAACCGACGGCGCTTGCCTGTCTAAGGGGCGCCTATCGAACCCGTGGTCCGGACACAATTTCGCCCATCGGCTTTGGCCTGATACAAAGCCGCATCCGCCTCAGACAGCAAGCGCTCCGCCAGCGCCTGTAGATTGCGCGCATCGCGCTCCACGCGGACAGACGCCACCCCGATCGAAGCAGTCACCACGCGACTGTTACCTTCCGGCATTAAGATGGGAGCAACCAGCGCCTCGCGAATTCGTTCGGCCCGTTTAACAGCGCCCTCTAAAGCAGCCTCTGGCAACAGCAGCAAAAACTCGTCGCCACCAAAGCGAATCGCGCTATCACTGGCACGAATCATGGCTTCAATCCGTGTCGCGATCTCACGCAGCACGGCATCACCACCCGCGTGTCCGCAGCTGTCATTAATCTCCTTAAAATAATCCACATCAATCATCACACAAGCGACATCACCGCCAGAACGACCGGCACGCGAGAACTCCTCTTTCAAACGCGTATCCAAGTAGCGTCGGTTATGCCAGCCCGTGAGATAGTCAGACAGGCCACTTTTCAGGACGCGCTCTCGGTTGCAGGCGTTCTCAAGACAGATCGCAGTCATACCTGCTAAGTGGGACAAGAATGACGATCCTAAACGGTGGTTAAAGCGTTGCGGATCAGCGCTACCAAAACAAAGCACACCCGTCACCCGTCGCTGACGACGCAGCGGCAACAACGCGATCGTCTGTAATGCACTGTCGCCTAGAAATAGCAGCGCATGATTAAAGGGGGCGAAAGCGCCCAACCACGGACGCTGCAGATCGACCAACTGGGGCGCAACCTGCCCCAAGGACTCCACAAAACTCACTGCTGGAAAATCATCCAGACGCGCGCCAGCGGATTGCAGCAAATGCTGCACTTCATGGTTGGGGTCTTCTAGAACTAATCGGACCGACTCAAGATCAAAGGATTTTTTTAGGCCGGCCGTTACGAAACTCAATAACTCAGGAAGGCTATCCGCTCTGAGCAAATCCATCTGCCGCTCGAGCGTGCGTTGCCACTTCATCTCATTGGCATGCGCTTCCTGAGTGATTTTTTTCAGCAGAGTACGGTATTCCTCCGCACTCGTCGCGCCGGCACCACGCCGACCGCTGCCATCCACACTCATCTAGATCCCTGGCCCGGCTGTGGCCGACTATGCAGATAAGAGCGCCCATGCGTCATCATTTCCGTGAATCGAGCGACATCACCGGCCTTCACGGTGGCATGCAAGCGCTCAACCGCTGACATCAAGGCAGCCAAGGATTCTGTGCCATAGGCATTGAGCGCTTGGATCTCAAAATACAGCGCGGGAGACTCTTCCGCCACTCGACTGGCAATAGCCAATTGCGCATCAAAGGTGGTGCTCGACATGCGCGCTAAACGCGGCGCTGTCTCACCGCTATCGGCGAGCACGGTAAAAAATGCAATATTTAATGCGTGCGACAGTCCTAACACGTAGGCCATTAAGCGATCGTGCTCATCAAGCCCCATCACTACTTGCTCAGCCATCGTTGGCTGAAACAACTCTTGCGCCTCGGCTAACGCACTGGCATTACCCATATCAATGAAGATTACATGCCGGCCGGATAACAAATCCGTATCAGGACCAAACATTGGGTGCAGCGAAGTGACCCGAAGACCGGCCGCCACCAACGCATCAAGACCAGGACGCAAGGGTGTTTTGACCGAGGCTAAATCAAAAATCAATCCCTTGGGCGCGCGTGCTGCCAGCGCTGAGAGTACGTCGACAGTGATGCCTAGCGGTGTGGCCACCACAATCACATCATGCTCTAAAGCCGAGTCTTCCCAACGTGGTACATGGGCATAACCTGACACTGCTCCAGAGGGATCGGCTACCTCCACATCAAACGCTTGCGATGCCAAGAAGTCAGCGAACCAATGGCCCATTTTTCCGGCGCCACCGATGACCAGTGCGCGCTTACCCGAGCCATGTCCATCCGCCACCGCACGTGCGCGCTCTTGCGTTGCCAGAGACGACCGAATCAGTAAGCGCAGAATCTGCTCAGCCACATCGGCGGAAACACCGACTCGCTCGGCTTGTTGACGCACACCCAAGATCACATCACGCTCACGGCCATAGTCACGTGTGGCACGGCCCGTCGCTTGCTTAGCACGCGCCACGTCGCGAGATAGCTGTTGCCGTTCGGCGATCGCTTTAATCAGATCATGGTCGATCTGGGTGATCCGACGTCGCAGATCTTCAAGGCTTAACGGCTCAGACACGGTCAATCTCCCTAATCACGGACCTTGCAGGCCGCCGCCTATTTTGTCACGTCGTAAGGCGACTGGGAGACCGATGCGAGCACGGATGCCCGCCCACAGCGCCGAGGGGTATAATGAGGTCCCCATCCCTTACTCTTTTCTCGTATGACTACCGTCCCCTCCCAGTGTCTGCCTGAGACCTTGCCTCACAACCCCCTGACCACCGTGGATACGTGGCTTAGCGAGGCCTATGCGTTAGGGGCACAGCCCAACCCGAATGCAATGACTTTGGCGACCATCGGACAGAATGGCCAGCCGTCGGCTCGCATTGTGCTGCTGAAAGAGCTGAATCAAGCGGAGGGGAGCCTGTTATTTGTGACCAACTACCAGTCACGAAAAGGCACGGAATTAGTCGCCAATCCACGCGCGGCGGTCGTGTTGCATTGGGACGTCTTACATCGGCAAGTTCGCATCGAAGGGCATGCGGTCCACGCATCAAGCCAGGAGAGCGATGACTATTTTGCCAAGCGCCCCTGGCAAAGCCAGATCGGCGCGTGGGCAAGCGCACAGAGCGAGCCTGTGGCCAATCGCACCCAACTGGTGCAGCAACTGCGCGCCGCGGGCAAGCGATTCAATAGCCCACCCGTAGGCCCCGATGCCACGGCCAGCGATCCTCCGATGGAACATCCAGTACCAAGACCACCTCATTGGGGCGCGATACGCCTGTGGATCGATGCAGTGGAGCTGTGGGTCGAAGGCGATTATCGAATCCATGACCGCGCTCGTTGGAGCCGATCGCTCGTCCAGCACAAACCAACGCAGGCATTCAGCGCGGGCCCCTGGCACGCCACCCGTTTACAGCCCTAAAAGGCTGATCGAATGGATGCCTGATCAAACACGCATGCACGGCACAGCCATCACGGCAGCCCTTCCTTGACACGCATTCACAGCCTAGCCAGTATGAGCCGCCTGTCTGATGGCTGCGAAGCCTCTCACCACTGAGCCGTCAGCGACAGCGAATAACTCTCGCCCGCTTGGAGCTTCTTATGGGAAATCGTCTCAGCCGGATCTACACACGCACCGGCGACGACGGTAGCACGGGCCTCGGTGATGGCGATCGCGTCGCCAAAGATGCGCCGCGCGTCGAAGCCTACGGTACTGTCGACGAAGCGAATAGCAGCTTAGGAGTCGTGTTGGCGGTCAGCGATCTGCCACAAGCAGTACATCAGTGTTTACTGGATGTGCAGCACGACCTATTCGATGTGGGCGCAGAACTGTGTATTCCTGGACATCGCGTGATCACCGATGCGCACATCACTAAACTAGAAAACAGCCTAGATCGCTTCAATGCCGATTTGCCTGCGCTCAAAGAATTTATTTTGCCAGGCGGCGGTCAGGCAGCAGCGGCCTGTCACTTAGCGCGCACGATTGTGCGCCGTGCGGAGCGACGCGTGTGGACCTTGTCGCGCATTGATGCCGTGGCCCCGGAAGTGCCTCGCTACCTTAACCGATTATCCGATCTTCTCTTTGTGATCGCGCGGGTGTTGGCGCGACAAAGTGCCGGTGGCGAAATCTTGTGGCGGCGATCGTCCAACCCGACTTAATCAGGTCAACACGAGACCAGCGCGTCTACCTGCGACTGTAGTCGCGCCCACGCAAAACTTGGCCCCGGGTCTGTTTTACGACCAGGTGCTACATCACTATGGCCGACCAGCCCCTCTACGCTAAGCGTCGGGTACGTTGCACGCAACGCGACAATCACGGCCGCTAACTGCTCGTATTGTGCATCGGTGTAGGCAATGTCGTCAGCACCCTCCAACTCAATGCCCACCGAAAAATCATTACAGGCCACTCGGTGCCGCCAAGACGAAGCGCCTGCATGCCAGGCACGCGCATGGAAGGGAACAAACTGAATGATCTCGCCATGACGGCGGATAAATACGTGAGCGGACACCCTCAGATCAGCAATGGTCGCGAAAAAAGGATCTGCATCCACCGGCAGACGATTTAAAAAGAACTGCTCCACCCACGGGCCACCAAACTGCCCAGGTGGCAAGCCGATGCCATGGACGACGATCAAATCGATGCTAGCCCCCGGCGGCCGCGCATCTTGGTTAGGCGACGGCACTTGCCGCACGCCTAACAGTTGCCCGGAAGCCCTATCAATCGTCAGTAGCTTAGGCAATCCCATGAGCCAAGCTTAAGACACTCGCGCGCTGTACGGAACCCACTTCGCGGTACACTGGTCTTGGTGGTCAAGCGCAGCCCTGCGCGGTACGCTAACGGCCTCCGAGAGATCGCCACAACCCATCATGAAGTCAGCCGCCACACCCACCCGTCCCCCGCCGACTCGGTCAACCGGCCGCCCTACCGGGTTTGCCCTACCCCTATGCGTCTAATCCGCGTTTATACCGCGGGGTCGCTCGCGGCGGGTGCCAGGCTCACCTTGAGTGCGCGCGCCAGCAACCACCTGAGTACCGTCCTGCGCCTACAGCGCGGAGCGACTCTGCAGGTATTTAATGGGCAAGGCCAAGAACACGCCGCCACGTTGCTGCAGCCACATCACCAGCATGCCGAGATACTCCTGTCTGATGCACTCCCGACGCTACCGGAGTCACCGCTACGGATCACTCTGGCGCAAGGCATATCGCGCGGTGACCGCATGGACTATGCGATCCAAAAAGCCACTGAACTGGGCGTGACCGACATTATCCCTTTGCTGTGTGAGCGTAGCGTGGTGCGCCTAGATGCATCGCAAGCGGCGCGCAAGCATGAACACTGGAC
>CAIYVA010000144.1 GCA_903929455.1 uncultured Pseudomonadota bacterium | reverse complement strand
GGCCGTGACACCCCCCACAAAAGCGCCCAAAAACTGAGCGGTCGCAAACACCCCCAAAGCCGCCCCTCGGCTGTCAGCCCCCGCCACCTGGGACAGGCGCGCCGGCAACCGCGATTCCAAATAATTAAAGGCCACGAAAAACCCAATCAGGGCGGCACACAAGCCACCGTAATGACCATGCCCCCACATCAAACCCGCCAAAGACGCCGCCAACAGCGTGGCCGCCACGCGCATCAGTTGAATCGGTGCACGAACCCGCTCGGTCAGAAGCACCAAGGGAACCGTCGGCAGAATCGAGGCCGCAAACACCCCTAAATAGGTTTTCCACTGATCAGCCGCTGCGATCCCTAACTGATCGCGAAGCGCATACGGCACCCCAAAGAAGGTCAGCGTCAGGACCACATTGAGCACAAAAACGCCGGTGTAATAAGGCATCAAATCACGCCTAAAGACCGCTGCCAGGGGGGCAGATGGCACCGGTTCCACCGGCTGAGGCCTTGGCACGACAGCCCACAGCAGCACCAAACACAGCACCGCCAAAGCCGCCATCACCCAAAACAAGCCCTGAACACCAATCAGTGCACCGAGCAGTGGAGCCGCCACCAAGGACACCATAAAAGAGCCGCCAATACTGATGCCGATCATCGCCATGGCGCGCGTGCGCACCCCCGCACGGGTTAAATCCGCCAACAAAGCCGTCACCGGGCCTGAGACGGCGCCCGCGCCTTGCACCAAGCGCGCCAAAATCACCCCGCCGATTGTGCTGGATAAGCCGCCGATCACTGACCCCAGTGCGTACAGGACAAGACCACCGGTGATCAGCGGGCGACGACCGAAGCGATCCGACCAACGCCCAAAGGGAATCTGTAACGCCGCTTGCGTTAAGCCATACGCGCCAAGGGCTAAGCCCATTTGCCAGGGCCGCGCACCCGGCAAAGCACCGACATACAGCGCAAGTACTGGTAACAAAAGGAAAAGGCCCAACATGCGGGCCGCGTAAATGGCAGCCAAAGCGGCCACCGCACGACGCTCGGCCGGCCACAACGCAAGGGAGGCTTTCGATTCGGCCAAAGATCGTTCTAAAGAATGCACGCGAGTCTTACACCTATCGGGGCTAGCGCAGTATTCTAGCGAATTCGCCCGCAATTCTCGGACTCACGATGCAACAGATTACTATCCGCGGCGCACGCACCCACAACTTAAAGGGCGTCGACCTCGATCTGCCCCGCGATCGGCTGATCGTTTTCACCGGGCTCTCTGGCTCCGGCAAGTCATCGCTGGCCTTTGACACGATCTACGCGGAAGGCCAACGGCGCTACGTCGAGTCACTGTCCGCCTATGCGCGACAGTTCTTATCGATGATGGAAAAACCAGACGTCGATACCATCGAGGGTCTTTCGCCCGCAATCTCCATCGAACAAAAATCAACCTCTCACAACCCGCGCTCAACGGTCGCCACGGTCACTGAGATCTATGACTACTTGCGACTGCTGTACGCACGTGCCGGCACACCGCGCTGCCCTGAGCATGGCCTTGAGCTCGAAGCGCAGACCGTTAGTCAGATGGTCGACCAAGTGCTCGAACTCCCCGAAGGCACGGCACTGCTGCTGCTGTCACCGGTCATCAAAGAGCGTAAAGGCGAACACACCCAAGTCTTGGAGGAACTGAAAAGCAAAGGCTTCGTGCGCGCGCGCATCGATGGCCGCGTGGTCGAACTCGATGAGCCGCCATCACTGGATCTGCGCAAGAAGCACACGATTGAAGCGGTGATCGACCGATTCAAAGTGCGCGCGGATATCGCGCAACGACTGGCCGAGTCTTTTGAAACCGCACTTAAGTTGGGCGGCGGCATTGCCTCGATCGCCTACATCGACGATGCCAAACGTCCGGGCCTTATTTTTTCTGACAAGTTTGCTTGCAATACCTGCGGCTGGTCTCTCTCTGAACTGGAGCCTCGCCTCTTCTCATTTAACAATCCAGCCGGCGCTTGCGATACCTGCGATGGCCTGGGTGTTAAACAATTCTTTGACCCCATCAGAGTCGTCAGCCAACCACACCTCTCACTGGCCAGTGGCGCCATTCGGGGCTGGGATCGCCGCAATGCGTACTATTTCACGCTGATCCAATCCTTGGGTCGGCATTACAAATTTGATGTCGAAGCACCCTGGAAAGAACTGCCCCCAACCACCCAGCAAGTGCTGCTCAATGGCAGCGGTGAGCAGACCATTGAATTCCGCTATTTCGATGGACGCGGTGATGTGTCTAGAAAGCGCCATCCATTTGAAGGCATTCTGCCGAACTTAGAGCGCCGCTACCGCGACACCGATTCGCTACTGGTGCGCGAGGAACTGGCCAAGTACTTAGGCAGCAAACCCTGCCCCTCTTGCGGCGGCACACGCCTCAACACCGCGGCGCGCCACGTGTTCGTGGCGGGTCGCAACATTGCAGAAGTCACCGGTCTATCCGTCGGTAAAGCCGTCACCTTATTTGACACCCTGTCACTGCCCGGCTGGCGCGGC
>CAIYVA010000143.1 GCA_903929455.1 uncultured Pseudomonadota bacterium | reverse complement strand
GCCGGCCGGCCCATCGACTTACTGATTGGTCCCGAGGGCGGACTCACTGCACAAGAAATCAGCATTGCCAAACTAGGCGAGTTCAGCGCGTTGAAACTGGGGCCCCGCGTATTGCGCACAGAAACGGCAGCCGCTGCCGCGATGACCGCACTACAAACACTGTACGGTGATCTTGGATGAGCGCATCACAACCTTGGTGGAAAAAACTGCCCCGTTTCACACTGCGAGCGGCTTTAATCATCGTCAGCCTGCTCGCTCTTTTTCTGTTGGCCTTCTCGATTTGGGCGGTCTACCTCGATCGAATCGTCACCAACGAATTCAAGGGTCGTCTATGGTCAGTTCCAGCACGCGTCTACGCATCCCCCTTGGAACTCTATGCCGGAGCGACTACCACGGCGGATGATCTAGAGGAGGAGCTGCGTCGCCTACACTACCAATCTGGCGATCCCAGTGCCGGGCCTGGCTATTATCGACGCAAGAATGGCGATTTCGACTTGCACGCGCGGCGCGCCCAATTCGTTGACGAACTACGCCCAGCGACACGCATCCAAGTGCACGCCAACAGCGAAGGCATCACCGGTCTGTCTGCAGTTGGTAGCAGTGAAGTGCCGCTGTTCCGTCTCGATCCTTTAATGGTCGGTAGCGTCTTCCCCGTGCATGGTGAAGATCGCATCGTGTTAACACCTGAAGAGGTTCCTCCACTGCTGCGTGCGGCACTTAAGACGATTGAAGACCGGCGCTTTGATGATCACCACGGCGTGGACCCCCGCAGCATCTTGCGTGCCATGTGGGCAAATCTTCGTGCTGGGCATATCACCCAAGGGGGCAGCACCCTGACGCAGCAGTTGGTGAAAAACTATTTTCTCGACGACACTCAATCCTTTGGACGAAAAATAAAAGAAGCGATCATGGCTCTTCGCCTTGAAGCGCGCTACTCCAAAGAGGAAATATTGGTTGCTTACATCAATGAGGTGTCGCTCGGCCAAGATGGGCAACGGGCGATCCACGGATTTGGCTTGGGTAGTGAGTACTATTTTGGAAAACCGGTTGCGGAACTTGATATCGGCGAGCTATCGCTACTCATTGGCCTAGTTCGTGGCCCCTCTTTCTATGACCCAATTCGCCACCCAGAAAGAGCCAAGGCACGACGTAACTTGGTACTAAAAGAGCTCGCCTTAGAAAAAGTGATCACCGATGATGCGGCAGAGCGGGCGCAAGCCAAAAGCTTAGGGGTCAGATCGCATGGTGGCGGCTACTTCCCCGCTTACATGGACTTAGTGCGGCGACATTTAAAACGAGATTATGCAGAAGCCGATTTGTCTGCCGCTGGCCTATCGATTTACACCACACTCGACCCGCGCGCACAAGCATCCGCTGAACGGTCTCTGTCACGCGGTCTAGCGCGCCTCAATGCGGCAAGACGCGACAAATCCGCGCTACTGGAAGGTGCGGTCATCGTTGCTGAGCCGCAAAGTGGCGATGTGCTCGCGGTAGTCGGTGGACGCGAAGTGGGACGCGAAGGCTTTAACCGCGCATTAGATGCAAAGCGCTCTATTGGCTCACTGGTTAAGCCCGCGGTTTATCTGTCTGCCTTAGAGACCGGTCGATACACAGCGGCCAGCGTACTGCTCGATGCACCAATCGAGTTAACGCTAGGAGACGGCACCGTATGGTCTCCGCAGAATTACTCACGCGAAGTGTTTGGACGTGTGTCTATGGTGCATGCGCTCGCTGAATCTATGAATCTGGCCACCGTACGCATGGGGCTGGACGTTGGCTTGGATCATGTGGCCGACACGCTGGTCAAGTTGGGTGTCGATCATCGACCGGCACTCAACCCATCACTGCTGCTAGGAGCCATTGAAATGACGCCACTAGAGGTCGTACAGATGTACACCTCACTGGCCAACGGCGGCTTTCGTGCGCGACTGCATACAGTGCGCGCAGTACTCGATGATAGCGGTAAGCCACTCAAGAGCTTTAAAGTCGAATTGGAGGCGATCGCAGCGCCTGAAATGATCTATCAGGTCGATCGTATGATGGCCCAGGTGACCCAGCGAGGCACCGGCCGAGGGGTGG
>CAIYVA010000142.1 GCA_903929455.1 uncultured Pseudomonadota bacterium | reverse complement strand
CAGTGTGCCAGTCACCCGAGCGATTGACAAGTTAGACGACATTCTGGCGTCCAGCGAAAGCTTTTTGACCAAGATGCACGAGATGGGGCAGTCGCCGCACGAGCGTAAGTCTCTGCAGCGTTTGTTCAGTCCCTCGGAAGCCGCTGCCATGGTGGGGCGTGATCGCACGACCTTAGCGCGGGCGGAGGCGGAACTCATGGTGACACCGGCTGCCCGCAATCCCGATAACAACCGTCGGGTGGGGTACACCTTAGAGCAGGTCCAAGCATTTCGCGCTCACTTTGGGACTTTGCCGCACCGGGATCCTGAGCGCGACCAACCGATGGTCATTGCGTGTCAGAACTTCAAAGGCGGCGTGGGCAAGTCGACCACCTGCATTAACTTCGCGCATTACCTGGCGCTGAAGGGGTATCGCGTCTTGGTGATTGATACCGACAGTCAGGCGACCACCACCTCGATGTTTGGCTACGTGCCGGATGCGGAGATCGCGCAAGACGATACGATCTTGGCGTACTTAGGCGGCGCACATCCCACCTTAGAGCCGGTGGTGCGAAAGACCTATTTCCCGGGAATTGATTTGATTCCAGCGTGTCTGGCGCTGTATGAGGCAGAGATCGCCTTGGTACTGCACATCGCCGAGCAGGCGACCCCGGAGGCCCGTCGGGAGGTCTTTGCGGAGCTCAGTTACGGTATTCAGACGGTGGCACAGAACTACGACGTGGTGCTGCTCGATTCGCCACCGGCCTTAGGCGTGATTTCTCTCAACGTGTTGATCGCGGCGGATGCCCTGTTAGTGCCAACCGCCGCCAAGATGTTCGATTTCTCATCGACCGTGCAGTTCTTTCGGATGATCCGAAATTACGTGGCGCAGCTTGCACCGGATAAGAGCTATCGATGGATTTCGGTGCTGACCACGCTGTATGACCAGCGCTATGACAGTCAGCGGCAGTTTGTAGATGTGATGCGCGCGTGTTTTGGTGAGTCAGTATTCCAACGCGTGTTTTTCCATTCGGCGGAAGTCATTAATGCGTCGGCGCAGTTCGTGGGCCCGTACGAGGTCGCGAAGCCTAATCGCAAGGTGCTCGAGATGATGGATGGTGTCTATCGCGAGATCGAACTGGCGATTTTGCGTGAGTGGCCATCCAAACGAACGGAATTAAGTGCGCAGGGCATAACCTGAAGGGGGCGGGGATGAGCAATAAGAAGCTATTTGGCGGTACGAAGTTAGGCGATATCGCCACCTCCTTAAAAAGTCGTCCTGACGTGGAACCGGCTCGCGCCGGGATGCGCGCGGTGCTGCCGACGGCTGAGCTGGCACTGCAAGGGCGTACGAGCCCGGGACTTACCCGTGAGACCATTTTAAGCGTCGATCCGAAGCGGTGCCGTGGCTGGAAATACCATAACCGTACCGCCGCCTGGTACACGCGCGAGCGCTGCGAGGATCTGATTCAGTCCATCCCGAAAGATGGCCAACAAGAACCCGCGTTGGCGCGTCGCGTGGTGGGGGACAGCGATTTTGACTATGAAATCATCTACGGCATGCGTCGCCGCTATGCCTGTGAAGCCACCAATCACAAATTGAAAGTGCGGGTAGTGGAGATCCCTGACAGCCAAGCAGCGGTATTGATGCATTTGGAGAATGCCGATCGCCAGGACATCACGCCGATGGAGCGCGCCTTGTCCTTTCAGATCCAGTTGGAAGCCAAGTTATTTCCGACCCAGGACTCGCTGGCGCATGCCTTAAACGTGTCAAAAGGGCAGGTGGCCAAGATGCTGAAGGCAGCCCAATTGCTCAATCATGGCCCCATCGCCAGCCTGATCGTCGATCGGTCCGCGGTGCCTGTAGAGCAGGCATATAAGCTCATTGCCCTCATGGAGCGTCCGGGCGCTCGGGATGTGGTGCTGCAGGCCGCTAAGAATTTGGCGCGGCGTGAGGAGGAGGGGGGGCGTGATCCACGGGTGGTGTTAAAGCTCTTGCTGGCAAGCCTCGATCAAACCCGCAAACTTCCCCCGATGCGTCGCGAGTACAACGTCGGTAGCGCTGGTCGCGCCATCCTCACGCGCAACTCCAAGGGCAAAGTCACGCTGGCTTTCCCGAAGGGACTTAAGGTGGCGGATCGAGAGGGCGTGATGCAGGCCATGGAGCAGGTGCTGAAAGACCTGAGCTAAGCCTAGTTTCGAGACGAAACATCAGTAACTAATTGAATTTAAACGAATATATAGCACTTTGGGTACACGAAACCGCACCACGGCACGATGCGGGTAGGCCAGCCATGCCAGTGCGTGGTGCCACCTAAGGCAGCGGCAGCGCTTTCGTGGAACATCGCGTGGAACATTTAAATAAATAAGTAATTGATTATATTGATTATTACTTTATTTAAGCAGCCTATTTTTAACCGCAAAGAGACTAAAAAGTATGATTACGGAAAATTTTCCGTAATGATGGTAGTCTGTCTCGGATGCGACCCCCTTTACTCACCGACGATGCCATCAGCGCCGCGATCCAGGAGATCCAAAGTCTGGGTCCTCGGGTGACTGGGGTGGCCGTTCGGGCCTTGCTGGCGCGGCGCTATGGCGCACGTGGCGGCGTCACCCGCGTGTATCGCTTGTTGGCCAGAGCCACCACACCGGTGCCCCCGGCGGCGACACCGGCGTATCGAAGTGCGTCTGATGAATCGAGGGAGGCGGCGATTGCGCGGGCGGAAGTGGCTGAGGAACGAGAGCGGGTTCATCAGGCTCGATGGGCGCGCGAGATGGATGCCTTGCGTCATAAAGCGGAAGCCACGGATCGCATTCAGCAGGAAATGGCTGTGCATCGCACCCGGGTGACGGAGTTGACTCGGGCATTGGCCAGTGCACATGCGCGCATTGTTGAGTTGGAGCGCGCTCTGCAGTCGGTAGCGCCGATCATCCCGCATGAATGACTTGGCGCCAAGGGTCGAGCGCGCTGCGTGTGAGCGAGCGTATAGGCAGGCTCATTACCGGATCCATGAGGCCGGGGAGTCCTTTACGTTGCTCATTGATCAACCGAGCGCGGTACTGCGGCAGTGTCATGTGCGACATGGCGTTAACGCCTCAGCATTTATGACGGCATGGAATCCCTATAGTGTCTTGTGTGACGAGCATGTGAATGCGCGGGCGCACGCGCATTTGCTCGCGGATTTACGCACAGCGGGCTTCGCTTACTTGTCAGCGGAAGCGCTGGATTCAACCGAACAGTGGCCGATCGAGTGTGGGCTTCTGGTATTGGGTGTGAGTCAGGCAGATGCCTTGATGCTTGGTACGAGATACCAGCAAAATGCAGTGGTGTGCTGTGATGAGGGTGGAACCCCTCGATTGCAGTGGTGCACGTCCTGAGTGTGGTCGGCTGATCGGATACTGACGTGGGTGTGTTTTTTAAGAGGGAGAGAGGGATGGCCAGTTATGTGGTGACACCATTGCCGCGACCGTCTGTGGCGGTTGATGGTGAAGTGGCTCGTTTTCCGGTTCAGCGTATTTACGGCGTCGGTTTTAACTACGCCGATCATGCGGTAGAGATGTCGAAAGATGCGGTTAAGACACCGCCGGTGCTGTTTGGTAAAGCCGCTGACACCTTGTTAGCCGATGGCCAGCATCTGTCCTATCCCTCAAAAACCAGCGATTTACATTATGAGGTGGAGTTGGTGGTGGCGATCGGTACGGGCGGCGCACACATTCCGGCTGCCCGCGCCTTAGATCATGTGTATGGCTATGCGGTTGGCAATGATTTCACGCGACGTGATTTACAAACGACGGCGCGGGCGCAAGGTCAACCGTGGGATATCGCCAAAACCTTTGAGGGGGCAGCAGGTATCGGTGCGATCTATGCGACCCCGATGGTGGGGCATTTGAAGCGCGGTCGGATTTGGTTGTCGGTGAATGGCGTCATCAAACAAGACAGTGACCTTGCGCAGATGATCTGGTCGGTGCCAGACATCATTGCCGAGTTATCGAGTTACTTTAGCTTGCAGCCGGGAGATCTCATTTACACCGGCACACCGGCTGGTGTGGGACCGTTGTCGGTGGGCGATGTGGTGATTGCTGGCATCGAGTCGCTAGGCACGCTGACGCACCGCGTGGTGTGAAGCGGCGCAATTACCCATGACGCAAGGCGATTTAGGTGCTGATGCCCTGAGAGCTTAGGTACTCGTCATAGCTGCCGTTGAAGTCTTTAATCTCACCATTGGCACGTAACTCAATGATGCGTGTCGCTAGGCCGCCGACAAACTCACGGTCGTGCGACACAAAGATCAGAGTGCCTGGGAATTTTTCTAAGCCAATTTGTAGGGATTCGATGGTTTCCATGTCCATATGATTGGTGGGTTCGTCCATCAACATCACATTGGGTCGCGTGAGCATGAGTTTGCCGTAAATCATTCGGCCTTTTTCACCACCGGACAGTACTTTGACCGATTTCTTGGTCTCATCCCCAGAGAACAGCAGTCGTCCTAGGGTGGCACGAACGATCTGATCGTCATCGGCTTTGCCCGTGTAGGTCGACATCCAGCTAAATAAATCGGTTTTTTCAGCGAATTCCGCCTGTGGATCCTGCGGCATGTACCCTAATTCGGCATTTTCCACCCACGTGATGGTGCCTTCGGTGGGCTGTAAATCACCCGCGAGCAAGCGGATGAGCGTGGTTTTACCGATACCGTTGGGTCCGATGATGGCAATGCGCTCGGCCGCCTCGATCTTCAAATTAACATTGCGAAGAATGGGCGTTTCGGTGCCCGGATAGGTGAATGTGACCTTGTCGACGGAGACAGCTGAACGGTAAAGCTTTTTGGCCTGTTCGAAACGAATGTAGGGGTTCTGTCGCGAGGAGGGCTTAATTTCCTCAATTTTAATTTTTTCTAACTGCCGACGTCGTGACGTCGCTTGACGCGCTTTGGATGCATTCGCAGAGAAACGTCGGACAAACTCCTGCAAATCGGAGATCTTGTCTTTGGCTTTGGCATTCGCGGATTCGACCCGTTGTCTCGCCTGTACGGAGGCCAACATGAAGTCATCATAGTTGCCAGGGTAAATTTTCACTTGCTGATAATCGAGATCCGCAATGTGAGTACACACTTGGTTTAGGAAGTGACGATCATGGCTAATAATCACCATGGTGGCGTCATAGTCGTTAAGGACATCTTCTAACCAACGAATCGAGTGAATATCCAAGTTGTTGGTGGGCTCATCTAGCAGCAAGACGTCTGGCTTAGAAAATAAAGCCTGTACCAGCAAAACACGTAATTTAAGGCCCGGTGGCACTTCTCGCATGGGTACGTTGTGTAAGGCTTCACCGATACCGGCATCAATGAGTAGGCTGCCGGCGCGCGCCTCTGCGTTATAGCCACCGTACTCGGCAAATTTAGCTTCGAGCTCCGCGGCTTTCATGTAGTCATCGTCGGTCGCATCGGCATTGGCATAGATCTGATCACGTTGCTGCATGGCTTGCCACATCTCGGTGTGGCCTTGCATCACAACATCAAGCACCCGTTGCTCTTCGTACCCGAATTGGTTTTGACTGAGCTTGCCAAGGCGCATGCCTGCTTGCAGCATGACATCGCCCGCACTGGCCTCCAAATCACTACCCAATACTTTCATGAGGGTTGATTTGCCACAGCCGTTGGCACCAATTAGCCCATAGCGGTTGCCGTCCACAAACTTGACGGTGACTTGTTCGAACAGGGGCTTGGCGCCGAACTGAATGGCCAGATTGGAGGTCGCGAGCATGAATATTCAACCCAAATATAAATAAGGCAGGGAACCACCGTGAGGTGCCAAAGAAGACGCGGCGCAGTGACCGCTTGCTGAGCGAACGGTGCCGTCGACCTGTAAGGCCTCCCGGGGCGCGCATTCTAGCCGAGCCAAGGGGTTTCGTCGCGTTTCTTCCGTGGGATGGCCGGTAGCCTTAAACGCGCCGCTCAGACACACTGTGCCGATGACACGTTTGCCGTACAAGCCGCAGTCCACCAGTCCCCGACATGGGGTTGCTCGGGTGATTTCAAAAGAGGGCAGGGGATCCCGCAGTCAGGCGACCCGCTGGGTGCTTGAGGGACGAGTCAGTGTTAACGGGGTGGTCGTTCGAGACCCCGACTTCTCCACACGTCAGGGCATTGATCGTATCGATATTGATGGTGAGCAAGTACACACCGCAGCGCGTCGTGTCTTGATGTTGAATAAGCCGAGAGGGCTTGTGACCACCACGTCGGATGAAAAAGGTCGAGAGACGGTGTATCGCTGTTTCGATGGCGCTAATTTACCGTGGCTCGCACCGGTGGGCCGGCTTGATAAAGCAAGCGAGGGCTTGCTGTTGTTTAGCAATGATCCTGCTTGGGCCGCCCAGGTGACGGATCCAGAACGAGGACCTACAAAAACGTATCACGTACAAGTGAACGATCTCGTGAGCGATATTCAATTACAGCAGATGATCGGGGGCGTGCAAGTTGAGGATGAGCACTTATCGGTGCAGGACGCCCGTCTTCTTCGTGTAGGACATAAGAATGCATGGCTTGAATTGGTGCTAGCGGAGGGCCGTAATCGACAGATTAGGCGTTTGCTCAGTGCGTGTGAGTTGGAAGTGCTGCGATTGATTCGCGTCTCGGTGGGACCGTTGGTGCTGGGTGATTTGCAGAAAGGGGCTTGGCGTTGGCTGAGTGATTCGGAAGTGGCGGAGCTTGTGTGATGGCGCGGATGCCGTTATTGACCTTGTCTGTGCATACCTCATTACAAGAGGCGAGAGTTGCCAAAGCGCCTGTGTGCTTGTGTTCGCTGGACTTGGGCTGTTCTGTGGTGACGGTGATCATTGAGTCGGATGGGTGGATTTATGAAAACCGTAAATTCCCTTTTCTAGAGCGATGTAAAGAACGCACCATTTATTATTGGACGGGGAGCGCATTTGAGGTGGTGTCTCGCTTCACACAGGCGCTGATTAAGTTAGTACCCACTGACTGGGGTCCACCCACCTTTGAAATCGATGGCATCAAAATGTTGCCTACGGCTAAGGTGTCACCCCTCCTTGATGCCGAGCGTAAAGTTGCACTCGTCAAACCCTTCGCCAAACGGTTGCTCGATACCTGCGGCGGCTTAGGCTATTTCGCTCGAGCGGCCTTGCAACAAGGCGCTGCATCGATTCATTCGTTCGAAAAAAATCCGGATGTCTTGTGGATCCGAAGCCTCAACGCGTGGTCACCCGACAGTCCTTGGGCGACCAGCGATCACTCTGCGTTGCAAGTCACACAGGGTGATATCACAGAGCGAATCCTATCAATGGGTAAGGCGTCGGTTGACGCGGTGTTACATGACCCGCCGCGCTTTGGCATTGCAGGGGAGCTGTATTCTCAGGTGTTCTATGCGCATTTGGCCCGTGTACTCGTCCACCAGGGCCGGCTCTTCCATTACACAGGCAATCCCAATCAGCTCACCACAGGTAGGGATGTCCCCGCCGAAGTGGCTAAACGACTTAAAAAAGCGGGCTTTACCACTCAATTCAATGGCGACGGGATACTGGCAACGAAAACCAGCCGGCTGTGACCTGCGGGTTGCCCGTATTGAGTCTGTCACTCTGGACTAGGCAGAGTAGGCTCATCGCGTTACGTCGCGTCGTGTCTTTGGTCTAGGGGGGGTTGATGTCGAATCAAAGGTCATCCCCGGTGCGCCCCTTGTGGTCGCGGTTTAAGACTCACCCGCTGGCACGCATTGGGCCTGGGCTGATCACCGGCGTTGCAGATGATGATCCGAGCGGCATTGCCACCTACTCGCAGGCCGGCGCACAGTTTGGTTTAGACGCCCTGTGGACCATGCCGGTTGCGTTGCCCATGATGGTGGCGGTTCAACTGATGTGCGCGCGCATTGGTCGAGTGACCGGTAAGGGCATTGCCGCCAATATAAAAGAAGCCTTTCACCCCACCGTGGTGCGTACGGTGGTGGCTCTGTTACTCATCACCAATACCTTAAACATCGCCGCTGATATTGCCGCGATGGGTGAGGCCGCTGAGTTGGTCACAGGTCTTAACCGACACGCGATGACGCTCGTATTCACGCTGTTAAGTTTGGGTCTGCAAGTGCTCGTGCCCTATCGGCGCTATGTGGTGTTTCTACGCTGGTTGACGCTGTCGCTACTGGCCTATGTGTTGGTGCTATTCACCGTTCATGTGCCCTGGCGGCAAGTGGCCTGGCATACGCTCTCCCCGCATCTCGCGCTCAATGTGGCCACCGTCACTGTCCTGCTTGGCGTCTTTGGAACCACCATTAGCCCCTACTTATTCTTCTGGCAGGCGAGCGAAGAAATTGAAGACATGAGTTTACAGTCAAACGCCAAGCCGCTAAGGGAAGACGCGCGTCAAGCCGTTCCAGAACTTCGTCGTATTCATTGGGATACGTGGACCGGGATGTTTTACTCAGATTTAATTGGCTACTTCATTATTTTGGCCACCGCAGTCACTTTACATGTCGCTGGGATCACGCAGATCCAAACCGCGGCACAAGCGGCAGAAGCCTTGCGACCCTTGGCAGGGGAGTTTGCTTCTGTGGTGTTCGCCGTGGGCATCATGGCGGTGGGTCTTATTGCGGTGCCGGTCTTAGCAGGCTCCGCCGCCTACGCCGTGTCTGAAACCATGAGTTGGAAGGCAAGCCTTGACGCCCCGGTGCTTAAGGCGCGCGGCTTCTATGGCATCATTACGCTCAGTTGTCTGGTGGCATTATCCATTCAGTATTCGCCGATCACACCCATGCAGGCGCTTTTTTGGAGTGCCGTCATCAATGGGGTAGTGGCGGTGCCCGTGGTGGCTGTCATTGTTGTCTTAGCCTCACGCCGCTCTGTGATGGGTCCTTTCACCAGTCATCGGCTGACACAATGCGTGGGCTGGCTGACGGTGATCGTGATGGGCGCTGCTGTCATCCGTATGCTGTGGCCTAATTGATGGCAACGCATTGGACCTAGAAGCAGGGTGGTACCTGTCGACCCATGGGCTGTGTGATGTGTCTTTACGAACCCTAAGGATGTTTCAGATGGTGACCCGACTGCATAGGCGTGCATGGCGCATCGTGTTAGCCCCATGCCTCATCCTTCTCGGTGTGTGGCCGATGTCCATCTCATGCGCCGCCGATCCCGTGTCAAGTGCCGAGCAGACATTCACCGCTATTTACTCGCGCGAGTGGGCCTGGCGCCAGGCGCAATTCGGTGGGGAAGACAACGAAGACGCGCACGAGACCATCAGAGACCACCTGTCTCACGTTGATGCCGCCACACAGGCGTCTTATCTGCGCTACTGGCAAGAGGTTAAGACGCAACTGGCAAGCGTGGATCAAAGTCAGCTATCGGCCGAGGCCAAAATTAATTATGAGATCTACGCGGCACAAATACGCACGTTGATTGAGCATCAATTGTTTAAGGAGTATGAGCAACCCTTAAATGCCGATACCACCTTCTGGACTAATTTAGCGGGCACAGCGCGACAGTCCTTTCATACATTAGAGGACTATCAGCACTACTTATCGCAACTACGCGATGTCCCCCGTTATTTTGATGAGCAAATGGTCAACATGAGCGCGGGTCTCGCACGTGGATTCACGCCACCCGCAGTGACCTTAGCCCACCGCGAGGGCTCGCTCACAGCAGTGAGTGCAGCGGCGTCGATTGAAGCGAATCCCTATTACCTCCCGTTTCTTCAGATGTCATCGCGGATCAGTGAGGCAGAGCAGGCGCAGCTACGTCTAGAGGCGCGAGATGTGATCGAGACCCGCGTCGTGCCTGCCTATCAGCGTCTGCTGCGTTTCATGACTGAACGCTATATTCCACAGGCACGTAAAACGCTGGCGGCAAGCCAATTGCCCAATGGCAAGGCTTACTATCAAGCCAAAGTGCGTGAATACACCACGCTTGAATTAAGCCCAGACGAGATTCATGCGATCGGTCTTGCCGAGGTGGGCGCCCTACGCGTTCAGATGTTGCAGGTCATGCAGGACAGTGGCTTTGTTGGTTCTTTTGAGGCGTTCTTGCGGTATCTGAGAACCGATGAACAGTTCTATGCTAAATCATCCAACGACTTACTCCTGCGGGCCGCTGGTATCGCGAAGGACTTCGACGGTAAAGCGGCAGATTACTTTGGATATCTGCCGAGAGCCCGTTTTGCGATTAAGGCGGTTCCAGATGAGATCGCCCCTTTTTATACGGCGGGTCGTGGAGGGCCGGGCGTTTACCTCGTGAACACCTATGATCTGCCCGCGCGTCCGTTGTATGCGTTGACTGCGCTCACGCTGCATGAGTCTGCTCCCGGCCATGCATTTCAGATGCCCATCGCGTTGGAACACTCGGGTCAGCCCGAATTCAGACAGAAGTCTTACCTGTCTGGCTATGGCGAGGGCTGGGCACTGTATTGCGAACGCCTAGGGCTTGAGATGGGTATGTATAAAACGCCGTACGAGCACTTTGGCATGCTGACCTACCAAATGTGGCGGGCGGTGCGCTTGGTTGTAGATACCGGCATTCATGTGAAGGGATGGACGCGTTTACAAGCGCAACAGTACATGCATGATCAGACAGCACTGTCCGACCGTGAAATCGAGACGGAGGTGGACCGGTATATCTCTTGGCCTGGTCAGGCACTGTCGTATTACTTAGGGGCGATGACCATTTGGAAAGCGCGGCATCAGGCAGAGACCGCGCTGGGCGCGCGATTTAACATCCGTGCTTTTCATGATGCAATATTGGATTTGGGATCCGTTCCCTTAAGCATGGTGCTGGCGCGCAGTGATCAGTTGATTGCAGCCGGGGGCATTGGACCATACCCTGATATGGAATAGAGGTGATCGCTCTGATGCGGGTTGCGCGCCGTCGATCCACGGTGTGCACAAAGGTACACACCGTGCTAACGACCGGCGTGGTTTAGACTAAAGAGTTGCCTTTAGGCGCATAGACCACCACAGTACCGGCAATTTTGTCATGCCATGCCTGACGTTCACGACTGAACAATATCCAGAAGAAACCGAGCCCCGCCACCACCAGTGACAGAAAGCAGCTCAGCGCGCGCACCGTCACGGTCGGCCAATCCATGGCATTTCCATCGAGACGCACTACTTTAAGTCCACAGATAATGCCGCCAATCGTGGTGCTCCTTATTTTCCACATGACTGCACCATAGAGTGCAAGTGCGATTAGAAACGCATTGCTGGCCGCATCTTGATCGCTACCGATGCACGCTAAGACGATACCAATCAGTATGCAATCTAGGATAAGTGCTGCCATGCGAATCATAAATCCCGCCCGAGGCATCGTTGCGAGTGCGGCTGTTGGCGTGATCGTGTCGTCAACGACAGAGCCCTCGCTGGGTTTAGCGGATGTGGTGCTGATCGTGGCTTCAGGTGGTGATCCGCGGTGGCTTGCCCGTGTGGCAGCTTAAGGATGAGAGTGTAAATAACGACACCGAAGCCTAGAATGCCGATCAATTTATAGAGTATGAAGCCAAGTATCGGTATCAGATAAAGACCGAGCATCACGACACCGCCCACTAAGACGGCAAGCCACGTAGCGATCGGTCGTGTGCCTCGGCCAATCTGATACATGCCACGCCCGATGGCTGCGAGCACCACGGCATTGCCTAGCAGACTCATGGCTAATACGGCAATGGCAAAGAAAGGCACAATGACGATGCCAATAATGGTGACGCACAGCAAAATGAAGGCCACCGGGGTCAGCACGATGGAGAGCAGTGAAGTCAACACCGAAGGTCCGGGTGCTGTCGTCAGTGTATGCACCGCCTCATCGATTGGCTTTGGCATGATCGCAGCGAGGACGGTGTAAAAGCCCAGCATCGATAAGGCGAGCACCCAGGCCCAACCGAGGCCCGGTGCGATGGCGAGGGGTCGCCCGAGTAGCAGACAGTGTTCAACCCAGGTATGCAGCCAATTAAAGCCACCTAAGGAGCGACCAAATACATGCTGGATTGATCCGTGCACCACAGCGTTTGGATCTTGCGTCACGGTCCCGCCTACCGTGACGACATCGCCATCCACTTCCGCGAGGGGTCCTAATTCGATATCCCCTAACACCGCCACCGCGCTGCCACCGACTTTACTGTTGATGTAGTTGTTGCCAACGACGGCAACGCTTGAGTGACCCGTTGGGCCATTGGTGCGCGTATTGCCGAAAATAGAGACCACTGAGTCGGTGACCTCGCCATCACTGGTCGCTGAACCAAAGACTGCGACCAGGGAATCGGCATGCCGATTGGGTGCCAGGTACGCATCACTGCCTACGGAGACGGTATCGTGATCGGCGTGTTCATGATGCACTTTGACGTGGACATGATTGCCATCGGTGTCTTCGCTGTCCGTGTCTATAGAGGTGTCGATGACGATTGTTTTTGTCGTCTCTGCCGCTACTGCTCCTGACGCCTGTGCTAGGCAGGTGTTACCTAGGCTGCCAAACAAGACACTGGTGATGAAGACGAGGGTGTGAATTCGGTTCATGTGGATCGACCTATGGTGTGAGCGTGCGAGAAACGTTGGGTGATCAGGGAGGCGAGCAGAATGATCGACAGATAGAGCGTGCCCAGTGCGCTGCCGAAGGATATGAGCCAGTGTAGAGGCACCTTTTCGAGCCCATGCAGTAGGGCGCTTTGCCAGCTGATAATGGTATCCAGTGGGGTGAGTAGTGGGGTCAGTTGCGTGACGCCGTCGGTTGCGTGTAAGGGTATGTGTAAAAGAGAAAAACGCCAGGGACTCCACACAGTGATGACGGATAGCGCAATCAAGCAGGCGCTGATGAGCGCAGTCTGCGCACCCCGCGGCCAGCGACGGAACGCGTGCTTCCACCAAGATGCGTGCGCCTGCTGTTCTATGGTCTGTAGCACGTGTTGTGTCAATTGCTTAGGCGCCTGCCGATTCGGCAAGGCTCGAAGCACCTTGTGAAGGCGCTGTACAGACCGGGAGTCCATATCAGAAGAGGGATTCATGATGCTGGTCAATCCGTGTGTGAGAGCAGTGAGGCAAGCTTCGTCCGGCCACGATGAATATCGGTTTTTACCTTTCCTAGGGAGCAGTGCAGTGTGTCGGCAATGTCCTGATAACTCATATCCTCAAAATGAAACAGCACCAGTGGAATGCGCTCCTGTTTAGGGAGTTGCGTGAGTGCCTGCTCGATGCGTTCATGTTCCGATTGCAAATCTAAGTCCTGTCCTAAGGTATCGCTGATGTGGGCATGTTGGTCGACATCCTGGTGGGCTTCCTCATCGTTCACATATTCAGAGAATAAACGCCATCGTTTTTTGTAGCGAGAGAGATGATTGAGCGCGAGATGTCGGGCGACTGTCTTTAGCCAGCCACCTGCCGTTGGGCTGTGCTCCAATTCAGTGAAGTGCACATAGGCACGTAGAAATACGTCTTGTGAGATGTTTTGCGCTTCTGCCGTATCTGCCACGAGTCGTACGGCGGTGGTAAATACCATGTCTTGATAGGCAGTCATAAACGCGGTGAAGGCTATGGTTGGGGTGGATTTCAAGGGGGGCTTAACTACGAACGGTTGGTGTCGTAGGAGAAAAACACCGCAGCGGCTTAAAAGTTTCAAAAGAGCGGTGAGTGACCAAGGTCAGGGGGCGCACGCATGAATGGTGCTCACCTGTCGGTCTGACAATGATCGTTTGTCGCGGGGAGGGTGGGCATCTAAAGTACCCCCATCGACGGTAGCCCATGGCGCCCTCCAAACAAACCCCCTCGGGGCAGACTCAGTTCTGCCCTTTTTTTTGCCTACGTTTTACGCGCCCTTACCCACGCGGTGCCGTTCTCTGGGTGATAATAGCCCCATGTCACTACACACCTTCTTCCCAACCCGAGTGTATACCGCCCCGCTACAATCTCAGGGCGCGGTGCCGTTCAATAACAAATTATTGAATGAAATCAATTATTTAATGGCAGATGACCGCGCAGGTAAGCGTTGGTCGGAGGCCAACTATCCGGGCGGTTATACCTCCTATGCATCCGCCAGTCGAATGCACCAGTACTCGCCTACCTTTGCGGCGTTGGAGGTGAAACTGGCTCGGCACATCAAGGCGTATGCGAAAGCCTTGGCCTTTGATCTGAAGGCGCGCCCCCTCACCATGACCGACTGCTGGGTGAACGTGATGCCCAAAGGGGTGGTACACAGCTTACATCTGCATCCGCTGTCGACGATCAGTGGGACCTATTACGTCAAGACACCACCGCGCGCCTCCGGCCTCAAGTTAGAGGATCCGAGACTGGATCGTTTCATGGCAGCACCCCCAAGGGCCGCTGATCAGCAGGCGGATCAGGCGCCGTGGGTGGTGATGCCGGCCAAAGCGGGGCACCTGATTCTGTTTGAGAGCTGGTTAAGACATGAAGTGACCGCCAATGCCGCTAGCACTGATCGGGTCAGTATCAGTTTTAACTACAGCTGGTTTTGAGATAGCCGTTGAGCTGCATCGGTGGCCAGTACGTGTGCGGGTCTAAGGTGTGGCTTTGATGCCGTTAGAGGCGGCCTCTAGTACATCCCAACGCTCTAGTTTGTCGTGTAGTAGTTTTTCTAAAGCCGCGATTCGCGCACCATCTTTTGCCAACTGCGCGGGTTCCTTTTGTGCGTAGTTGGGTGTGCTGATGCGCTCAGTCAGCAATCGCTGTTCAGCCTCCAGCGCCTCAATCTCCGCCGGGATGCCCTCAAGCTCGCGCTGATCCTTATAGGATAGCTTGGCTTTTTTGACAGGCTTCACCGTAGCACCGATGGTCGCCGCTTTCAGACTGGTGACGGCAGGGCCCGCGGGGCGCTGGTTTAGCCAGTCGCTATAGCCCCCCACATATTCCTTCCAACGGCCTTCGCCTAAAGGTGCGAGCGTCTGAGTGACCACATTATCGACGAATACGCGGTCATGGCTCACCAGCAGCACAGTCCCCGGGAAGTCTTGAATGGCCTGCTCCAACAGTTCTAGCGACTCGATGTCTAGATCATTGGTTGGTTCATCCAGTACCAGCACATTGGCTGGACGAGCGAATAAGCGGGCGAGCAACAGTCGATTGCGTTCACCGCCGGAAAGGGCTCGGACTGGGGTGCCGGCTCTTTGTGGAGAGAATAAAAAATCGGCCAAATAGCTCGTAATGTGCTTTCGTTCGGTGCCAATCTCAACCCAGTCAGAACCAGGACTAATGGTGGCTGCCACCGTTTTGTCCAGATCCAGTTGTTCGCGCATTTGGTCAAAGTAGGCGACTTGCACATTGGTTCCTAAGCGAACTGAGCCGCTATCGGGATCCAAAGTGGCTAGCAGCAGCTTGATGAGCGTGGACTTTCCTGCGCCGTTCGGACCTAAGATCGCAATCCGATCGCCTCGCATCACTGACATGGATAAGTCACTGACGATGGTTCGCTCACCAAATACTTTAGTGACATTCTTAAGTTCAGCCACCAGCTTACCGGAGCGTTCTCTGGCATCGATCGATAGCTTGACGCTGCCCATGCGTTCGCGTCGATCGGCGCGCTCATTACGCAAGGACTCTAGGCGTCGTACCCGGCCTTCATTGCGCGTACGTCTGGCTTCGACACCGCGGCGAATCCACACTTCCTCCTGTGCCCAAAATTTATCGAACTTACGATTCGCAATTTTCTCAGCTGCCAGTTGTTCTTCTTTTCTTTCCGTGTAAGCCGTGAAGTTGCCAGGGTATGAGCGTAAGTAACCCCGATCCAGCTCAATAATGCGCGTAGCGACACGATCGAGGAATGAACGATCATGGGTTACAAATACCGCAGAAGGACCCGTGATCAATAGATCCTCCAGTAGTCGTATGGCATCTACATCGAGATGGTTGGTCGGCTCATCAAGGAGCAGTAAATCCGGATCTAAGGCAAGTGCCAGTGCCAAAGCTCCTCGTTTGCATTCACCACCGGAGGCGCGCTCTGGGGAGACGTCGGTTGGTAGACTGAAGCGATCCAAGTACTCAATTAAACGTGCTTCGATGCGCCAGCGTTGCCGTTCATCGGCCTGATGCTCAAAATCCCCGCGCAACTGAAGACTTTCTAGCATGGTGTCTGCGGGTGGTAATAGCGGCTCTTGCTCAACCACCGTGACGCGTAGACCGCTTTTGGACTGTAGTTCGCCCTCTTCTAAAAGCGAGCGTTTAGCAAGGATGCTCAGTAAAGAGGACTTGCCCGTGCCATTACGTCCAATGAGGCCCACCCGCTCACCGGGTTGGATGTTGAGGTTGGCGCCATCCAATAGAGGAGTTAGGCCATAGGCCAGTTGGCCACCGATTAGGCTAATCAACGTCATACAAGAGACCTACGAGAAATAATAGAGTGCGTGGCTGATGACCCGTCTAGGACATCACCGCTGACAGCATCTTGATGCTCACCAGCAATAAAATCACCGCCAGCATGCGCCGTAAGGCGGTAGCCGGTAGACGCGTGGATAGCATAGAACCGATGACCACGCCCGGAATGGAACCCATGAGCAGCATACCCAGTAGAGCAAAGTTCACATCACCGATCCACAAATGACCGATGCCAGCGAATAGCGCCAAGGGTACCGCATGCACAATGTCGGTCGCGATGAGGCGTTGGGGGCTCAGTCGCTGAGGGTACAAGTAGCTCAGCATCGTGGCGCCGATGGCGCCCGCGCCCACGGAGGTGAGTGTTACGAGCACCCCGAGTAGGCTACCCGCGATAATCGTCAAGGTCACTTGCAGTCCTTTAACTCCGCTGGCTAATGCCGGCGCACCAGCGCTGGGAGCAGCCCATCCTCGCCGCATCAGCATCATGAGGGCAGATAAGCCGACACTGAGGGCGATGGCGGTGATGACCCAAGGATCCACCTGCGGGCGTTTTGCTTGATGGCTGAGCCACAGTAGGGTTAAGAGTGCAGCCGGTAGACTCCCTAGCCACAAGCGGCCGACCACCGGCCAGTCGATTAAGACATGCGAGTGATAAATCCGTGAGGCGACTATTTTGGTGGTCGCCGCAAACCACAGATCCGTACCGACCGCTGTTAAGGGCTGAACGCCTAGCAGTAAGACGAGTACGGGCGTCATCAGGGAGCCACCCCCGACGCCGGTGAGACCGATTAATAGGCCAACAATCGCTCCCGATAGAATTTCAGCCCAATTCACTTACACGCTCACTCTATCCATCGGAGCGGCTATCTTCCCATAGATGACAGCGTGGCTGTGTGCCCATGCTTGAAAAACTCAGCTTTGGCATCCGGCAAGCCTATGTGCGCCTCCGTTCACGCCAGACTTTTTATCTTGTGGCAGGACAAACCAGGGGACTAAGCACTGATTGCACCGCCGTTAGCCTGCTCGATCCCTGCCAATAAAGAGGTTTCTTTGATTGATTTTGGCTATTCTGTGGCCAGTGACTGATGTGTGTTTAACACTGAGTAAATGATATGAAAAAATACATCTATTGGATGCTGGTCGCTGTGTTTTCGCTGGCATGGCTGCCGCGGGTTTTTGCAGATGCTGCGGTCGCGGTTCCCGATCGCTTCGCGGCCGATACCGCAGGAGACATTTTTAAGCAGGGTGGCAATGCCGTGGATGCCGCTGTGGCGATTGCGTTCACCCTGTCAGTGACTTACCCCGAAGCGGGCAACTTGGGTGGCGGTGGTTTTGCAACGGTGTATTTTGGCGGGCACTCGTACTTCCTAGATTACCGAGAGCGCGCACCACATGCGGCGAGTGCGTCGATGTATCTAGATGCCAAGGGTCAGGTTGTCCCTGATCTCAGTACGGTCGGTGTGAAGGCGGCTGCTGTACCCGGGACGGTCGCCGGTCTTTGGGATTTGCACCGTCGCTTTGGTCGCTTGCCTTGGAAAGCTGATTTAGAGCCGGCGATTCGCTACGCGGAGAAAGGCTTTAGCGTGCGTGCTGAACTCGCTCAGTCAGCCGATGACTTCTCTAAAACCTTGGCTGGACGTACTAATTTTTCGCAGTACTTCGGCAGCCTGCAGCCTGGACAGCTACTAAGACAGCCTGAATTGGCGCGAAGCTTGCGTCGTATTGCAGTGCACGGTCGTGACGGATTTTATCAGGGAGACACCGCTCGCCTCATTGCTGCTGATATGCACCGCAATGGCGGACTGATTTCACTGTCTGATCTTAAGGCCTATCAGACGGTTTGGCGTGATCCTATTTTGGTTGACTGGGCAGGATACCAAGTGGTGACAGCACCGCCGCCAAGCTCTGGCGGGATTGGGCTGGTGGCCTTGCTTAAGATGAAAGAAACGCTGTCCCCAGCGTTCAGTGGTGTCTTATTAAATTCTGCGCAGTACGTTCACTTGATCGCTGAAATAGAGAAGAGAGTATTTGCGGACCGTGCTGAGTACTTAGGAGACCCTGATTTCTTTGCGGTGCCTGTGGCACAGCTCACGGACACCGCATACTTGCAACGTCGTGCTCATGAGGTGCAAGTCGATAGCATCTCTACCCTCAGTTCGGTTGGGCCCGGTTTGGTGCCGCACCACAACACCACACACTTTTCAGTGATCGACGCAGACGGAAATGCGGTCGCAAACACCTACACACTAAATGACGAATTTGGTAGTGGTGCGGTGGTTAAAGGGGCGGGCTTTTTACTCAATAATGAGATGGATGATTTCTCAGTCAAGCCGGGCACGCCGAATATTTACGGGGTGGTTGGCGGTGATGCCAATGCCATTGCACCTGGCAAGCGACCGCTATCCTCGATGACGCCTACCATTTTGACACGCGATGGCAAGGTGGCGTTGGTGATTGGAACGCCGGGTGGGTCGCGTATTTTCACGTCGGTCTTCCAAGTGATCACCAACTGGCATGACTTCGCGATGCCTCTCAAAGAAGCGGTGTCGGCCACCCGAGTGCATCACCAGTTGTTACCGGAAAATTTAATTTATGAAGAGCCTTATCAAATATTAGACCAGGCGACGCGTTCTGACTTAATTTCGCGTGGCTATCGATTGGAAAATCAAAATTGGAATGGTGATATCCAAGCGATTGAAGTGGCTACGACGGGGCTCAGCGCGGTGCCTGATCCAAGAGGCTCAGGTGTTGGCCGAGTGTTTGGCAACCTGCACTAAGCGGGCGTCTGGGTAGATGGACTGATCTGTTGCCGTTGAAGCGCTTGCTGTAGTTTGTCAATGACGGCGGGTACTGTGATCAGATCCATCACGCCGGATTTTTCGATCTTGCTGCGCCACGGCAGTGCGGATGCTTTTTTGTGTAGAAATGTCTGCGCTGCCTGATCAAAACAATTAACACACAGGGCGCGACTAAAGTAAGGCCCGCTGCGCTCCGGGTTGGTGGCGGCATACAGACCCACCACTGGAATGCCTAAAGCAGTTGCCATGTGCGCAGGACCCGAATCGGGGGTCAGCAGAACGCTGGCTTTACTTAATGTGGCATAGAACTCAATCAGCGTGTCCTGGCCAACCAGGTTCTTGCAAGGCGCTTGCATCAATGATTGGATTGAAGTGGCCATTTCCCGCTCAAGATCCGTACGTCCACCACATAGTAAGACTTGCATGTTAAGGGCGGTGGCCGCGTAGTCGGCTACTGCGGCATAGCCTGCAGCATGCCAGTTGCGCAGCGGGTGGCTGGAGCAGGGACTGATGATTAAAACCGGTTGGTGACCGTTAATGACCCGATTGGCGTAATTTAGCGCGTCTGGTGGGATTGGAATATTCCACATTAAGGGTGTAGGCGTGACTCCAAGTCGCTTCGTAAATTCCAGAAGACCGTCCATCACATGTTGATGCGGTACAGAGGCGATGGTTTGGTTAGTGAATAACCACTGTAGATCCAGTGCACGTGCTCGATCAAAGCCTAGCTTGATGGGTGCTTTAATCAGACGCATGAGCTGACTTGCGCGCCAAGCGAACTGCAGGTGCAAAGCAATATCAAAGGTTCGATGATTGAGCGCCGCTTTAACCGCTAGCCTTCCTTGGCGCCCCGCTTTTTTATCGAAAACAATAAATTCGATATCCGCCAAGTGGCTTACGAATGTAGCCTCAGTACGGCCAATAATCCACGTGAATCGGGTGTTAGGCCAGGCGCGTTGCAAGGCGCGCACCACGGGCAGTGTGTGGCAGACATCACCGATGGCGGAGAGTTTAACCAGAATGACAGAGCGCGGCGGTGTCTGTACTAAATCATTCATGAATGCGCCGCGCTCTAGGGTAGCTACTGTGTGTGCTTATAGGGCTTTCAGTAAGAAGGGGTTGATGGTGTCGGCCACGGCTTGTGGGTCTTCCCAAAACGAGTTGTGACCCAGCTCTTTAAATAGTTTGACTGTGGCAGTCGGCAGCGCTTTGATCAGAGAGCAGCGATCTTTCGCACCAAAGATCGGATCTTGTTCGCCCCAGATGAGTAAGGTCGGTGCTGTCAATTTAGGCAGGGTGCTTTGTAAGTCGGAGCCGGAGAGGCCTTGGTCGAGGACTGCAAGCCACACCTTGACTGGAATACCAGCAGCGTCCTTACGTTGTCGGCGTAAGAAGTCCTCATCCACTGGCGTCGGTGAGGCATACCACTCGATCATGAAAGGGGATTCTGGATCGATGGGATCGGTGAGTTTGACGATCTCAGAGCGAAAATCCATGGAGGCAGGTTCTGTTTGACCTGTCGGCGCCTCGCAGCCAGCGCGGGCTCCACCGGTTGAGGACACCAAGACAACGTGCCGTGTGCGTTCTGGCCAATACTCTGCAAAGGTCTGGGCAATGAGGCTGCCTAAGGAGTGCCCGACGATATCCGCTTGCTTAATCTTTAGGACATCGAGTAACAGGCGGACGTCGTAGGCAAAGTCCACACGGTCATAACAGCATTCGGGTTTGCTCGATTGGCCATGGCCACGAATATCCACCAAGATGATGCGCAGATGTTTGTCTAAGTAGGGCAGTAACGGTACCCAGTCGCGGGCGTTATCGGTATAGCCATGAATGAGCACCACCGCAGGTCCGTCCTTAGGGCCTTGATCGATGTACCCGAGTGAGATGCCATTAGGTAAGGCGGCTACCTTTTTCGCCTGATCAAATTGATTGAGATCGACACCGAGCGGGGGCGCTGCGAGGGCGAGTGAGGCGATGCTCCAAAGGCATAGAGCAGCCAATAGTCGCGTGGGTGTGCGGCGGGTGAGCAGGGCAGTCATATCAATCCTTTCGGCCTTAAGGCACTGTGGGGGCTAGGCAACCTGAGCTTCCGGTACTTGGGCAGGTTATTGCAAGCGCAATAATCGCTGATTCTGGGGTTGCGGTGGGGGCTTTCAGGTGCCGAGTCAGGAAATTTTTAAACAGGACACTTGAGGCGAGCGCTCAGGCGGCGTACGGTAAGCTTTGCATTGGGGCCCTGTGCCCTGTTGGTTTAACAGATGGGGTGTTTGTGCAGCCAAAACGAATGGTGTCCGCAGGTCTACCTAGCATTGCGGCCTTGGCTTTAGTCATGGTGGGCTTAGGCCTGGTGGGCATGACGGCAGGGGATCTGCCCGGCATTGCAGACCAATTAGCCGCTCCACGTTGGTTGATGGGCGCTCTGGGCGGTGTGTTGGTGGGGGCAGGTTGGCAAGCTTCGCGCACACCGGCACAAGTCCTGTTGCGGCGTTCACCGCCATGGGTTGAGTTGGTGGGTTTTGCAGTCGCAGGTATTGTGCTGGCGCGGCTCAGTGACTGGACTCGCCATGCGGGTGGTGCGACAGAGGCGATTGCGATCGGTGCTGGGATTAATGCCGCGGCCCGAATTTTATTTGGGATTGGTCTCGGGATTGTATTGGGTTACGTGGCCTTTCAAGCCTCCCAGGCGCGTCAGTCAGACGATAAGCGCTAAGTTCAACTGCGTAGATAGCTGGCGCCATTCACGTCGATGACCCCGCCGGTCATCGCGGCCGGTGCATCAAGCGCACAAAACGCGACGGTTTTAGCCACCTCGTCGATCTGATTCACACGACCCAGCGGGTGTTGGGCCAGGATGGCACTGCCTTCTGCCCCCTGCAGATGGCTTTGCGCCATATCCGTCTCCACCCAACCAGGCGCCACGCTGTAGACATAGATGGCACGCGCTGCGAGGGCCTTGGCCAAGGATTGACCAAGCGAGTTAACGGCCGCTTTACTCGCACCGTAGGCAGGCCCGTCCGGTTCGCCGCGAAAAGCGCCTCGTGAGGTGACATTGACGATGCGTCCGCGTCCAAAGCCGTCGCGCAGTGGTCGTAAGCTCATGCTGTGTGCGGCCAAGATCGATAGGTTGGCAGGACCTAACAGATTAGTACTGATCGTCTCTTGCCAAATACGCTGCCATGTTGGGTAATCGGTGGTCAGCGGCGGATGCTCGATGAAGACGCCTGCGTTATTGATCACGATATCAATATCACCCATGCGTTCTACGACCGCTTTCCAGAGACACTCGGTGGCTACGCCATCAGCCAGATCGGCGCCGAATGCGTGATGTCCCACACCCGGTAAGCGGGCCACCAGCTGTGTCGCTGCGTCAGCCTGCTGGTGATAATGCACAGCCACGCGCACCCCGCGCGATGCGAGGGTCATGGCAATACCTTGGCCGATGCCTCTAGACGCACCAGTCACTAAGGCCACTAACGGATTAGTAGACACGATTATTTCCTGATAGACCTTAAGACCTAGGCAGTCGTCTAGTGCTATTTAGGCGTGTTGCTGTGGTCGAGGTCGTGATGGTCGCGACGCTTGGAGCTACGCCTTATGGTGGCGCCTAAAGCGGCACCTGAGGCGCGATCCATATGACCTAGGAGCTGCGCTTTAGCCCCCATCGTTAAGGCACCGAGTTGCGCTTCAATGCTCGCAGCGTCTGGCTTTGGTCCTAAGACGTGAGCTGTCAGCGCCTCTCGCATCACCTTCAGATGATGAGGTGTGGTTCCGCAGCATCCGCCAATAATACGTGCACCCGCATCTAAGGCAAGCCCCGCATAGACCGCCATTAACTCGGGTGTGCCGTTGTAATGAATGGCGCCATTCACGTATTGCGGGATACCGCAGTTGGCTTTGGCGACAAACACCATGGATGGATCGCCACCCGTTGATAGATTAACGATCGAGGCCACCATCTCCGAAGGCCCGACCCCGCAATTACTACCACTCGCAGCAAGCCCCTGCTCGCGGTGAATGGTGGCCAATTCGGCAGGTGTCAGCGACATCATGGTACGACCGTTGGTATCGAAACTCATGGTGCTGACGATGGGTAAGCCTGTGCTACGAGCACCCGCAATGGCGGCCTCGACCTCCTCTTTAGAAGACATCGTTTCGATCCAAAGCACATCGACTCCACCCGCCGCGAGCGCCTCCGCCTGTTCGGCGAATGCCGCCTGCGCCGCCGCAGCGGATAACGGTCCGATCGGCTCCAAAATCTCACCCGTCGGTCCCATGCTGCCTGCGACGACGACTTCACGACCACTGGCATCGGCTTCTTTGCGCGCGATGCGTGCTGCGGCTTGGTTCAGTTCCGCGACGCGATCCTGCGCTTGGTGCAACTTGAGGCGGTAGCGGGTACCGCCGAAGCTGTTGGTTAAGATAATGTCGGCACCGGCCTCGATAAAGCTACGATGTAGGGCGCCGATGCGATCTGGGTGGGCGAGATTCCACAGTTCAGGCGCATCTCCGGAGGTGAGACCCATCTCAAACAGATTGCTGCCCGTGGCACCATCTGCCAATAACCACGGCCGTGTCGCTAGCAGATGTAGAAATCGATTCGCCATAAAGAATCCTGAAACAGCCGGCAAATTATCGCTTGGTTGCTTGGCGACTTTCTAGTGATAGACCGCTCGCATGATTGCGTTGGAAGCCTTTCCATACAGTGATGTCATGGTCACCCGAGCTATAGGTATCGTAGCCACCGGGCGCACTTCGTGGCCACTGTCCATCGTCTGAATTAGGCATCAGCCCTTCAATATACGCGCGCCGACTGGCATCGCCTTTGACATAGAGATCAAGGAACGCCGTGATCATATGCAAATTGATGCCGATGATTCGCTCCTTGCGCCAGACCGGGTCTTCAAACCAATCGAAGTCCCATAGTTTAGAGCGCATTTCTTCAGGGACGGGATCAAAGCCAATGGCATGACCGCCTTCTTTGAACGTGAGCAGGTATCTAGGCACATGGACGGCGGCATCAAAAAAAGCACGGGCACCCGTAGTGTAATCAACCGTATGATCTTGATTGCCGGCAATTAAGAAAAGTGGCGCCGATATATCAGCAAGACCCTCGGCATCCCAAGCACCAGCGCTACCACCTGCCGGTGCTAACGCCACGACGGCCTTTACATTCTGTACTCGGACAGTCTCGCGATCAGTTCCACCGCGTGCGTAGCGACTCAGCGCTCCTCCGGGAATATTGGCAACAATCGGGCTGCTAGGATTTAAGGTTGCTCCCGCAGCCGTAATGACACCGTAACCACCCATCGAATATCCAACGAGTGCTGTAAGACTCGGATCAATCAGTCCTTCTTTAGCTAACGTGTCCTGAAGTGTACGTGCGATAAAAGCGATGTCTAAGGGGCGATTGAAAGCGGGTCCTGCGAATAACGAGCGATCCGAAATATCTGGATCCTCATGACGGATCGCGGCGACGACGTAGCCCTTGGATGCCAAATTTTCTGTCAGCCAACTCAACACCACGGTGGCATTGCTATAGCCATGCGACAGAATAACGAGCGGGTATTTGCCGGCGATCGGTGGTGCATTACGAATGGCAATGCCTGGGATACTAAATACCGCTGCCGGTGAGGATGGCTCACCCGGTAAATTCGCCGTGTAGGTTTCCGGATGCGCCTTGCCCACATCGTGTGCCGGATACCATATGTCAACGATCAAGGTGCGATCGTGATGAGGCAGGACGCCACTCGTGGCATTAAAGGCCAACACGTTGGGTTGATCTGTGTGGACGTAGGTTGTGGTGCGAACGCCGACAGCTAGGGAACCCAGTTTAGCCAACTCTGGCGCGTCAACGGCTGGTTGGCTGGGGGCGGCGGCTAGAGAGGTCATCGCGAGTACCGTCAATAAAAAGAACCAGCGGGAAAGTTGAGTATGCATGATTACCTCGATTGAGCGGACTACTGTGTAATGTCTGGGGTGATTCGGCAAGCGTTTATTGGAGTATTTAACGCGAATAAGGTTGTGATCCCTCAGAAATGTAAGGCGCCTAAAGCCATACCCGTCTCGGCAAGTCGCCAGACCTTTGGTCGGATTGGGTCGGCGATAGGCTACAGATACCTGGTGCCTTGTCGAGTCAGTTGATCCAGGGCAAGGGGCTCGGTCGCCCCTGACGTCGTCGACCCCTCGTGGCTTACAGGGCCTTGTAGATAAAAAATCCACCGACCGCGATGAATAACAGTGCGGTCACCAAGCGAATGGCTGGGATGGGTAACCGATGAGCGAAGGCATTGCCAAGATAAGCCACTGGGGCGTTTGCTGCGAGCATACCCAGAGTCGCCCCTGCGACGACCAATAGAGTGCTTTGATAGGCGGCTGCCAAGGCAAGGGTGGCCAGTTGCGTTTTGTCGCCAATTTCGGCAATCAAGTAGGCAATGAACATGCTCAAAAAAACGCTCACGCCCTTATGAATGGTTTTTTGTTCTTTACTGAGTTTTTCAGGAATCAGTTCCCAAATCGCCATGGCCACCATACTGACGCCAACCACCAAGTGTAACCGGTGGGGCGTGAGAAATTCCGCCACGTGACTTCCAATAATGCCAGCCACCCCGAAGTTAATGACTGAGGCGCACAAAATAGCAAAAACAAGTGTCAGTGGGCGCTTGAATCGCGCAACTAAAATTAAGGTGAGTAATTGCGTCCGATCTCCCAGTTCGGCAAGACCCACGGTCGAAAATGCCACTAACAGCTGTTCCATTAAATCGTGTTTCCTATTGGTCGATCGCTCACAAAATGATGCTTAGTTCCCGAGATGGGATCCGTGAATTTGAGCGTCCGTGCGATTAGAGCCATTGGCCTATTATAATCATCTTTTTGTTTTGTATCGGTTTTTGAATAGTAGGGATCGTCCAGTATCGGTGCGCCCAGTGCCGCCATATGTAGGCGTAGTTGATGCTTCTTACCCGTCTGTGGATGTAGCCGGTAGTGCCAGTAGAGGGGTTGTTCTTTTATGACCTCGATGATGGTCTCACTGTTGGGCTCCCCCTCCACCTCTTGCGATAAAAAGAAGGGGTCGCCGCGGATAATGCGTGTGCGTCTCACGTGCGGGAAAGCCAGCTGGCTAAGCGGGGGTGCTAAGGCCTCGTATGTTTTCTCAATCTTTCGTTCGCGAAATAGAGCCTGATAGCGATTGCGATACAGCGGGTTGGTGGAAAACATCACGACACCGGCGGTACCACGGTCTAAACGGTGAATGGGACTGAGCTCGGGATTGTCTAGTCTGACCATCAGTCGGTTCAGCAAGCTTTCCTTAACCCAGGGGCCTGTAGGGGAGATGGGTAAGAAGTGCGGTTTGTCAGCGACCACCAAATGCTCATCCTGGTAAAGGATGGTTTCGGTGAAGGGGATGGGTCTCTCATCGACGATTTCGCGACAATAGCGAACACGCCGCCCCGGACAGTGCAGGTCCGTGCTGGATAGGGGGCGCCCTTCCTCATCCAGAATAAGCCCTCGTGTGAACCGATCTAACCAGACGGCTGCGCTGATATGTGGGAACCGACGACAGAGTGCCTCAAAGGTCGTACACGAGGGTTCTGCCTCGAGGCGTACTTGGCTAAAGGCATGTTGCGGCGTAGTCAAGTTAATCGGTGTCCACGAATGGCAAGTCATGTGCGGATCCAGTCTACCATTGAGGCGCGACACAAATAGTCGGTAGGACCGCCCTAAACCGCGTCAAAATAAGCGAAAATAGCAGTGACTAGCTAGGACAGATGATATGAGCACTCAACACGCGAAGACCCCAGCCCGTTCCTTTAATTGGAGCGACCCTTTTCTGCTGGAGGATCAGCTGTCGGAGGAGGAGGTGCTCATTCGGGATAGCGCACGTGATTTCGCGCAGACCGAATTATTGCCCAGGGTCACCGATGCTTACCTAAACGAGCGCACAGACATCGCCATTTTTAAGGAATACGGCGCACTGGGTCTTTTGGGTGTCACCTTGCCTGCCGAGTACGGCGGTGCGGGGGCCTCTTATGTGGCTTACGGTTTAGTGGCCCGTGAAATTGAGCGTGTGGATTCTGGCTACCGCTCCATGATGAGCGTGCAGTCCTCGTTGGTGATGTACCCCATCTATGCCTTTGGTTCAGAGCAGCAGCGTAAAAAGTATTTGCCTAAGCTGGCGAGTGGAGAGGCGATTGGCTGTTTCGGATTAACAGAGCCGGGTGCCGGATCTGATCCGGGTGGTATGACCACTCGCGCGGTTAAAACGCCTACCGGTTACCGCTTAAATGGTGCCAAGTTATGGATCTCTAATAGCCCGATTGCGGATGTGTTTGTTGTCTGGGCGAAATCGGAGGCCCATGACAACGCCATTAAGGGATTTATTTTAGAGAAGGGCATGACCGGTCTGTCTGCACCCAAGATCGAAGGAAAATTGTCACTGCGCGCTTCGATCACGGGTGAAATCGTGATGCAGAACGTTGAGGTGTCGGATGATCACCTATTGCCTGGCGTCGCAGGTCTTAAAGGTCCGTTCGAATGCCTTAATCGCGCGCGCTATGGCATTGCATGGGGCGTGATGGGAGCCGCTGAAGACTGTTGGCATCGTGCCCGTCAGTACGGCTTAGATCGTGTGCAATTTGGGCGGCCGTTAGCGCAGACGCAGTTGTTCCAAAAAAAGCTTGCCGACATGCAAACAGAAATCACCTTAGGACTACAGGCGGCGTTGCGAGTGGGCCAGTTGTTCGATCGTAGCTTAGTAGCGCCTGAGATGATTTCTCTCATCAAGCGAAATAATTGTGGCAAGGCGCTTGAAGTCGCGCGCGCCGCTCGCGATATGCACGGTGGCAATGGTATCCAAAGTGGTTACCACATCATGCGTCATGCGCAGAACTTAGAGACTGTGAACACCTATGAAGGTACGCACGACATTCATGCGCTCATTCTTGGGCGCGCGCAAACAGGGCTGCAGGCGTTTTTCTAGTTCTGCGGACGCCAGTGGTTGGGTGAATACCCGACCTCATTGGCCGGGTATTCTGCCTAGCAGATGACTACGCCGCTTTGGCTACAGGCAGTCGGATAAGATAGTCGAACGCACCGAGCGCAGCCTTGGCTCCCTCGCCAATGGCGATCACAATCTGCTTAAACGGCACCGTGGTGCAGTCACCGGCAGCGTAGACGCCGGGTACGGATGTTTCGCCGCGTGCATCGACTTCGATCTCACCCCGAGGCGATAGCTTAACGATTCCTTTAAGCCAGTCGGTATTGGGGACCAAGCCAATCTGCACAAAAATCCCCGCAAGCTCGACCCGATGAATCTCGCCTGATGGACGGTGTCGGTACAGCAAGGCTATGACCTTGCTGCCGTCGCCAATGACCTCTGTTGTCTGCGCGTGCGTTAGTACAGTGACATTGGTCAGACTGCGTAATTTATCCGTGAGCACCGCATCCGCTCTTAAGCTCGCGTCGTACTCTATCAGTGTCACGTGGCTTGCAATACCGGCGAGATCGATGGCCGCTTCAACGCCTGAATTGCCGCCGCCAATGACCGCCACTGCCTTGCCCTTGAATAACGGCCCATCGCAGTGCGGGCAGTAGGCAACGCCGCGATTGCGGTACAGCGCTTCTCCTGGCACATTCATTTCCCTCCAACGCGCGCCGGTGGCAATGACCACTGTGCGAGCCTGCAGCGTGGCGCCACTTAAGAAGCCAACCTCGATCTGTCGACCTAGCGTGAGTGAGGTGGCGCGCTGCTGTGACATGATATCGACCGCATACGATTTGACGTGTTCCTCTAGCGCGCGAACCAGCTGTGGTCCCTCGGTCTCCTGGACAGAGATCAAGTTCTTAATGCTTAAGGTGTCTAATACTTGGCCACCAAAGCGTTCAGCAGCAACACCGGTGCGGATGCCTTTACGTGCTGCGTAGATCGCAGCTGAAGCACCCGCGGGTCCACCGCCAATCACCAGCATATCGAACGGTTCCTGCGCGCTCATCGTAGCGACCTGTTTTGCGGAGCCGGTCGAGTCTAATGTCGTGACAATCTCTTCGAGGCTCATGCGGCCTTGCCTAAATGGTTGGCCATTCAGGTACACACTAGGGACCGACATGATTTGTCTTTCTTCCACCTCACGTTGAAACAGTGCGCCGTCAATCATCGTATGGTGGATGTTTGGATTGAGCACGGCCATCAGATTGAGCGCCTGCACGACGTCTGGGCAGTTTTGGCAATGTAGTGAAATATAGGTCTCAAACCTCAGTTCGTTCGGCATGGCCTTGATGGCCTCGATCATGTCTATGGAGGCTTTGGAGGGGTGACCACCTACCTGCAACAAGGCCAAGACCAGGGATGAAAATTCGTGCCCCAAGGGAACACCTGCGAAGCGGATGTTGGCCGATTGGTTCGGGCGTGCAACCGTGAAGGAAGGGGTTCTAATGGCTGGATCTGATTCTGTGACCACGGTAATCAGTGATGACAGCGCACTGATTTCACTTAACAGAGCCAAGATGTCAGCGGAGGCTGGTGTGCTATCTACTGCGGCGCGCAGCTCGATGGGCTGGGAGATTCGCTGCAGAAGACTCTTTAGCTGTGTTTGTAAATTGGTATCTAACATGGTGTATGTCCTTGAACTCTAAAATGACCCCGCACGTGCACGGGTCCGTGCGGGGTCGAGTGGTACTGGGTGCTTGTTAGGGTTATATCTTGCCGACGAGATCCAGTGAGGGGGTGAGGGTGGCAGCACCCGGTGCCCATTTGGCTGGGCATACCTCCCCTGGGTTCGCAGCGACGTATTGAGCAGCACGCACCTTACGCATCAGTTCTTTGGCATCCCGGCCTACCCCATCATCATTAATCTCCATCAATTTAATGTGACCCTCGGGGTTGATCAGGAACGTGCCTCGCATGGCCATGCCGGCGTCCTCAATCAACACATCAAAATTGCGAGCAAGACTGAGGGTGGGATCACCGACTAATGGGTAGTTCACTTTGCTGATGGTGTCTGAGGTGTCATGCCACGCTTTGTGTGTGAAGTGGGTATCTGTGGAGATGCCGTACAGATCAACGCCCATTTTTTGGAACTCGGCATGGTGATCGGCCAAGTCACCGAGCTCCGTAGGACACACGAAGGTAAAGTCCGCAGGGTAAAAAAAGAACACGGACCAGCGACCTTTCACAGACGCCTCAGTCAATGGGATAAATTGACCTGCCTGATAGGCGGTCGCCTTAAAGGGTTTGATTTGGGTATTGATGAGAGACATGGTCTTACTTCCTGAATAAACGCACGCATCGGTGGTGCAGGAAGGAGTCTGGCCTTACGCCATCAATAAATGAAATGAATAGTTTTTATCTAATCGATAGATAGCATCTATCAAACGGTTTGTGCGAACGTCAGGCTCTCATCGATCGGGGGCGTCTCTGTGCTGAGTCGAAGGGTGTGTCCGCCGAGTCTTTTAAACGGCTCTAAGGACGATTTGCGCTCTCAGGGTTCATCCAGTCACCACCGAGGGCGCGGATCAATAAGACTGAGGCATTGAGTCGTCGTGCCTCAATGGTTGCTAAAGCCACCTGTGCTGCTAAGGCTGCATTATCTGTGGCAACCACCTCAAGGTAGCTCGAAGCGCCCGCCTGCAAACGCAAGTTTGCTTTGGTGGCCGCGCGCGCGGTTGCAATAACAGCCGCTTGAATGCTGTCGCTTTCCAGATCAAGCTCGCGTAGTGCGGCGAGATTGTCCTCGACGTCCTGTACCGCGCTAAGTACGGTACTTCGATACTGTGCCACTTGCTCGTCAAAAGCGGCCCGAGCAGCAGCTGATTGAGCGCGGTGCAGACCGCCATCAAATAGAGTCAAAACGCCCTGCGGCTGTACGCTCCAGAAACGACTGGGCGACGCAAAAAGGTTAGAACGCTCTAGGCTCTCGCGACCCAACGATGCACTGATGCTAAGTACCGGGAAGTAGGCGGCACGCGCGACGCCAATACCCGCATTGGCTGCGACCACCCGTCGTTCGGCCGCTGCAATATCCGGCCTTCTCTGGAGGAGCGTAGACGGAATCGCGTTAATCGGCATGGCGCGTGCGATACCGCCTGTCAAAGGACTGGGATCGAGATGGAAGTTAGAAGGCGTCTGGCCCACTAAGACCGCAATCGCGTGCTCGCTTTGGGCGCGCTGTAAGCGGGCGTCTGCCGCCTGTGCCTGTGCCACGCTCAGTACGGTGGTTGCTTGATCGACATCCGACAGCATGGCGGCGCCTGCCTGATATAAATGCTGTGTGAGTGCGAGCGCGCGCGTATCGTTTGCAACCGTTTGATCCCATGACTGAATCACTGCGTCGAGTGCGCGCAAAGAGAAGTATGTTTCTGTTAATAAGGCGCGCACACTGAGTTCGAGATAAGCGACATCGCCCATGGTTGCCTGTTCACTGGCGCGTGCGCCAGCAACGGTATTGCGGACTCGACCAAATAAATCCAGTTCGTACGAAAAATAACCACCCGCGACCAAGTCGTTATAGGTATCTGGCCTCGCGGATGAATACGCAGGTGAACGCTTAGAGACTTCTTTGCGGGTGACACCATCGGCCACCTTGATCGTTGGTAGATAAGCAGCGCCGGCGATTCGGGTTTGAGCATGCGCCGCCTGTAAGCGGGCGAAGGCGGCTTTTAGATTTTGGTTGGCATTGGTCGCGCTAAGCTGCAGCGCATTCAGGGTAGGGTCGTTGAAGCGTTCCCACCAAGGGCCGCGGGGTGCGGTATCAGCAGGCAGGGCGACTTGCCAGTCACCGCCTTCCTTAAACGTCGCTGCGGTGGGTGTTTCTGGACGCTGATAGCGTGGCGCCAGCGAGCAACCCGCCAATAAAACGAGGCAGAAGACAAAACCTGCGCGCATCAGGGGTGCTCTTTACTGGCAGGCTTTTTGGGGACACTCGGTGCAGCAACGCGTACTTCTACACCATCCATAACCGAATCCGGCGGGTTAATAATGATGCTATCGGACGCTGAGATGCCTGAGAGCACCTCGATTTCTGTTCCAAAATCGCGGCCCGGTACAATCTTCTGAAGCTTAACCAAATGATCGACGCCCACGCAGGCCACTTGCATGCCAGTCGCTCTAAAGAGAAGCGAATTCACAGGTATGCGTAAGGTGTTGACCGTAGGAGCCAACTTAAAGTGCACCTCCGCGAAAGCGCCAGCAAGCAGCTCATGTTTTTCGTTATCGATCTGCAACTCAACCTTCAGTGTTCTTGAGCTCAGATCGAGGCTTTGTGATGTTGCGGTAATGGTGGCGGGAAATGCCCGACCCTGATGCTCCGTGAAGAATAGCTCTGCTTTGACTCCTGGCTTCGCGGCCGTGGCATAAGACTCTGGCACCGCGACGTAGATGCGTAGCCTGCGCATATCGGCGATGTTAAAGAGCGCATTGCCAGCGCTTTGTCCGGCATTAATGAGTGCGCCTACGTCCGTGTTGCGTACAGTGACGGTGCCATCAAAAGGTGCGACGACGCGCTTAAACGACTCTAGCTCACGAAGCCGTGCGACGTTCGCTTCTGCTGATTGCAGGGCCGCTTTTTTGGCCGCTGCATCGCTGGCTTTCTGCTCTGCATCCTGCGGTGATACTGACTCACTGACCAGCAGTCCCTGCCAGCGCGCATCGGTCGTTTTCGCGATTTGATAGAGCGCCGTTGCAGTGGCTAAATCGGCTTTGGCTTGCCGCAGCTGCTGATCGACTTCAGGACTGTCAATCTCAGCGAGCAGTTGGCCTTTCTTGACGGCGGCGCCAATGTCCGTCTTCCAACTCTTTAGATACCCACTCGTACGAGCATAAATGGGCGCTTCGACCAACGCCTGTACGCTGCCAGGCAACACCAATGCCTCGGTCGCGGGGCCTGGTGTGGGCTTGGTTGTCACCACGGTAGCGATGGCATCGCTCGCGGTCGTGACTGCAAGCTTGTCGCGCGTGAGGACGCGATCAGCAACGCCCCAAATCATGATGATCAGCGCGACAAATATCAGTGCTCTGCGATAGCGCTGAATAAAAGTGGGGGCCACGCTCGGTCCGTGGTCAGTTGGCAGAGAATCAGACATGCGAAGCTCCAAGAGCGGGCTCGGGTAAACCGGGCTCGGGTGGCGATTTGGTCTTGCGACCATGAATCATCGTAAAGACGGTGGGTACGAAAAACAGAGTGGCGACCGTGGCAAATACCAATCCACCAATGACGGAGCGACCTAAGGGGGCATTTTGCTCGCCACCCTCCCCGAGTCCTAAAGCCATGGGCACCATACCGATAATCATCGCGAGTGCCGTCATTAAGACGGGGCGGAAACGGGTAAAGCCAGCAAGCCAAGCCGCCTCTAAGGCGACATCACCGGCATTCATGCGATCGCGCGCGAAACTAACGATCAGAACGCTATTGGCGGTCGCGACCCCCATGCACATGATGGCCCCTGTGAGTGCGGGCACGCTCACGGTGGTGTGGGTAACGAACAGTGTCCATACAATACCCGCCAGAGCTGCGGGCAGTGCGGTGATGATGATGAATGGATCTAACCAAGACTGGAAGTTCACGACCATTAATAGATAGATCAAAATGATCGCACCCGCCAAACCCAAGATGAGCCCATTAAATGAGGCCTTCATGGTCTCGACTTGGCCGCGAACTGCGATATGCGTGCCCTTAGGCAAATCTTTTTCGCTGCCGGCAAGTACTTTATTGATTTGTGCCGAAATGAATCCCAAATCCGCACCCTCAACTGACGCATAGAGGTCAATGACGGGTAAGGCATTGTAGTGGCTAACGACCGCGGGTGCGGCGCTACGTTGGATAGTCGCCACGTTTGCGAGCAACTGCGAGGGCGCACCATTCTTTGCAATGATGGGTGTGGACATCAGGTCTGTGAGCGATGTCATTCGATACTGAGGCGTCTGTACCACGACACCATAAGTCGATCCCGACTTGGGCTCGATCCAAAGGGAGGGGGCGACCTGTGCGCTGCCAGAAAGCGAGATCAAAAGATCCGAGGCAATATTTTGCTCGGTTAAGCCGAGTAACGCGGCTTTGCTGCGATCCACGTTGACGTTGATCTGCGGATAGTCGAAAGACTGATGAATCCGCAGGTCAACGATGCCCGGAATATTTTTGAGTTTACCGAGTAACGCATTGGCATACTCGCGGTTGCCATTAACATTGAATCCTGAAATCTGCACATCAATAGGTGATGGCAAACCGAAGTTAAGAATTTGACCGACAATATCAGCAGCCAAGAAAGAGAAGGTCACTGACGGATAGGTATCGTGCAGTTTTGTGCGAAGCGTACGCACATAGTCAGCAGTGGGTTTGTGATTGGGGATCAGCGTCACGTAGATATCGGCATCACCAGGACCGACTGGCGCTGACGTTGAATACGCCAGATTAATGCCACTATAAGGCACGCCAATGTTGTCAATCATCGTTGCAATCTGATCGGCTGGGATGACTTCCCGAATGGTTTTCTCCACAGCGTCACACAACCGGGCGGTTTGATCGATGCGAGTACCACTGCGGTCACGCAGATGGAGTTTGATGGCGCCACCATCGACGGTGGGGAAAAAGTCTTGCCCTAATCCCGGCAGGTAACGACCCAGCGGAAATGCGAGGATCGCAGTACCTGCCATAGCGATTAGAAAAGGCACAGCAAAGCGTGGTCCCGCATGCAGTGCTTTTTCTAATAGATCGCGATAGCTTTCACGGAATGCCTCAAATCGCTTTTCGAAGCCTGCTTGGAACGTGCCAAAGGGGCCACGTGGGCCATGCTCTTCATTGGACATGTGCGGTTTGAGCCAATAGTTGGCAAGCGTCGGTACCAGTGTACGAGACAGTAGGTAAGACGCGAGCATCGCAAACACAACGGCTTCGGCCAGTGGGACGAATAAGAATTTGGCGATGCCTGCTAGCATGAACATCGGCACGAACACGATACAAATCGCAAGCGTTGATACCAGTGCGGGCAGCGCAATTTGCTGTGCGCCTTTGAGAATGGCTGGCGTGACGGCTTCGCCACCCTCTAAATGCCAATTAATGTTTTCAATGGTGACGGTGGCATCGTCGACCAAAATACCAACGGCCAATGCTAAGCCGCCAAGCGTCATGATATTGATTGTCTCGCCTAAGGCAGACAGACATATGATGGATGCGAGAATCGACAGCGGTATTGAGATGGCGATGATAACGGTGCTACGCCAACTCCCTAAGAACAGCAGGATCATCAGAGCCGTCAGGGCTGCTGCAATAACCCCTTCACGGACGACCCCAGCGATAGCGGAGCTCACAAACAGGGATTGGTCGCCTAACGTGTCTAGTTGAATGCCAGGGGGCAGCGTCTCCTTGATTTGCGGGAGGCGTGATTTAATTTCTTTGATGATGTTGAGCGTGGATGCGCTGCCGGTTTTTAAGATGGTCATGAGGACCGCATGGCGGCCATCGCGACGCACGAGGTTGGTTTGCGGCGGGGAACCGTCGCGTACGTGCGCTACGTCACGGACATAAATCACATTACCGTTTCGAGTGGTGATCGGCAGGTTATTGAGCTCATCGGCCGCTTTCGCATTGACATTGATATCAACGTAATATTCGAGGTCGCCAATTTTTTGCGTGCCAGCAGGCAGAATCAAATTTTGTGCGCCGATCGCCGCACTGACATCAGCGGCGGATAAACCCTTGGCACGCAGTGCCTGTGGATCCAGATCGATTTGCACTTGGCGTTGCAGCCCCCCGTAAGGGAACGGCATAGAGGCGCCTTGTACGGTCGACAGTCCGGTACGTAGAACGATGTTGGTTACATCGAATAGTTGCGCTTCGGAGAGGCTGTCGCTGGAGAGTGCCAGTTGTAGAACCGGCACGGTCGAGGCGTTGTAGGCCAAGATGAAAGGTGGCGTGGTACCGGGAGGCGCTGCGCGCAACATGCTCTGCGAGACCCCGGTGATCTGTGCGTACGCAAGCTCCTCATTAACCTTGGGCTGGAAAAAGTATTTAACAACTGCGCGATCACTGAGGGACTGTGATTCCGTG
>CAIYVA010000141.1 GCA_903929455.1 uncultured Pseudomonadota bacterium | reverse complement strand
TGCTGATTGTGTTGATGGGCCCTCTGATTGGATGGCTAGCCGATCGCTATGGTGTCAGGCGCGTGACCTTGGTATCTGTGGTGTTATTTGGCGTCTCTTTGCTCGGATTTGCGCTACAAGACGGCTCGTTGTCACGGTACTACCTCACGTGGGGAGTGATGGCTGCGGTGGGGGCTGGGACTTTGCCGGTGACGTGGACGCGCGCGGTGAATGGTTGGTTCGATCATCGCAAGGGATTGGCACTCGGCTTGGCGCTGATTGGCACGGGTGTAGCTGCGCTTTTATTGAAGCCCTACACGGCATGGGCGATCGATGCGTTTGGATGGCGATGGGCGTATGTGGCCCTAGCCGCATTGCCTTTGCTACTGGCATGGCCGTTGGCACTGCTCTGCTTTAAAGAGCCGTCACCGGCCGCAGCGAATGCGATGGGTGTGACGATGGCCGAGCCAGGGATGACGCTTGGTGCGGCACTGCGTGATTGGCGATTCTGGCTGATCGGTGGTGCTTTTCTGCCGATTGCATTCGCCGTGGGTGGACCCATTCCCAACATGGAATTGCTGCTGTCAACGCACGGTCTCAGTCGGCCACAAATATTCACCTTGTTGCCTCTCATTGGTTTTTTTGTGATCGGTGGTCGTCTGGTCGGCGGTTGGTTGGTTGATCGGATCTGGGCCCCTTGGGTCGCTTTGTTGTTATTAAGCGCACCCATCATTGCGGTCGTGATGGTGATCTATCAGCCGGTGACACCGAGCAGCGCACTGTGGCTTATTGGTAGTCTCGGCGTGGCGATTGGTATGGAGTATGACCTGCTGGCCTTCTTAGCAGCCCGCTACTTTGGCACGCGTCACTACGGCGCTATTTATGGCGCCCTTTATAGTTTTTTTGCGATTGGTGGCGGCACGGCACCCTCGGTCTATGGGCATGTGTACGATGTGTCCCGTAGCTTCGATGGGATTTTGCTGTGGGGGGCATTCGGGATGGCGGGCGGGGCGCTCGCCCTTTGCTGGCTCGGTCCCTACCGGTACACCCCCCGTGGTGGCCACTAATTTATATCGTGACTGTGACGCCTGACCGCCGCTAGCCTGCCCGTCGCTCCACTGCCGTGCGAGAATAGTCCTCCGAATACGTTCGAGGATCCCCATGTCTCTCAGCATCGTGATCTTGGCGGCTGGTCAGGGTAAACGTATGAACAGCGACCTGCCCAAGGTGCTCCAGCCATTGGCAGGGCGGCCGTTGCTGGCTCATGTCCTCGACTGTGCCCATCGACTCGCACCGACTTCCCTGCACGTGGTGTATGGGCATGGCGGTGAGCAAGTGCGTGCAGCATTTCCGGATCCGGCGATTCACTGGGTCTTGCAGGCCGAGCAGAAAGGCACCGGACACGCCCTCATGCAAGCGATCCCTGCTATACCGGATGAGCACCGAGTGTTGGTGCTGTACGGCGACGTCCCGCTGATCAATGTCGATACCCTGACGCAACTGATGGCCGCGGGCAGCCCGGACTCGCTCGCGATCTTGTCCGTCATTCTGGCCAATCCAGCAGGCTACGGCCGAGTGCTGCGCGACAATGCCCACCATGTGTATCGTATCGTTGAACAAAAGGATGCCACGCGTAAAGAGCAAGGTGTGCAAGAGTGCAACACCGGTTTGATGCTGGCTCCTGCGGGTGCGCTTAAGCGCTGGCTCAGTGGTCTTAAAAACGACAATGCGCAAGGCGAGTACTACCTCACCGACATCATTGCGGTTGCGGTACGAGATGGCTTTAAGGTGAACGCGCTGATCGCGCCGACCGAAGCAGAGGTGCTCGGCGTGAATGACAAACTACAGCTCGCTACGCTTGAAAGTGAGTATCGACGGTCTCAGGCCAGCGCCTTGATGACCGCCGGCGTCACTATTGTTGACCCTCATCGCCTAGATGTGCGCGGTCAGGTCAGTGTGGGCCGTGATGTGACGCTCGATGTGAACGTGGTGCTCGAAGGCCGCGTACAGCTGGGTCATCGTGTCGTGGTCGGCGCTGGCTGTGTACTGCAAGATGTCACTGTCGGTGACGACACGGTGCTTCGTCCTTATAGCGTTCTTCACCAAGCGACTGTAGGCGCTCACTGCGTCGTTGGTCCGTTTGCGCGTCTTCGTCCGGGTACAGTCTTAGCCGATCATGCCCATGTTGGTAACTTTGTAGAGGTAAAAAACGCCACGCTGGGTGTCGGTAGCAAGGCGAATCATCTCTCC
>CAIYVA010000140.1 GCA_903929455.1 uncultured Pseudomonadota bacterium | reverse complement strand
CGCGCGAGCATGGCGAGGATGGCGAGCACCGGACCTTCCCCGGAGTGAGCACCGTGGCACACTCAGTACCAGTCGGCGAACCAAGCCATCATCGCATGGCAGGGAGGGGAGCCGGATAAAAACACACTCATTGCGAATTACGGGCGACAACTCGCTTGACACTCACCGTTGTATCAGCTTTATTCGTATCAAACCCGTGGAATAGAGGAGACGTCCGTGCCCGTGTCGTTCAAAGAACTTGAAGAATTCCGTTTCGTTAGGTCTCACAAAGTCACGTGCGACCCAGATGGCACTCCTAAATTCGCCGCGCTCAGACAGTATTCCGCGACGACTAAGCCGGCCGTCTATATCTGGCTGATGCACGGCACTATGGAAGATCACGGCGAGGCGCTCTATGTTGGCAAGGCAGGCAAAGGCGTAGCTCGTCGCTGCCGTCAGCACGAACAGGGGTTCGTCAACAGTAGCACCGGGCGCAAGAACGCCGATGCCTTGACTACTATTCTCGCTGACGGAACGAAATCTGTCACCGTTTTTGCGCGTGATTCGGGCACCGATACACTCTTCGGCCAGACAGTGTCCCTGTATTCGGCTGAGGAAGATGCTCTTTGCGCACTTTACAAGCCGCTACTCAATCGCGCAGCCTTTCCGGATGTCTCGGTGGTGGCATTGCCCTCTACAACCGTTCCGACGCTCCCTGCAACCATTCCGATGACACGTATTACGGAGGTAATAAACAGCTGGTTGCGCGATCAGGACCCGGGAACAATTGACGATCTTCTAGCACAAGTCGGTTCATACAGTCCCGCAAACCTCACATTGCTCGAGAGGATGCTAGATTATATAGACCGTCACTTGATGCAACCATGCTACGCGATGAAGCTGGTGAAGGGATATACGGGACAGATTGCTGGCTGCGACAATGTTACAACTCTTGGTTTCGGCATCTTGCGTCACCAAAATTTTGCGCCCAACGGCTGGGTAGCGCGGATCTATCTTACCGACCCACCGCGCATCGCGTTCCCCGGACGTCTCCTCGTGACCGGCGCAAAATCAAACACAATCACACAGTCCAAAATCGAGGACTTTTCACCTAACGACCTCAACAAATTCTTCAGTGATCCTGCCCAATACATTAACCCTCCAAATTGCAGTGGAGCCGTCGTCGGCGGTTCGGTGGGCAAGAATGGGGGCAAAACACGGTAAGCCGCAGAACCGGCTCGTCCCGACGCCATCCCGGTGGGGACGCCTGTTACCGGGCGCCACCCCGGACAGATGCGAGCGAGCGCTGATAACGCACTCGGCTCCCACCTCGGGTGTTTGACGACGAAGCGTTGCTGCGGATAGGGGTGGGTGATCCGGGCGGATGGAAGCCACTGCGTGGCGAGTGAGGCCTTCCGTTCCCACGTCACCCGCCCGTTCTGGCTGCGACGACCGAGCGCCCGCTTCCAGTGCCAAGTGGCGAAGTGAACGAAGTCCGTGATCGCCCCCGCCTTGGTGGGCACTGCGTGATACGCGAGATACCCGCGCACTCCCTTTGGCCAGCCTCCCGGCCCCCAGCGAATGTTCGCACCGGGCTTCGACCGCTCCGCCAGTTCTCCCCCTTTAAACCCCCGCCCCTTCCCCCAACATAAAGGAAAGGCTCCGGCGAAACGCGCATCGGACCGTCACGCCCACCGCCCTCGAACAGG
>CAIYVA010000139.1 GCA_903929455.1 uncultured Pseudomonadota bacterium | reverse complement strand
TAGGCCTCTAGACGATGGGGACCCAGTGTATCGGCAGAAACCCGCAAATCGGCAAAAAAATGGTGGAGCTAGTCGGGATCGAACCGACGACCTCTTGCATGCCATGCAAGCGCTCTCCCAGCTGAGCTATAGCCCCACGCGGCGGCGGGACATTAAGCGGTGACGTGCAGACTGTCAACAATAGAAAGCCTCACAGAGCCCCTTCGAGGCAGACGCCCTCCACTCAGAATCGGTCCCAAGAAGCCCCTAAACGGCGGGTAGCGCGGCAATATAGGCCTCCGCTGTCAATAATCGCGCCAAAACCTCCTCCCGCCCCAGAATCGCCAGTGTCTGGTCAATCGGTGGGGAGACACTGCCCCCCGCCACCGCCACGCGCAGCGGCTGCGCTATTTTTCCAAGCGATACCGCATGGCTAGCCGCCAAGCCCTCGAGCGCCTGATGGATATCGAGCGCCCCCCAGCCGCCCAACGCCCTGAGCGCGTCGCGTGCGATCTGTAGCCACGGCAGGGTGGCTGCGGTGAGGTGCTTGCCGGCCGCCTTACCCTCATACTCGGCAGGGGCGTGATAAAAAAACACACTGGCCTCTGCCATCTCACGCAGTGTCTTCGCCCGCTCACGCTGTGCCAATACAATCGCATCGAGCGACCGCATCTGGGGATCGGCCACCCCTAAGGCCTGCAAGTGAACAGCCAACGGCGCGGCCAGATGCGCACTGGTTGAACGCATCATATGCTGCTGATTAGTCCACGCCATTTTGTCTGGATTCAGTGCAGATGCTGACTTATTAACATCCGACAAGTCGAACAAAGAAATCATCTCGTCGATGGAGAATATCTCTTGGTCCCCATGAGACCAGCCGAGCCTGCCAAGATAATTTAAAAGCGCTTCCGGCAGAAAGCCCGCCTCCCGATACTCCAACACACTCACCGCGCCATGGCGCTTAGATAACTTAGTCCCATCAGGCCCCAAAATCATCGGTAAGTGCGCATAAATAGGCGCTTGAGCACCCATGGCTGACAGCAAGTTAAGCTGGCGCGGCGTATTATTAATATGATCGTCGCCCCGAATGACGTGGGTGATTTGCATATCCCAGTCATCCACCGCCACACAGAAATTGTACGTGGGGTTACCGTCCGATCGAAGAATAATCAAGTCATCTAATTCAGCATTCTGAAAAACGATCGGCCCGTGCACGAGATCACGCACCACCACTTGCCCATCCTGCGGGTTCGCAAAACGGACCACCGGAGTCACGCCCTCCCGCACCACTGCGCCATGACGGCATCGTCCGTCATAACGCGGCTTTTCTTTGCGCGCAGACTGCGCCGCACGCATGGCGTCCAACTCTTCTTTGGAGCAATAACATCGGTAGGCGTGACCGGACTGTAAGAATTGATCAATGACCTCTTTGTAACGGGGATAGCGATCCGTCTGATAAAACGGACCCTCATCGGCATTCAATCCGAGCCACTGCAATCCTTCAATGATGGCATGCACCGCCTCAGGCGTTGACCGTTCTCGATCGGTGTCTTCTACGCGCAAGACAAACACGCCACCCGCGCGCCGCGCCACTAACCAACTGAACAGCGCGGTACGCACACCGCCTATGTGCAGCATGCCGGTCGGACTGGGTGCAAATCGGGTTCTAATCGTCATAAATCGCCTGCCTCACAAACGTAGCCGCAAGGATACGCGAACAGACCCGACACAGGCGACCAAGGAATGCTCAATCAGCACTGGCACTGCGTCAAACAGCACCTCTCGGGCACCCACGGGGGCGCAGCACCACAGGCTTGTCGCACGAATGTTGATTGAATGCCGCGGCACAAATCCCTAGAATGCAGGCTTGGGCATTAGGCGGCGGGCGGTTAGCTCAGCGGTAGAGCACTGCTTTCACACGGCAGGGGTCACAGGTTCAAGCCCTGTACCGCCCACCAACTAATCAAATTTTGATACCGGTTTGCTTGACATGGAGCACCGGATAGTTGAGCCGCCAGCTCGACGCCGCGAGAGCGATTACACGCACGCCCATCAGCGCTACGCCCATCAGTGAGTTTATGCATGCTGACGTACCACCATCTTAAGAAAGTGGGTCGGGTACTTAAGCGTGAACTATGGCAACGGCAGCGCCCCGCTGGACTGCTCAGCCCGCTTTACTTTTGGCCACACAAAGATGCGCGCATTACCCTGCACCGTCGATTCTGGTGGCAACAGGGCCAACGCTGGCCACGGTTAGTGTGGCTGGTCATGCAAATTATCCTGTGGCTACGGTGGCAACTCATTCACTCAGTGCCCGCCTACTATCGCGCGCTCAAACGCTACGGACCAACCATCGCAGGAGAGGAAGGGATTTCTGTGCGGGCACAAGTTCGCTGCCTCGCGAGGCTCGGGCTGTGCTGGTGCATACATCCGATAGATGCCTATCGTTTTCGCTTGTACCGCGATCCGACGAGAGCACTTGCGTATGTTTATGCGGCAGAGACCGCCGCCTTCCACGACTGGCGCAGCGAAGCTCGAACACGTGGTTCCGCCTCAAAGGCACTGCTTCAAGATAAAACCGCTTTGGCGCAATTACTGAGTCATCACGGGATACCTGTCGTCACCACCCTAGCAAGCCTTCCTCACCGACACGAACTGCGACCCCTGAGCGACCTGATGGGCGATGTACAACAGGTGTTCTGCAAAATGAACAGTGGCCATATGGGCATCGGTGCCTTTGCCGCCTGGCGCACAGCAACAGGCTTGGCTGGTCAGCGCCTGACTGGCGAAGCCTTGGCGGATGATGCAGCGGTAGCGTCTGCTTGGCAGGCTTTATGCCAACTCGATCAGTCACTGGTGCAACCACTTCTACAAAATCACCCGGCTTTAGCAGCGCTGTCGTACGACGGGACAGTTATCCGAGTGCGCGTGGCTACCGAGTGGACCCACACCTACCCGAGTACCGATGAAGCCTTAAAGACCCTGTGTGCTTTCATGGTCATCCCAGCAGGTCACTTTAAAAATCAGTCGCCGCTCAATATCGTATCCCCCATCGAAGTAGATACCGGTCAGTTGGGTCCGCCCCTACACCCCATCGTCATGAACGAAACCTATCGTCAGGCCCATACGCGCATTAACCAACTCATGCGACCTGGCTATTGTTTGCCGTATTGGTCACAGTTGGTCGCACACAGCCAGCAATCACATCGCTTGATCCCAGACATTCAATCGATTGCTTGGGATTGGGTGCTAACACCCTCTGGGCCGATTTTACTGGAGGGCAATACCGCGTGGGGCCTAACGATACCGCAACAACTAACGAGTGGTTTTTTAGCAAGACATCAAAGCGCGCCACCATAAAAAAGCCGGCCCTACTTGTGCAGGGCCGGCATCCTCACACACCAAGTGGACGTCACTTAGTCCTTAACGTGCTTAACCGGTGGGATACCTAACCATTACCACCCTCAACTGAGGGCGCCGCTCAATTTTCGGCAGGAGTCTACCCATCGATCGCACACTCAATAAGCCGCTTTCCCTATTTATTTCATTCGTTTATCATCGATTCTGCGAGCACATCTAAGGTTTGACCTCGGTCAGAGGCCAGGCCAAATGAGTCACTCGTATGCCTACAGCGCGCCATTCGTCGATGGCTACTGACCCGTCGACGAGCCTAGAAAGACCCCGGAGCCGCCATGAATCCCCTGCATCTGATCCTGCTGGCCATTGTGCAAGGTGCTGCCGAACTGCTACCCGTGTCGAGTTCAGCGCACGTGATTGTCGCCGAAAAATTACTGGGTCTTGACCCGACCACCCCCGCAATGACTTTACTGTTGGTGATGCTACACACCGGCACGATGTGTGCAGTGATTGTGTATTTTTGGCAGGCCTGGCGCGAAACCTACTTTTCATCCATGCAAGCCTTTAGAACTCATAGCCTGCACTTAATCGCCGCGACCGCTATAACCGGTCTAGTCGGTCTCACGTTGCAATCCCTGATCCAACACATCCTCGTACCACCAGGTAGCCACTTTGAGATCGAGTCGTTGTTTGGTAATGCGCGGCTGATGGCAGCGGCACTGGCGAGCGCTGGCGTACTCATTTTAATCTCATCGCGACTGCGCGCGCGCAATGGCATACCGCGCCTAAGCTCCGCCCTACTGGTGGGCGCAGTACAAGGACTGTGTCTGCCCTTCCGTGGCTTTTCACGCTCAGGTGCGACCATCTCCGCTGGCCTCCTGTTAGGACTTTCTAGACGAAAGGCAGAGGAATTTAGTTTTGCGCTCGCCGTAGTACTGACACCCGTCGTCATTATTCGCGAACTACATCGCTTCTTAAAAGCGCAAGCAGCCAGCCAGTCGTTAGCTCACGAATCCCTGCTTCATCTATTGAGCCCAAGCCTTATAGGCATGCTATTAAGTTTCCTCACGGGTCTTGTGGCGCTGCGCTGGCTGTCACGCTGGCTTGAACAAGGCCGATGGTATCTCTTTGGCGGCTACTGCCTGGTAGCCTCGCTGGTGGTGCTATGGGTAGGCTAAAGGCAGTATCGGCCTAGACACGCGCTGGCTCAGCTAACCATCGACTCACACCAAAAAGCCAACCGTTGAACGCGGCAATCGCTGCTGCGTCGTGTGCGTCTTAGCGTCGCCCGCACGCATCACAGGCAGAACGCCCCGCCAACCAAATACGCACACGGTCGGGCACCTTACCACTCAGTCCTTTGGCCAGCGCGACACGCCAGCCAAAAGGCAGCAAGGTCTTGAGCACCACCGCGAGACTCAGTAGCACCAATAACAAAACCACGATCCGCTCAACCAACAGCATCATGCAGCACCTAAGACGGCGCGGCTCACATGGAAGGTGAGCCAAGCCGCCCCATACGCCATCGCAAACTGATAAAACGCCATGGTCGCTGGCACCCACCACGTATTCGTCTCACGCCGCACCACCGCAAGTGTAGACACACACTGCGGTGCAAACACATACCACGCCAGCAACGATAAGGCAGTAGGCAAGCTCCAAGCGGATTGAATCAACGGCGCTAACTGGCCGGCCACATCACGCCCCGTGGCGCCTAAGGCATACACAGTACCCAAGGCACCAATGGCCACTTCACGCGCTGCCAATCCGGGTATCAATGCCACCACGATTTGCCAATTAAAACCGATCGGCGCAAATAGCGGCAGTAGCCACGCACCGACCCTGCCCGCGTAACTCCACTGAATCGCAGGCCCCACAAAATCCGCAGGTGGCGTTGGCACCGAACTGAAAAACCACAGCAGCACCATCAGACTGACGATAATGCTACCGACGCGTTTTAGAAAAATCTCAATGCGCTGCAAAAGGCCTAACAGTAGATGCCGCCCGCTTGGCCAGTGATAGCTTGGCAACTCCATTTGCAGTGGCTTAATGCCAGAGCCTCGGCGGAAACCCTTCAATAGCAGAGCCACTAAGAATGCACTGAGTACCCCGAGCAAATACAGAAAAAACAGCACAACGCCTTGCAGCTGCACACCAAAAGACAAGGTGCGACTCGGAATAAACGCACCAATCAACAGCGCATAAATAGGCAGTCGCGCAGAACAGGTCATCAGCGGCGCAATCAAAATAGTCACCAAGCGATCACGCGGATTTGGGATGGTACGCGTGGCCATCACGCCAGGTATTGCGCAGGCAAAACTCGACAACAACGGGATGAACGAGCGACCTGATAAACCGACACCGCCCATCAGTCGATCGAGCAAGAAGGCCGCTCTCGGCAGATAACCGGAGTCTTCTAACAACAGAATAAACGCAAATAAAAAAACGATTTGTGGCAAAAACACCAGCACTGCACCCGCACCGGCCAATACCCCATCCACTAATAGGCTGCGCAATAACCCAGGCGCTAGGCCACCCATCAATTGCGCTGCTATCCATGCGATCGCGCCACTGATCGCATTCATAAAAGGCTGCGCCCAAGCGAACACGGCCTGAAATATGACGAATAGAATCGCCAGCAAGAGCAATGGCCCAACCACGGGATGCAACACCACTCGATCGATGCGCTCGCTGCCCGTAGCGCTACCGTCTCGTTGATAGCCCAGCGTTCGAAAGATCGCATCGACCGCTTGCTGATCGACCATTTGGCTAGAAACGTCTATAGGGACCACACGCGCTTGACCAGGCGTTGTCGCTTCTAGCGTGGCATCAGCTGCGTCTAGCGCCTGATGGATGTAGTCAATTAACGAAGCCGCACCGTCTGCTTTGATGCCCACGGTCTCTATCACCGGAATGCCCAATGCCGCGGACAAGCTCTGGCTATCCACAATGAGCGCATGACGGCGCGCTAAGTCAACCATATTCAGCGCAATCACCAGACGGTGGCCGGTCCGCTTTAATTGCATCACCAAGCGTAACTGACGCTTTAAATTCGTTGCATCCACCACCGCCACCAGCAGCTGCGCCCGCGGTTCGTCAGGCAAACGGCCCAACACATAGTCGCAAGTCACCTGCTCATCTGGCGTTCGCGCATGGAGGCTATATGTACCGGGTAAATCCAACACATGGACGGAGCGTCCGTGGGAATTCACCAACCGACCTTCTTTTCGCTCGACGGTGACGCCCGCATAGTTGGCGACTTTCTGGCGACTGCCGGTTAATAAATTAAACAGCGCGGTCTTGCCGCAGTTGGGGTTACCCACCAACGCAATCAGTGGTCGAGAGGCGATCGTACTCATTGGCTGGCCACTGGCGTAGCGCTATGTTGCCCCATCGTCACTCGGACAGAAGCCGCCTCCGATCGCCGTAGCGCAAAGGTCGCACCCGCCACCCGTACGGCGAGCGGACCACCGAATGCGGCCTTGGCAATCACCCGAATGGGCTCACCCGGCAGAAAACCGAGTTCTCCTAGCCTGACAGCCAAATCTGCCTCATCGGACGACGCTGCCGCAACGCCCAACACGTAGCCATCGTGATGTAAGGGCATGTCCAGCAAGCCAATGGCTGCGGTGACGGCATGGGGCTCACCGATTCGGGCGGCGTCTGACGGGTCTAAATGGCGCGGCATAGGGCATTATAAACGAGAATGAATCTCATTTACGAATCAATCTAAATTGGCGTCGGCACACCGCCTGCCCGTTGCCGTGCGCACTGCCCACGGCGGTCTTAATGATCCGCGGCCACCGCACCGAGGGACGCCAGGAAACTCAGCATCTCCTGCGTCTTCTCGAGCATCAGCGCGTGATCGCCGCGAGTCTCCACGTTCAAGCGCAACAGAGGCTCCGTATTGGAGGAGCGCAAGTTAAAACGCCACTGGGGAAATTCAAGTGACAATCCATCCGTGAAATCCACCGCAATGGCAGCGGGCCGGTAGCGGCTCTCAATCGCCGCAATCGCTGCAGGCGCATCCGGCACGCGACGATTGATCTCACCACTGGCAGGAAACAGACGCATGCGCTCAGCCACCAATGACGATAGGCTCTGCCCACTTTCACTGAGTACTTGCGCCAGCACAAGCCAGGGGATCATGCCGCTATCACAGTATGCGAAATCTCTAAAATAATGGTGCGCGCTCATCTCTCCACCGTAGGCGGCATCTACCTGACGCATCGCATCCTTGATGAAGGCGTGGCCCGACTTACACAGCACTGCGGTACCACCCAGCGAGCCAACAATGTCTAAGGTGTTCCAGGTTAAGCGCGGGTCGTGAACAATTTTTGCGCCAGACTCACGTGCTAAAAACACGGATGCCAGCAGACCGACGATGTAGTAGCCCTCCAAGAAAACGCCGCTCTCATCAAAAAAGAAGCAACGATCATAATCCCCATCCCACGCAATGCCCATCGCCGCTTTTTCACGCTTTAGTGCGGAAATCATGGGCGCTCGATTAGCTTCTAGCATCGGATTAGGCACGCCATGCGGGAAGGTGCCATCGGGCTCGTGATGCAACTTCACAAACGTAAAGGGCAGATGAGGCTCTAGTCGATCAATGGTTAAACCAGCGCCACCGTTGCCGGCGTCACAAACGATCTTCAGTGGCTTCAACTTACCAATATCGACATAAGACAATAAGTGGTTAATGTAACGCGTCGACACATCGACGACACTGACTGACCCAGGCTTCGCCACCTTCAGAAAATCACCCGCCTCAGCGATCGCGCGAATTTCTTTTAGACCCGTATCAGCAGAAATCGGTCGCGAACCCTCACGCACAAACTTCATACCGTTGTAGTCAGGCGGATTGTGACTAGATCGGAAAGCGTCGTGTAGGGAAAGAGTGTCT
>CAIYVA010000138.1 GCA_903929455.1 uncultured Pseudomonadota bacterium | reverse complement strand
TCTGCGGCTATCACTTTGCCGACTATTGGCGGCACTGGCTCAACCTAGGCCACACCCTGACTCAGCCGCCTAAAATCTTTCACGTGAACTGGTTTCGGCAAAATGAAGCGGGGCAATTTTTGTGGCCAGGATTTGGTGACAACCTGCGCGTACTCAAATGGATTACCGAACGCGTTAAAGGCACTGCCCTCGCCGAAGAGACACCGATCGGTACGATGCCAACGCGCGCAGGGCTCGACACCACAGGCTTATCACTGTCGGAAGAGGCTTTGAGCGAATTACTAGCGGTGGATCACGCCGGCTGGCGCACGGAGGCAGCCCTTCTGAAAACGGATTTTGCCGCCTATGGCGAGCGCTTACCACCCGCACTCACCGAACAACTCGCGGCATTAATCGATCGCTTAGGATAGTCAGAAACATACGGTGGCTCACAGAGCGGGGGCACTCTTTAGAACCATCGATTTTTAACTAACGAGTGACCGAATAGCGGATCACGAGCGGCATGTCTTTCTCAGGGGACTCGCCTAAGCCAATCACACCAGAGCCCGCCAATGCGGTGCTGTCACGCCGTACAAACTGCTCAGGGTCTCCATTGGCTTTCACAAAGGTGCCGTTGGTCGACAGATCGGTTAGCGAAAAGCGCCCCTTCGACATCTCTATGCGCGCGTGCTGACGCGAAATCAAATCGCCCTTCACAAGGATTTCATTCTGATCGCCACGACCAATGGTCACCATTGGACACTGCTCATCAATAACCCACTCGCGCTCACCTTGTATCAGGCGCAGGCGCTGCCGCGAATGAGAGACGACACTCGCGACGTCAATCGACGGCAACATGCCCGTCACATCGTCCGCCTGCCAATGCACCTCATACAGAGCCGTTTCTTCGGTACGACCTTTTAAAGTAGCCACATCGATCTGCCGAATGGCCCACTGCCAATCGGCGGACAAGCGCTCAATGACCGCCACCGTGGCCAAAATCTGACCACCCTTTGCCTCGCTGGTGACACTGTTGGCCGCATGCACGGCGGCACCAAAAATATCGCGCTCTTCAAAGGTCACACGTCCGAAATGGCAACCAATGCGAATCGACAGTCGCACCTCATCGGCTTGTAGTAGCGGATGCATATTAGTGCGCTCTTGCATTTTAGTAGCCGCACTGAGCGCATCGTCGGGCGTTAAAAACGTGGCCATGACTTCATCGCCAATCGTCTTGATCACGGTGCCCGCACACGCTTCGGTTGCCTCCGCCATCACCTGCAAGGAGACCGCGATCACTTCCCGCGCTTTGGCATCGCCTAACAGCGAATAAAGCCGTGTCGAGCCGACCACGTCAGCAAAAAGAATCGCTCGCTGCAGATCTGTCTCAGTGGGCATTTAGTGCTGCGTTCATTCCAAGGATTCGGGAGTGATGGCCCAAAGGTTGACTGGAAACACGAAAAGAATCAAGCCAAAGCGCCTTCACCACCCGCCGCCTCCGCAGCACGCACTGCCGCGTCCAAGACAGTCATCCCCGCGTCCGAGCGGTGAGCGCGCTCTGAGAGTACGCGCCGGTACGCTCGGGCACCTGGTCGGTGGGCATACAAACCAAGCAAATGCCGAGTCATCGACTGCAGGCGCTCGCCGCGCGCCAACTGAGCGGCTATATAGGGCGCCAACGCGCGCACCACTTCACTCGGCTCTGGCAAAGAAGACACCACGGATGGCCAAGCAACGCGGTTTAACTCGCCGAGAAAATAGGGATTGTGATAAGCCTCTCGTCCGATCATGACGCCATCGGTATGAGCCCACTGCGTGCGCGCCTCCTCAAGGGTTTTAATGCCGCCATTGATGACCACGACAAGCGTAGGTCGTTCCTTTTTCAAACGCCACACCAGCGGGTAGTTGAGCGGCGGAATGTCCCTATTCTGCTTAGGACTCAAGCCCGATAAAATGGCTTTGCGCGCGTGTACGATAAAGGTGTCACAGCCAGTGGCCGCGACGGTGTCCACGAAATTCAGCAAAAACTCGTAACTGTCCTGATCATCGATGCCGATGCGACACTTGACGGTCACTGGCACCTTAACGGCATGGCGCATTGCAGCGATACAGTCCGCCACCAACTGAGGCTGTGCCATCAGGCATGCCCCAAACGTGGCATTTTGCACGCGCTCACTCGGGCAACCGACGTTTAGATTGATCTCATCGTAGCCCCAGTCCTCGGCAATGCGAGCCGCCGCTGCCAGCTTATCGGCATCACTACCACCCAATTGCAAGGCCAACGGCTGCTCAATCGGGTCGAAGCCCAATAAGCGCTCACGACGACCTTTGAGGATGGCGTCTGCGACGACCATTTCGGTATATAACAAGGCATTGGGTGCGAGTGCGCGGAAAAACCGCCGACAGTGGCGGTCTGTCCAATCCATCATCGGCGCTGCGCACACTCGCCGCGGCAAAGGCTCGGGCGAGATCTTGAGGCGCTCAGCGCTTGCGTCACTCATCGCGTCCATCTTTACGCCTCTGAGGTTAGCCGGCAGGCGCTTAAGCACCTGCCACTCACCTCACTGAGTGAACGTCGTCTACCGTTCGGTTTTACGACGCTCCTGCTCTTTCAAATAGCGCTTGCGAAGACGAATACTCGTTGGTGTCACTTCTACCAACTCATCGTCATCAATAAACTCCATGGCCTGTTCGAGCGAAAAGCGAATCGGCGGCGACAGCACCACGTTGTCATCCTTACCCGATGCGCGCATGTTGGTGAGCTTTTTGCCCTTCAGCGGGTTGACCACCAGGTCATTGTCACGCGTATGGATGCCGATCACCTGACCTTCATACACCACATCGCCGTGACCAATGAACAGGCGGCCACGCTCTTGCAAGCTAAACAAGGAATAGGCAAGCGCCTCACCTTCACCGTTTGAAATCAATACGCCTAAGGCGCGGCGCGCGAGCGCCTTGTCCACCACTGGGCCGTAATGATCAAACACGTGATACATCAGACCGGTACCGGATGTCAGGGTGCGAAACTCTGTCTGAAAGCCGATGAGTCCACGTGACGGCATCATATACTCCAGACGCACGCGGCCGCGACCATCATTACCCATGTTGGTCAGCTGTCCACCACGCTCGCCGGGGGCTTGCATAACGCCACCTTGCGCCTTGTCGTCAACGTCGATGGTCACCTGCTCCCACGGCTCCTGCTTGACGCCATCCACCTCACGCACCACCACCTGTGGACGCGACACCGCAAGCTCATAGCCCTCACGACGCATGTTCTCAATCAACACACCGAGATGCATTTCGCCGCGGCCATACACTTTGAACTTATCTGGATCAGAGGTTTCTTCAACGCGCAGCGCCACGTTTGACAAGAGCTCTCGCTCTAAACGCTCACGCACTTGGCGGCTGGTGACAAATTTTCCTTCCTTGCCGAAGAAAGGTGAGGTATTGGTCTCGAAGGTCATGCTGATCGTCGGTTCATCCACGACCAACGGTGGTAACGCCTCGATGTGATCGACATCGCACAAGGTGTCGGAGATTTTTGGTGCAGGGATACCTGCGAAGGCGACGATGTCACCGGCCGACGCTTCCTCGACTTCTACCCGATCAAGCCCCAAAAAGCCCAACACTTGTTGAATGCGCTCATTTCGCACTTTGCCATGACGATCAACGACCGACACCTGGGCTCCGCGCCGCAAAGTGCCGCGCGTGATGCGCCCAATACCAATCGCGCCCACGTAGTTGGAATAATCGAGCTGGCTGACCTGCAACTGTAGCGAACCATTCACATCGACTTTCGGCGGTGGGCAATTTTTGATGATGGACTCAAATAACGCGTCCATGTTGCCGCCGCGATCGGCTGGGTCCAACGAGGAGAAACCGCGCAGCGCCGAGGTATAGACCACCGGGAAATCAAGCTGCTCGTGTGTGGCACCCAATCGATCAAACAGATCAAAGGTGGCATCCAACACAAAACCAGGACGCGCTTCGTCACGATCAATCTTGTTAATGACGACGATGGGTCGATGCCCATGCTGAAAAGCCTTCTGGGTCACAAAGCGCGTCTGCGGCATGGGGCCGTCGACTGCATCGACCAACAGCAGCACCGAATCTACCATCGACAACACGCGCTCCACTTCACCACCGAAGTCGGCGTGCCCTGGGGTGTCGACGATGTTGATCCGATAATCCTTCCAACGGATGGCCGTATTCTTGGCCAGGATAGTGATGCCACGCTCACGCTCTTGATCGTTCGAATCCATCACCCGATCGGGCATGGCCTTGCGCGCATCTAAGGTGTTGGACTGCTTGAGCAGACAATCGACTAAAGTTGTTTTACCGTGATCGACGTGCGCGATGATGGCAATGTTTCGAAGATTTGAAATCACAGGGGGCCCCACTTAGGTTCCCGACGCGGGTCCCTTGGCAAAGCCGATCATGATACTGGTTTTTTTCAATATTAGCGATGACTTAGCCTCGAATGAGGCGTGATCAGAGGCCTGTTTGCCCGTCGTTGGCGCCCCGTTGGACTCGAGCGGGCCAGAAGCTTGGCTTCTAGGGTGCGGTCGATACCAAAACAGGCAAGACAAAGGTCTTGCTTTGCGGACCACTGGGCAGACCCATAACGGCCACCGCATGCACTAGGTGGGCGCCGGGGGTGCTCGCTTGCGCCTCAATGACCACTTGCACGTCGCGTCCGGCCGCCAGTTTGTCAAAGGATACGAGTGTCATCGGCGCGCGTATGCTGAGCCCCTCTTCCCCCGTCACCTCCACCGTCATCACCGGCGCCACCGCACCCGCCGTGACCACCAATTCGACTTTAAACGGCGTATTGAGCACGGGCGCTGCCGGTACATTGAAATGCGCCTCAATAGGCGCCAAGGTCGAACCACTGACGACCGCCATCGCGAGCGCTGGGCCTGCACTGGATCGAGCGATGTGCCCTACCGAAGGGGTAGCCGATTGATCGCAGGCTGACAGGATGCTAAGCGCTACCCACGCTGCGATCACGCGCCATTTTCTGTACTGCATCGTTCCACCCTCACCCGCTGTACCGAACTGTCACTGACTGTAGCATGCTACAAACGCAGCGGCGACTGCCCTAACGCGTCTAGTTGCTCCGCCAGCTGTTGCACATGATCTTCCCAATAGCGTGCGCCACCAAACCAAGGGAACGCCTTAGGGAATGCAGGGTCGTGCCAACGGCGCGCTAACCAGGCGGCGTAATGGATCATGCGCAGTGCACGCAGTGACTCGATGAGATTAAGCTCCGAACGCTCAAAGACGGCGAACTGCTCATAACCCTCGATCAAGTCACTCAGTTGGCGGCGCATCTCTTCACGACTGCCGGACAACAGCATCCAGATGTCCTGTATCGCAGGACCCATCAAGCAATCATCTAAATCAACGAAGTGTGGTCCAGCCTCAGTCCACAGAATATTGCCGCAGTGACAATCGCCATGAATACGCAACTGACGAACCGGCGATACCGCCGCGAAGGCGTCGCTGATTTGCCCGATGATGGCCTCTACCACGCCGACGTAGCGATCCACTTGATGCTCAGGCAGCCAGTCATCCTGCAAAATACTGCGAGCAGCGGCGGTTGACATCGCCACCGCATCAAACACCGGCCGATGCTCAAATCGACCCGCCGCACCTAAACGATGCAGGCGACCCAAAAAGCGCCCCATCAAGACCCGATCATCGGTGGTGTCCAAATCAGGCCAGCGTCCGCCACGCCTGGGATAGGCCGCAAAGTCATACCCGGCCACCTGCAACAGCGTTTCACCGGCCACCACCAAGGGCGCGACCACGGGAATATCGGCGGCGCTCAACTCCAAGGCGAAACGATGCTCTTCGATGACCGCCGCCCGCGCCCAACGCCCTGGCCGATAGAATTTAAGCACCAACGGGGTGCTCTCCTCTACGCCCACTTGATACACGCGATTTTCGTAGCTGTTAAGCGCCAGCATGCGCCCATCCGGCTGAAAGCCCGCCACCTCAACCGCTGCCACGATCACATCCGGGGTCAGGCCTTGATAAGGCGTGTCATCCGTCAGGGGTGGAGATTGTGCGGTCATAGGGCATTATGCCGAAAGCACCGACCACCCACGACAGATTGCGCGTGCGCGGCAAATGATCGGTCGCCACAGCGACCGCCGAGCATCAACGCGTTTGATAGAAGCGACGGATGGTATCGACGACGTACGCCAACTGCGACTCAGAAAGCTCAGCATAGATAGGCAAGGCAACACTGGTATCCGCCGCTCGCTCCGCCACCGGACAATCGCCGCGTTGGCCGCCAAGATAAGCAAAGCACTGCTGCAAGTGCAGTGGCACTGGATAGTAAATCTCGCTACCCACCCCCTGCTCTGTCAGAAACGCCCGTAGGGCATCACGCTCAGACACCCGGATGACAAACTGATTATAAATATGCCGATGTCCCGGGACAGCGTGTGGCAACTCGACACGATCGGTTAAGCCAGCGTCTGCAAATAACAAGCGATAGTGCTGTGCATTTTTCTGGCGTCCAGCCGTCCACGCGTCTAAATGCTTGAATTTCACATTCAAAACCGCCGCCTGCAGTTCATCAATACGGAAGTTACCGCCGATCTCTGCATGGAAGTATTTTGGCTTGCCCCCATGCACACGCAGCACACGCAGACGCTCAGTCAACTCAGCGTCATTGGCGGTACACAGACCGGCATCACCGAACGCACCTAAATTTTTGGTCGGAAAAAAAGAAAAACAGCCGACATCGCCTAAGCCACCCACGCGCTGGCCGTGATACTCACTGCCCAATGCCTGCGCTGCGTCCTCGATGATCTTTAAGTGATAACGCTGAGCGATCGCCAGCAACGATGCCATCTCAGCCGCTTGACCGTAGAGGTGTACTGGCATGATTGCCTTCACCCGCGCACCACTCACGGTATGCACCCACTCGCCGTTCACGGAACGACACTGCTCAAGCAGAAAACGCTCCACCGCCGCTGGGCTTAGGTTGAAGGTATCGTGATCGATATCCAGGAAAATCGGCAGAGCACCGAGGCGCGCGATGGTGCCGCCGGTGGCAAAGAAGGTATAGGTAGAGGTCAGTACCGCATCACCCGCGCCAATATCGAGCGCCATCATGGCCAGCAATAGCGCATCTGTACCGGACGACACGCCCACCCCAAAGGCAGCCTGACTATAGGCGGCCAGTGACGACTCAAGGGCGGTGACCTGCGGTCCCAAGATAAAGCCTTGACCGGCACACAGCTCCTGCAGCAGCGGCCACAACTCAGCTTGATACGCAGGGTATTGCGCCTTGAGATCCAGTAACGGCACTGACATTGCAGTTGCTGTGTTACCTACCGTTGTCATTGCGCTTCTCCGACCCTAACTGTGAGCAGCCTTAAGGGCATCCCCTCTGCCGGTGATCGCCCGGGCCCTTAAGCCCGTCTTAACGCTGCCATCCCTTAGCGCGGATGGCGTCCCCAAGGGGATTCGAACCCCTGTTAC
>CAIYVA010000137.1 GCA_903929455.1 uncultured Pseudomonadota bacterium | reverse complement strand
GGGCATGAAATTAAGCCAGCTGGGTTACTGGTTTATGGGCGGGCTCTTGAAGCATGCGAGAGCGTTAACCGCCATTTGCGCACCGACGGTCAACTCATACAAGCGCTTGGTGGTTGGGCGATCCTTGTCGGGTGCCACCTGGGCGCCAGCTTTCATTGCCTATGGCGATAACAATCGCACAGCCTGTGTACGAGTGCCTGGTGGGCGCATTGAGTTCAGGTTGCCTGACGGTGCGATGAATCCTTATTTGGCGACCGCTGCAATTGCGGCGGCTGGCATGGATGGCATTGAGAACAAGATTAATCCTGGCGATCCACTCAACGTCAATCTTTATGATTTGACCTTAGAGGAAATTCATAAGCGGGGAATTGGTCTGTTGCCACAGTCGCTGAATGAAGCGTTAGATGCGCTTGAGCAGGACGAGGTCGTCAAAGAAGGCCTTGGCCAAGCGTTGGCTGCTGAATTCATCCGTGTCAAACGCATGGAATGGATTGAGTATTCCCGTCACGTCGGCGATTGGGAAACCAAGCGCTACATTGAGATGTTTTAGGAGGCCGCTATGTGTGGAATTGTAGGTCTCTTGTTGAAAAACAAATCGATGCGTCCGCGTTTAGGCGAGTTAATGGTTCCTATGCTAATCGGGATGACCGAGCGTGGACCCGATTCATCTGGCATGGCGGTGTTTGGTGAGCCGGTGATGAATAGCCATCGCAAAGTCAGTCTGTATTGTGGTGATGCGGGCTTTAACTGGCGCCACCTAGAAGGTGCGTTGCTCGAGTTTTTAGGGGATGCGCAGTTTGAAGTGAAAGCCAATCATTGCATCGTCACCTCGACAGCAAAACCAGATGAAGTTCGCGCTTGGGTAGGTCGGCATCACCCCTCGGTGCACGTATTAAGTGTCGGTCGCTCGATCGATCTCTATAAGGATGTGGGACTGCCCAGTGAAGTGGCCGCCCGCTACGCTTTCAAAAATTTTTCCGGTAGTCACTTGGTCGGGCATACCCGGATGGCGACGGAGTCTGCGGTCACTCCACAGAATGCGCATCCGTATACGGCGGGCGAGGACTGGTGCTTGGTGCACAACGGGTCATTAGCCAATCCCAACAGCATTCGGCGAATGCTTGAGAAAAGAGGCATCCGCTTTGAGAGCGATTGCGATACCGAAGGGGCCTGTCGCTATCTGCACTGGCGCTTAGATATGGGCGAGACCTTAGAGACTGCACTGGAACATGCGTTTGAAGATTTTGACGGGTTTTTCACGCTGCTGATGGGTACCGAAGACAAGCTCGCGTTGGTGCGCGATCCTTTCGCCTGTAAGCCTGCCGTGGTTGCTGAAACAGATGACTATGTGGCGATCGCCTCGGAGTTTCATTCGTTGGCGCATCTTCCAGGTGTCAAGCACGCCAACATTTTTGAGCCAAAGCCCTCTGAGGTGTATTCATGGTCAGTTCAGTGAAAGCGGTGAAAGGCGCCGTGGTATTTGATTTGGCCTCGCAGCCTCTGCGGGACTTGAATCAGTTTTTGCATGGTGACTTGCAAGGCATTAAGGGCGTTACTGTTGAAAATCCAGATGGTGCTCATAGCATCGCTGTGGGCATGAATGCGGCCGTACAGGTGGATATCAATGGACATGCGGGCTATTACGCAGCGGGTATGAATCAGCACGCATCGGTGGTGGTACACGGTAATGCGGGCCCTGGCTGTGCTGAGAACATGATGTCGGGACGGGTTGAGGTCAAAGGCTTTGCCAGCGGTGGTGCCGGTGCCTCCGCGCATGGCGGGTTGTTGGTGATTCAGGGTGATGCGGGCCTTCGTTGTGGCATCTCTTTGAAGGGCGGCAATATTGTTGTGGGCGGCGACGTGGGTAGCTTTTCGGCGTTCATGGCGCAGGCCGGTACGATGGTGATTTGTGGGGATGCGGGGGATGGCTTGGGAGATTCCCTCTATGAGGCGGTGCTGTACGTCCGTGGTGAGGTGAAGTCACTCGGTGCGGATGCTCGCTTTGAGCCGATGGGCGATACCGACATAGCCACGGTTAAGCAGTTGCTCGCGGATGCGGGTTTGTCGCACAAAGCCTCTGAGTTCAAGCGCATCGCTTCAGCTAAGACGCTCTATCACTGGAATGCGGACTCAAAACAAACGTACTGAGTGCGGTTTTGCGTCTTTAAGAGGATTTTATGTCAACCAAATCGACACCCGATGCCAACCCTTCACAGGGACCATTAAGCCGCGAGGAAAGCGCGGGCTTTAATTCGCAAGTCATCAGCTACATTCAACGAGCTGCTGCCACCGGTCTGTATGAGATTCGAGGCCTCGGCGCTAAGCGACATCTGCCGCACTTTGATGATTTGTTGTTTTTAGGCGCTTCGTTATCGCGCTATGCCTTAGAGGGCTACCGCGAGAAGTGCTCTTCTAAAACGATTCTAGGTACGCGTTTTGCGAAGAAGCCCATTGAGCTTGAAATCCCGATCACTGTTGCGGGCATGAGCTTTGGTGCTTTATCGGCCAACGTGAAGGAAGCATTAGGGCGAGCGGCCACGGAAATGGGTACCTCCACGACGACCGGTGATGGTGGCATGACTGCTGAGGAGCGCCAATCATCAAAGACCTTGGTCTATCAGTGCTTGCCATCGCGTTATGGTTTTAATCCGGATGATGTGCGCCGAGCGGATGCGATTGAGATTGTGATTGGGCAGGGTGCCAAGCCAGGTGGCGGTGGTATGTTGCTCGGTCAAAAAGTCAGCCCACGCGTTGCTAAGATGCGAACGCTGCCAGCAGGCGTTGACCAGCGCTCCGCGTGTCGTCATCCGGACTGGACCGGGCCTGATGATCTGGCGATCAAGATTAAGGAGTTGCGCGAGATCACCGATTGGGAAAAGCCTATTTATGTGAAGGTAGGCGCTACTCGGGTATTTCATGATGTGAAGCTTGCCGTGCATGCGGGTGCGGATGTCGTCGTGGTCGATGGCATGCAAGGCGGTACGGCTGCCACTCAAGTTGCCTTTATTGAGCATGTGGGCATTCCTACCTTGGCAGCGGTTCGCCAAGCAGTGGATGCGCTTGAAGACATGAACATGAAGGACCAAGTGCAGCTCATTGTCTCAGGGGGCATTCGCTCAGGTGCCGATGTCGCCAAAGCGCTCGCGATGGGTGCGGATGCGGTTGCGATCGGTCAGGGTATTTTGATCGCCTTGGGATGTAACTCTGAGAGCTATGTGCAGAAGGGTTCGCACCTATCGGCGCTGGCGGATTATCACAAGATTGGCACGGCACCCGGTTTTTGCCATCACTGCCAGACCGGCAAGTGTCCGGTGGGTGTGACCACGCAAGATGCGATCTTAGAACAGCGCCTAGAGCCCTTAGTGGGCGCGCAACGCGTGCGCAATTATCTGAAGACCATGAATATGGAGCTCACCATGATTGCGCGAGCCTGTGGCAAGCAGGATGTGCACCACCTAGAGCGTGAGGATCTTGTGGCCGTGACGGTAGAAGCAGCAGCGATGGCCGGTATTCCACTTGCCGGCACCTCTTGGGTGCCCGGCCGTCACGGGTACTAGGAAGCGTCTGTGACTGATGCCTATTTGGATGGGGTGATGGCGGTTTATCAGGGCGAAGTGCTCGGTGAATCGATGTTCTCCGGCTTGTTGGCGACGGCTGCTCCCGAACATCGGCATTACTTTGCGGCCATGTTACAGATGGAGACGGAGGCTAAAGCCATGCTGAGACCTCTGTTAATGAGACATGGGCTGAGCATTGTGGAGAGTGAGGTCTCGCGCCAGGAAGGCTATGGCCATGCCGCCCGCCTAGGTGCGCTTCCATGGCCTGATTTTTTACGCGTCTTCACCGATGAGATTTTGGTTTACGTTGGTCGTTATCAAGGCTTTGCTGATCAAGCACCACCCGAGGATCGAGCGGCGATGCAAGCGATGGTTGATCACGAGAAGAGTTTTGTGCGTTTTGCCGAGGCGGAGCAAGGCGGTAAGCCAGCAGACGCTTTGGCCGCTTTGATGGGTCAGCTGGTGGTCAAGTTGCCTGTCTAGTATATGGCCTGATCACACTTAAATTATTGTTTTTATTGATTATTTATTGGATTATCGGTTTGAAGTGATGCGGCTTTGTCGGCTCTATCGCACCCACCTTTAGCGGTGCGAGAATACGATGGTCGGACAGGGTCGGTTTTGTCCATTTTAGATGTATGAACTATAGATAGGGGTAAATGTATGGCACGGGATCCCAAGCACGACATCCTGTTTGAACCGATCAAGATCGGTCCTAAAACACTACGCAATCGGTTTTATCAGGTGCCGCACTGTATTGGTGCTGGCTCTGATCGCCCTGGCTTTCAGGCCGCTCACCGCTCGGTGAAGGCCGAGGGTGGCTGGGCGGGTATTAACACTGAGTACTGCTCGATCCATCCCGAGTCAGATGACACTCATCGATTGTCCGCCCGTTTGTGGGATGACGGTGACGTACATAACCTTCGCGCCATGTGCGATGAGGTTCATCGTCATGGTGCGTTGGCGGGTGTTGAGCTTTGGTATGGCGGCGCGCACTCACCCAATATGGAGTCACGCGCAACGCCGCGGGGGCCGAGTCAGTACGCGTCCGAATTTGAGACGATGACGTACTGTAAAGAGATGGACCTGAATGACATCAAGCAGGTACAGGGTTATTACGTTGAGGCGGCACTTCGTGCGCGCGACGCCGGCTTTGACATCGTTTACGTTTACGGCGCGCACTCGTATCTGCCTCTGCAGTTTCTCTCGCCCTTCTACAACAAGCGCACCGATCAGTACGGCGGCTCGTTAGAGAACCGTGCTCGGTTCTGGTTAGAGACGCTAGACCAAGTCCGTAGAGCGGTGGGCAAGGACTGTGCGATCGCCACGCGTTTTGCGGTGGACTCGCTCTATGGCACGAGTGGTATCGAAGCCGAGGTCGATGGCGTTCAGTTCGCCAAACTGGCAGATCCTTTAGTCGATGTCTGGGACATCGACGTCGGCGATATCGCTGAGTGGGGCGAGGATGCAGGTCCTTCCCGCTTCTATCTGCAAGGCCATCAAGTACCTTGGACCAAGTTCATCAAGCAGGTGGTTAAAAAGCCCGTACTGGGTGTCGGTCGATTCACCGATCCTGAAAAGATGGTGGAGATCGTCACTAAAGGCTACGCCGACATCATTGGTGCAGCGCGTCCGTCCATTGCAGATCCCTTCTTGCCTAAGAAAATTGAAGAAGGTCGTTACGATGACATTCGCGTTTGCATCGGTTGCAACGTCTGTATCTCGCGCTGGGAGATCGGTGGCCCACCGATGATCTGTACGCAAAATGCGACAGCGGGTGAGGAGTTCCGTCGCGGTTGGCACCCTGAGAAGTTCAAGAAGAAGGGCTCACAAGACTCCGTCTTGGTGATTGGTGCAGGTCCATCCGGTGGCGAATGTTCGCGCGTGTTAATGGAGCGCGGCTACACCGTGCACTTATATGACACCGCAGCAAAGATTGGTGGTCACATCAACCAATTGGCGATGCTGCCAGGGTTGGGTGAGTGGGGCTACCATCGTGACTACCGCGAAACGCAGATCACGAAGCTCGCCAAGAAAAATAAAGAGTGCCAGGTGGCCTTGGGTCAAAAACCGATGACGGCAGCGGATGCGCTCGCCTACGGCGCTGATCGCATTGTCATCGCAACAGGCTCCTCTTGGAACACCGATGGCACCAACTGCCTGTCACATGATCCAATCCCCGGTGCCGATGCCTCACGGGATGATCAGCTGACCCCAGAGCAGGTGATTTTGGGCAAGAAGAAAATTGGTAAGCGTGTCGTGATTGTGAACGCGGATACCTATTTCATGGCGCCTAGCATTGCTGAGAAATTAGCGGCTGCTGGACATGAGGTGACCTTGGTCACGGGTGTGCATTTAGCTAACTACATGCACTTCACGTTGGAATACCCGAACATGATGCGCCGCTTACATGAGCTGCATGTCAATGTGCTTGAGCATGAGTTCTGCTCAAAAATTGAGCCGGGTCGCATGCAGGCCTACAACATTTGGGGTGATGGTTCCAAGCGCACCTACCGGGGTCCTGGTAAGCCACCACGTGATGAGAATCAATCGCACCACTGGATTGAGTTTGACTCATTGATTCTGGTCACTGGCCGTCATTCGCATGACAGCTTGCATCGTGAGTTGCATGCCAAGTCTGGCGAGTGGGAGAAAAATGGCGTTAAGGCTGTGTATCTGATTGGTGATGCGGAAGCACCGCGTCTCATTGCAGATGCGACCTTCTCAGGTCATCGTTTGGCTCGTGAGATTGAAGAAGCCAATCCACAGCTGCCGCTGCCTTATAAGCGAGAAGTCGCCAAGTGGGGCGTGGCGCATGTGGCAGGCACCAGTGCGGCTATTGAGTACAAGGTCTGACGCAACGGACTTTGGGTGAGTGATCGAATATCGGCCGGCAGACCTCTGCCGGCCGAGTGCTTATTATGGGAAGTCCTAGAACATCATGATCGATAGCCTGAGTATTACCCGGACGCTATTTGAGGATTTTCGCCCGCTGGCGGTGACGATCTTCTATGCAATTGGCTATGGCGCCATCGGTATCTTCTTGTGGGGCACTTGGATTCAAATTCGCAAGTACCGCTACGGTACGGCGTACGCCGTGACAGGCACACTGATTAGTCGGTTTAAGCAGATGACGGGCACCATGCTGACCCATCGCACCTTGGTGCGGCGTGATCATGCTGCGGGTGGCGCGCATGCACTGATTTTCTTCGGTTTTGCTTTGCTGTTTCTCGGCACATCCACCATTACGGTGGAATACGACATTTTAAAGCCGTTGACCGGCATGCGTTTCTGGTACGGCGATTTTTACCTATGGTTCTCGCTGGTGTTGGATGTTGCTGGTTTCATGCTCGGTGGCGGACTCGTCTTCATGATGTGGCGCCGCGGCTGGCTTAAGCCACCAAAGCTCAATTACGCACGTCCTGATCGGTCGCCTGCGGATCCAGATTACGATCGCTCCGGCTATCGAATCGAGGATTGGGCCTTTTTATGGTCGCTGCTGATCATTGCGGTGACTGGATTCGTGCTTGAGGGCATGCGACTTGTGTGGCTGCAGGGTCGCCCTGAGGTTTGGGATTATCGTTGGTGGTCACCGATTGGTTCGGCTTTCGCGGTGGCCATGCGTGATCTGGGCTTAGGTGCAGAGACTGCGGGCACGATCCGCTCTGGGCTTTGGTGGTTTCATGGGCTCATCGCGTTAGCGTTCATTGCGCTGATTCCATTCACCAAGGTGAAGCATATCTTCACGGCCAGTGCCTCGCTGATGCTACGTGATCCGTTGGCGGCGCAGCGGCTACCCCGGGTTCCCGATTCTCAAGAGAGTGTCGGTTTTAGCTATATCACTGACTTGAACTGGAAACAGCTGCTGCATTTAGACGCCTGCACCAAGTGCGGTCGTTGTCACGAGGCCTGTCCAGCGAATGCCACCGGTGCACCGTTGTCTCCTCGTGATGTCATTTTGTCATTACGGGAATTCGCTAATAAAACGCTCGCCTCTGGCGCGCTGCCAGATCAGGTGGAGCTTGATATCCATGGCAAGAGTCCAGGCCAAGTGTCGATGGAAACACTCTGGTCGTGTCGCACCTGTATGGCGTGTGTCGAGATCTGCCCGGTGGCGGTTGAGCACATTCCGATTATCGTGCAGATGAGACGCAAGTTAGTGGAGGCGGGGGATATGGATCCGCTGCTTACCAAAACACTGCAGACCATAGCGAAAACAGGTAACTCCTTTGGTGAGTCGAAGCGTAAACGAGGATCGTGGACTAAAGCGTTAGCAACGCCCATTAAGGATGCGCGCAAAGAGCCAGTCGATTATTTATGGTTTGTTGGGGACTACGCCTCTTTCGATCCGCGTAACCAAAAAGTGTCGCAGACCTTCGCAGGACTACTGCAAGAAGCGAACGTAGATTTTGGCCTATTGTACGATTCTGAGCAAAACGCCGGTAATGATGTAAGGCGTGTTGGTGAAGAGGGTCTTTATGATCTTCTAGCGACGGCTAATATTGAGGCGATGAAAAACGCGCAGTTTAAAACCATTGTGACGACTGATCCGCATAGTTTTAACACCATCCGTAATGAGTATGGCGATTTTGGTGGCACCTTCGAGATTGAGCACTACACCACGTTATTACGCGACCTGCTGACGAGCGGGCGCCTTGAAGTCACGAGGCCGTTGGGTTATCGGGTGACCTTTCATGACCCCTGTCACTTGGGGCGTTTTAACAAAGGCTATGACGCGCCACGCGACATTCTAAAAATGATCGGCTGTGAGCTGATCGATATGAAGCGCTGTCGCGATAACTCCTTCTGTTGTGGTGCCGGTGGCGGACGTATTTGGATGCCGGATCCAGTGGGTGTAGAGAAACCAGCACAGAATCGTATTCGTGAGGCGGCCTTCATTGAGGGGCTTGAGGTCTATGTGGTGAGTTGCCCTAAGGATCTCACCATGTTTGAGGATGCAACTAAAACGACCGGTAATGAAGGTCGTTTTGTGGTGCGAGAGCTCATTGAGTTGGTGCGCGAGGCGGTGGCATCCCCCGTTGTGCTTGAGGCGCCGGTGGAGCAGTTGGCCTAGTACTGGCCGACTTCTTTTAAGAATTAACGTGAAGGGTTGAGAGCAGATGGCTACAAAAATTTTGGTCGCGGTTAAACAGGTGATCGCCTTAGATGAGGATTTCGAGATCCGCGCCGACGGTAAAGATGTCGACGCTGATTTTTTTCTGCGCGATCTGAATGAGTGGGACGACTTCTCACTGGAAGAAGCCGTGAAGATCAAAGAGGCCGGTGGCGAGGTCGAAGTTGTGGTGGTGACGGTAGGCCCAGAAGAGGCCGACGAGTCGCTGCGCAAGTGCCTAGCAAAGGGCGCTGACCGCGCTGTGCGGATTTGGGATGAGTCGATGGAAGGCTCTGACTCTCAGGCCATCGCGCGGGTACTGGCCGCCGCGATCAAGCATGAAAAGCCGGACCTGGTGTTTGCCGGCGTTCAGTCCTCAGATCATTCCTTTGCTTCCACAGGAATCGCGGTGGCAGGTCTGCTGGGTTGGCCACATGCCGCGGTCGTAAACCAATTTGACTTCAGCCTCGGCGCCACTCAGGCCACGATACGACGCGAACTCGAGGGCGGTGTGCTGCAGATGATGAACATTGATCTGCCAGCAGTGCTGTCGATCCAGTTGGGTATCAATACCCCTCGCTACGCGTCGCTCCGCACTATTAAGCAGGCCGCGGCCAAGCCCATCGAAACCTTAGGGTTAGGTGATTTGAGTCTGAACGCGGCTGAGGTTGGTGAGGTGGGGTCCGCCTCGCGCGTGCGCCGTATGTATATTCCTGAGAAGGGACGAGCGCAGATGATTGAAGGCAGTCTGGCCGAACAAGCGGCCAAGCTCGCTGCCATCATTAAAGAATTCAAAGGAGCCACCGTATGAGCGGCATTCTGGTCATTGCAGAGCATCGTCGGGGTGAACTCCGTCCTGTGTCCTTAGAGCTGATTGCGGCGGCCGAGTCTCTTAAAGCCTCATCGGGTGGTCCGGTGACGGTGGCCATCGTTGGGCCATCGCCGGATACATTCGTGGCGGCACTTAAAGTGACTGGGGTCGACGAAATCCTGACACTGGCTGCCGGTTCAGGCGACTTTGATCCTGATACGCAAGCCGCAGCAGTGTCTGCTGCGATCGCGGCGCGATCGCCCTCATTGGTGCTGATTCCACACAGTGTCGATGCTTTTGGTTATGCGGCTGTGTTAGCGGCTCAAGGTGGTTATGGATTTGCCACCGATGTATTCAAGATTGAATCTGATAGCGGTGCATGGGTGGCGACACGCGGCGGCTACGGACAGAAGGTCAATGTTGAATTGGACTTCCCTGGCAAGGCGGTGGTGCTGCTCACCGTGCGTGCCGCTGTCTACAAGCCTGCAGAAGGCAGTAGCAATCCGACAGTGACCGCACTGCCTGTGCCTAACGTAAGTGCGCACGTGCGTCCCGGTGAGTATGTGGAGATGTCGCAGGCCGATGATGTCGATATGACGGCCGCTGAATTCATTATGTCGATTGGGCGTGGTATTGGCGAAGAAGCTCGAGTGCCCCAGTTTCGTGAACTCGCCGATGCGATGGGCGCGACCTTAGGCTGCTCGCGACCGATTGCTGATTCAGGTTGGCTGCCGAAGAGCAGGCAAGTCGGTCAGTCGGGCAAGACGGCCAGTGCGTGCAAACTGTATATCGCCATGGGTATTTCGGGCGCGATTCAGCATCTGGCTGGCATGAAGCATGTCAGCACCATTGTGGCGGTGAATGCGGATCCTGGCGCCTCGATTTTCAGTGTCGCTAAATACGGCATTGTCGGTGACATCATGGAGTTTGGTGAGGAACTCAAAACGCATTTTTAGTGCGCGTGTGATCACTGCGGTTTTGTAATAACGATTTTAACTTTTTATTGAATTGATTTACTTAGGGGAAAGTGATGCCTTCAGACATTGAGATTGCGCAGAAAGCGACGTTAAAGCCGATCACGGAGATAGCGGCGAAGATTGGTATTCCGTTAGCGAGTTTAGAGAGCTACGGGCACT
>CAIYVA010000136.1 GCA_903929455.1 uncultured Pseudomonadota bacterium | reverse complement strand
GACGCTTATCGGGCGTGAGTGTTTCTGGCAATCGCAGGAATATCCATACCGTGACCAGTACGCCCAACAAAGCGAGTACCTGGAATAAGCCTCGCCAGCTGGTCACCAGCAACAAGGCCTGGCCGATACTGGGTGCTAAAATCGGGGTCGTCAAAAAGACCAGAAAGATCAGAGACATGACCTTGGCCATCGTGTTGCCCGCATACAGGTCGCGAACGACTGAGCGCGTCACCACACTGGCGGCAGAGATCGCAACGCCTTGCGTCACGCGAGCAATCAGAAGCCAGCTCAAGCTAGATGAGAAGCTCGCCGCCAATGACACCGCGCTATAAAACACGAGGGCGATTAACAGCACCCGGCGGCGACCGAATCGATCCGCGAGTGGGCCATAAAAGATTTGGCCCGCGCCACTCCCCATGACGAACAGCGCAATGATCCATTGCAACTGATTGCTATTGGAGATTGAAAAATCGTGGCCGATCGCCGGCAGTGCCGGCAGCATCGCATCGATCGCAAACGCCGCCAATGAGGTGGTCGCTGCCAGCATGCACACCAGTTCGAGGAAAGACAGTGCGTGGCCGCTAGGTTGGAGTGATTTCATAGATCCGAGGTCATGGTCGGGTGGTTGCTAGGCGCTTGGCATCGGTCGGTGTACTGGGCTCGAAGGCGTTGCCATCAGCCAGTGACCAAAGTCAGCCATAAGCGCTAATTTTGACAGATTATTCAAACCGTCTGTTGAGTGTCGCAGCCTGTACTGTCCTGCACGCGGGTCTTGTAGCGCGCCAGGCGGGTGAGCCACTGGGATGCGGGCCAGTGTGCGATTCGAGTGAGTAAGTCAGGTGTCACGGTGATGTCATGCTGCTTGGCTAAGCGATGGCTAAGTGCCAGCAGCACACCCGCCGCTACCCGCGCGTCAGCCTCCGCGCGGTGCGCATCACTGGGAAAGCGAATGCCTAGATGGCTTGCGATGGTGGAGAGCTTGTGATTGGGTAGCTGCGGCAGCAGGCGTCTCGCTAGACGTAGGGTGCAGATCACATCGTTATTGGGCGAGGCTAAGCCTGCGTAGCGGTACTCGGCGATTAAAAACTTGCGATCGAAGCTGGCGTTATGCGCAATGATGGGATCATTGCCCACAAAGCGCGCGAGTTCATGAATGACTTGGTGTACGGGTGGCGCTGTGCGAATCATCTGCGCACTGATGCCGGTCAACTGGGTGATAAAGCTGGGTATGCCACGCCCAGCATTGGCCAGCGATGTGTAGTGCCCAAGGATCTGATTGTTGGCGACACGGATGGCAGCGACCTCCGTGATTCGATCCCCCTGATCAGGCGATAGGCCAGTGGTCTCAAAATCGAGGACGATGCAGGTCGCGTCAAGCATCCACGATTGTAGGGGCTAAAATCGTGGCAGTGTCAGCGTTTTAAACGAAGACACGCCAGCACCTCTCGGCTAGCGATGGCTTGGGCTCTCATCCCATGGCAAGCGTGAGGCGATTTGGCGATGAAGCGTAGGATTAGCGGCTAACACGCTGGTGCTGGCAAAATCGATCGCCGCACCACTTAAGGTCGTGAAGGTGCCGCCCGCCTCCTCAACCAAGGTGACCAGTGCTGCGATATCTAAGATATTGACGTCTGATTCAATCACGGCATCTATTTTGCCGGCCGCCAACAGGTGGTAGTGCAGAAAATCCCCATAACCGCGGATACGGCTGACGCGCGCCACCAGCTTGCCGTAGTCATCCCACTGTCGGCTTGCGGCTAAGGATTTTAGGTTACCGGATGAGAGTGCGGCCTCCTCAATACGGGAGACGCTACTGATCTTTATGGGACGATCGTTCAGCCACGCACCACGCCCACGCTCCGCGTAGGCAAGCTCGCCGTAGAGAGGCGCAGACGAGACCCCCAGCTGAAACCGCCCATCGCGCCACAAGGCGATTTGTGTGGAAAACATGGGGTAGCCGCGCACAAAGGCTTTGGTGCCATCAATCGGATCCACCAGCCACAGGCAGTCTCTTGAGCCGTGTTGGCCGGTTTCCTCGCCATAAAAGCCGTAATTGGGAAAGTGCTCTGCCAGTACCGCACGGATGGCTTGCTCTGAGCCGACATCCGCCTCGGTGACGGGCGACTGATCGGCCTTTGTCCGAACATCAATCGGCTGTCCATAGTAACGACGGATGACCATCGCGGCCGCTTCAGCGGCCAGTAGGGCGGCACGTAACTCGGGGCTGTGTGACATCAGGTAGTTATGCCCGTTGCGCTGCTCGCTGTCAAAGCTAGATTCTTTGGTTATATTGATATAACGGTTGAGCGCGGCGCGTGTCCGGCCTGCTCGTTACCATAGCGACCTGTTTTTGTATTTAAAGGTCATCTCGTGCGGGTTTACAATTTCGCGGCGGGTCCCGCCATGTTGCCGGCACAGGTCTTAGAGCACGCGAGCCGCGAGCTGTTGGACTGGCAGAGCTCAGGCATGTCGGTGATGGAAATCAGTCATCGAAGCAAAGCGTTTATGACGGTTGCGCAGACGGCTGAAGCCGATGTGCGCTCGCTGTTAGCCATTCCCCCCAACTATAAAGTGCTCTTTTTACAAGGGGGCGCGTCCTTACAATTTGCAGCCATTCCTCTGAATCTTGCGCCCGCAGAGGCACCGCTTGCGTATATCAATACCGGTGCCTGGTCGCAGAAAGCCATTGCGGAGGCGCGCCGCTACAACCCTGTGACCGTGGTTGCCGACACGGCGGCCGAACGCTTTCTCGATGTGCCCTCGGCGGGTTCTTGGACGCTTCCCACCGGTGCGTCCTATCTGCACTACACCCCCAATGAAACCATTGGCGGCACTGAGTTTCCCTATGTTCCCGACAGTGGAGACACGCCCTTAGTGGCCGATATGTCCTCGACCTTACTGTCACGACCGATTGACGTCAGTCGATTCGGTTTAATCTACGCCGGTGCCCAGAAAAACATTGGTCCATCGGGGTTGACGCTGGTGATCGTGCGGGAGGACTTGATCGGTCATGCCAGACCCGAGTTACCCGCTGTGATGAACTATGCGCTGCAAGCGGCTGAAGGCTCCATGCTCAACACACCACCCACCTACGCCTGGTATCTGGCGGGACTGGTGTTCAAGTGGCTTCAGGCGGAAGGCGGTTTGGCGGTCATCGGTGAGCGCAACCGTCAAAAAGCGCAACGACTCTATGAGTACATCGATGCCTCAGGCTACTACAGCAGTCCTGTCGCGGTACGCGCCCGCTCTTGGATGAATGTGCCTTTTAAATTAGCGGATGACACCTTAGAAGCCTCTTTCGCCAAAGAGGCTGCCACTGCCGGTCTCACCAACTTAGAAGGCCACCGCTCGGTGGGTGGCATGCGTGCGAGCATTTACAATGCCATGCCCTTAGCCGGTGTAGACGCCTTAATTGATTTTATGCGTGGCTTCGCCGCGCGTTATGGATAAGGTTATGTTCAAGATACAAACGCGTAATGCCATCGCCGCCTGCGGCTTAGATCGTTTCCCAAAAGAGAGTTACCACATCAGTGGTGACATCGACGCACCCGATGCGATCTTGCTTCGCTCCGCCGACTTGCATGACAGCGTCTTTTCGGACTCCTTACTAGCGATCGCTCGTGCCGGTGCTGGCACCAACAATATACCGGTACAGCGCCTGACAGAGCGTGGTGTGCCGGTCTTTAACGCGCCGGGTGCCAATGCCAATGCGGTTAAAGAATTGGTGATTGCATCGCTTTTTTTGGCCGCGCGTAACATCTGCCAAGCGGCGCACTTCGTGCGCACCCTAGAGGCTGAAGGCGATGCCCTCGATGTGGCGGTAGAGGCAGGAAAAAAGCGCTTTGTGGGCTATGAGTTACCGGGTCGTACACTGGGTGTCATTGGTCTGGGCGCCATCGGTGTGTTGGTCGCCAACACCGCGCACGCGCTAGGGCTTCGGGTGTTGGGCTTTGATCCGCAAATCACCGTTCAGCGTGCCTGGCAGTTATCGGCAGGGGTTGAGCAAGCGGTATCGGTTGAGGATTTGTGCTCACGTTCCGATTTTGTGACCTTGCACGTTCCGCTGGTGGCTACCACCAACGGCTTGATTCATGCCGGTCGTCTGCGACTTTTTAAATCCGGTGCGGCACTGCTTAATTTCGCACGCGCGGATGTGGTGGTGGAAGACGATGTGTTAGCAGCCTTAGATCAAGGTCAGTTATCGTCTTATATTTGTGACTTTCCAAGTGCTAAAAGCAAAGCCCATCCACGTGTGGTGGCGCTGCCGCATCTCGGCGCATCGACCGGCGAAGCAGAAGATAATTGCGCGACCTTTGTAGCCGATACGCTGCGCGACTTTTTAGAGCACGGCAATGTCCGTAACAGCGTAAATTTTCCAGAAGCCGTGCTACCACGCATTTCGGGAACGCATCGTTTGGTCATTGCCAATGCCAATGTCCCCAACATGGTCGGCCAGATTTCAACGGCTTTGGCGCACGCTAACCTCAATATCGCCGACCTTTTAAATAAGTCGCGCGGAGACATTGCGTACACCATCATTGATACCGATGCGCCGATACCGACCAGTATCGTGCCAGCGCTTCGCGCCATCAGTGGCATTTTGAGTGCGCGATTGATCGGTTCCGTGCCCTAATCTCAGCTGATCTGAGCCTTTGGGGATGGCTGCTGAGCGGTTTATCGGGCCGTGCGGGCAGTGGACCACCCTAAACTCGTCAGAGCGATGGCGCTAAAAGCGGCGCTGGCATAAAAGGTCGCTGAGCCACCCAGTTGGTCCCAGAGCAGCCCCGCCAACAGACTGGCGATCAGCATGGCGATGCCACTGACTAGATTAAACACGCCGTAAGCAGTACCGCGCAGATCGGCAGGCGCCGTATCAGCCACCATGGTCGCAAGCAAGCCTTGGGTAATGCCCATATGAATGCCCCACAGCGACACACCCACCAACACCGCAGCCCAATGGGTGCTTGCGGCGAGGACGAGATCGGCTGCGATCAGCACCAGTAAGCCGACCCCTAATAGGGTGTGGTGACTCACACGATCCGATAGCTTGCCAAATGGGTAGGCGGCGATGGCGTAGATGATGTTCATCGTCACCATCACTAAAGGCGCTAACGCCATCGGTATGCCACTGTCCTTGGCGCGCAGGACGAGAAAGGCGTCGCTAAAGCGCGCCAAGGTAAAGATCGCTCCAATGATGACCACGGTCCAATAGGGCGCCGTTAAACGCTGCCAGTTCTCACGGCGGATCGGATTGGTTCGTCTCTGCGACAGGGGCGGATTCGGTTCACTGAGACCAAATACCGCCAGTGCAACCGCGAGGGCGCCTGGAATGACCGCCAACCAAAAAATCGCGCGAAAGTCATTGGCCCACAGCAACATTAAGCCGACCGCCAACAAAGGTCCTACAAAAGAGCCGACATTATCGAGTGACTGGCGCAAACCAAACGCAGCACCCCGTAAGTGTAGGGGTGTCACATCAGCGACCAAAGCATCACGCGGTGCGCCGCGAATGCCCTTCCCTACCCGATCAATCAGGCGCGCTGTGAGAATAAGCCCCAACGTCGGTGCCCAGGCGAATAGGGGTTTGGATAAAGCACCTAAGGCGTAACCGGCGACCGCCAAGCCTTTACGCTTACCGAGATAGTCACTTAACGCGCCTGAGAATACCTTGACGATTAAAGCAGTCGATTCTGCTAGGCCCTCAACCACACCCACCATGAAGGCACTCGCACCAAGGGTGGTCACCATGAACAAGGGCAGAAGACTATGGATAATTTCTGAGGACACATCCATCAGAAGACTCACAAATCCCAATACCCACACGGTGGCTGGGATCTGCTTCAAGGTGCTGCGGGTGGTGTCTCGTAATGACATGGGATGTGCTTGGTGCTTTTTTAAGTGAACTGCTGCGCGCAGTACACACCGTGTTCGTGTTAGCGTTCGGCCGTAGACAGCAAGCCCATCAGCGGTTGCACGAAGGACGCATACTTCATCCAGCGAGCCACGGAGTGGGTATGTGCTTTCTGGCGTACCTGCCACTTACTGGCCGTAATGACGACCCGCTCTGTTTTTTCAAATTCAAGGCAAGCCGGGTCCCATGGCAAACCCATCAACGTCAGCATGCGGCGTGCCCACTGCTCCGTGTCTGTGGTGAGCGCCTCATAAGGGACGTCTAATAGCTGATCTGTGGGCAAGATGTGTCGCCAATGCGCCATCAGTCTGCGGTATTGCTGGTAATAGTGGGCTAAGTCATCTAGGTCATTGGCATAAGGGCCCATGCCATAGAAGTTCTGAAAATAGATTGATAAACAAGTGTCGATCGGATGACGCTGCATATGAATGATGCGAGCGTTTGGGAACACCGACGCGATCAATCCAGCATAAAAGAAATTAGCCGGCATCTTATCAACCACTCGCAGGGCATCGGCTGATAATTCGGACAGTTCGGTGAGATAACGGGCAGCAATGGCAGGCAATACGCTGCCACTCTCCTGCGATTGTCGATACTCCGCATAGGCACGATTCCAGAACTGCAGCTCCCCCGCACCGAACACCGATGGGTGAGACGCTACGATTTGCTCGGCTAACGAGGTGCCTGATCGTGGCATCCCAATAATAAACGTCGGCCGTTCTGAGGGAGACCCTTGCGTCGCCTGCCGCTGAATAAGCGCTTGATCAAAATGCCCAATGATCCAGTCCACTCGCTGTTCTAGCTTCTCGCGATCATAGCGGGCGCCGTAGCGCTTCGACAGCTCGTTGGCACTGCGGTAATGCGTGAACGCCTCCTCGTGCTGCTGTAGGTCGTCGTGGTATTTGCCGAGCGCGTATTCAAGGCTAATCTGGTTATTCAGTGGCAGGGTCTGTGCGAGCAGGCCGGTGACCGCCTCATGCCATGGCCCATCCGTCGCTGTCATTTTGCGGTGCGTGGCGACGCTGGCATAGCCTGCCGCGTAGGCCGGATTGAGGGCAATGACTTGTTTAAAATACGTCTCTGCCTCCTCAAAGTGGCCGCGATCAGCCAGGAGCTCACCTAAAAAAGACAGTGCTTCTAGGTACTCGGGTGCGATCGCCAGGGCCTTCCGACAGCTGGCCTCCGCCTCCGTTGGGCGGCGCTGCTGTCGATACGCTAAGCCTAGGCTCAGATGGGCCTGCGCATGCAGAGGATTTATGTGAAGCGCTTGCTGATAGCGTGCGATGGCTTGGGAGGCCTGTTTTAGGTCGAAAAAGGTCGCACCAACACGCCAGTGGCTGTCGGCTTGGGTCGGATCCAGGTTAAGCGCACGCGTATAGAGATCCAGTGCCTCTGGGCGAGCACCTAAGCCTCTGAGGACATCGCCAAGGGCATGTAACAACGGGACATTCGGTTGGCTACGTGCCATCGCATCGCGGTAACTGGCGGCGGCTTGCTCAGGCTCGCCCTGTAGCAGATACAGCTCTCCGAGCACCTGGTGAGCGATACCTAGACTCGCATCGAGCCTAATCGCGCGCTTGGCCGCCTCAATCCCAGCAAGCGCCTCACCGGCCTGACCATAGGCGCGTGCCAGGTTACACAGCACCAGCGCTTGATTAGGATCAATCTCTGCCGCCCGCTTAAAACAGGCGATGGCTTGAGGCCAATCGCCAAGCTCTAGATAGGCATTGCCCAGATCGTTGTGAGCAGCCAGTCGTGTTGGCTGAAGCGCGAGCACGCGCTCATAAAGCGCCACCGCGCGCTCCGGACGTCTGGAGGCCCGTTCGGCATCGGCTTGATCCATCAGGGCATCGATTGGAGTGGGCGCGGCTGTCGGGGTTGAGGTAGCGGCCACACCCGGTGCCCCACAGCAGACCTTGTACTTCTTGCCGCTGCCACAAGCGCACACCTGGTTGCGGCCTGTTTTGACGCGTGACTCGCTCATTCTCTGTAACGGGTGAGCGCATCACCCAAGGCCTGCTTCAATGGATCAAGCCAGGGCTCGAAGTGACGCCACTGATCGAGACCTTCCCGGAAGATGGGTTGCCTGACTTGCTCGGAGCTTGCGGTACGCACACTGCGTTGCGTCTTATGAAATTCAACGCACTGAGGCTCAAATTTAAGACCACAGAAGTCCAGTATCCGACGGACATTGGCGCCTAGATCGTCGACCACGTCCTCATGATGAACGCGCAGGATCCAATGTGGCAGCACCTGATCCCAATGACGCATCAGTTCGAGATACGTTCGATAGTAGCGCGCGATGTCCGGGACGCTGTAGGTAAACTCCTGCCCCCGAGCGAACAGCTGCTTCAGGTTACTAAAGCAGCAAGCCATGGGCTCTCGCCTGGCATCGATGATCTTGGCGTTAGGCAGCATCAAGCGGATGAGCCCTAAATGCCTAAAGTTATTGGGCATCTTGTCGATGAAGAAAGGCACCTGATGGGGCTTGCCCTGCCGTTGTACGCGCGTCGCCGCTAAATACTGCAGGCCGTATTGCCGCAGTTCCTCAGCGCTTAAGTCGTTGAGGATGTAAGGGTATCGGGGATTGGTCGGATCAGGATCGCGACCACGCAGATTGGATACGAGTTGCTGGATGTTGGGTAGCTCTTGGGTACCCTCCACCAAGGAGTGCGATGCCAGAATCTGCTCAATCAGCGTTGAACCCGAACGGGGCAATCCAATAATGAAGATTGGATCGGCATCCGGCACCCCCTGCCCTTGCCGCTTGATGAAAAACTCATGGGTACAGACTTCAATCTGTCGCCGTGTATTGGTTTCGATCAAATCAGCGCTGTAACGGCTCTGAGCGCGTTGCAGCGCATTGCCCTGCTCGTAGGCTTGGAAAGAGCCCGCATAGTCACCACGGTCTTCCAGCGCTTTGCCAAGCGCGAATAACAGGTGGTAGCGATCGATGACGCTTAGCGTGGTGTTTGTCTGTAAGGTTTTTAAGGCGACCAGTTCGTCGTCTGTGAATCGGTAGGTTTTGAGATTGGCGAGACTCCAGTAAGCATCACCAAAGCCTGGCCTGACCACGGCTGCCTGTCGGTAGCTTGTGATCGACTCCTCTTGGCGTCCTAAGGTTTTGTAGGTATGCGCGAGCGATAGGTGCAGATCGGCATCATTAGGCCGTTCGGCGATTAAGGCCTGGTAGCTTGCGACTGCCTCGTCATGTCGGCCTAAGCCCACCAGCGCAGCGGCATCGAGCTGCTTAAAATACTGCGTATTGCTGGGATCCACCTGCATCAGCTGCGCCAATTGGGCCCTTGCCTGCTCATGCCGCTGTAGATCGATTAAGGTTTCCGCGTACTCCGCACGGGCCACGTGATAATCGGGGGCGAGCTCAAGCACCGCAGATAACAAGATTTCTGCATCATCAAACACCTTGCGAGCCATACCGATGCGTGCGAGCAATCGCATCGCCTCAGTATCCTGACTGTGCTCTAAAAGATACGGCCGGATCATAAGCTCCGCAGCCTCGTAGTCACGGTCCATGAATAGACCGGTGGCGATCACGATGACTGGGGGCAATTTGTGCAGGATGGCAACCTGACGGTTGGCGATGGCAGCGTCCTTGTTTTTGTGCTGCATCTTATAGAGGCCCTCCAGCATCGACCAGCTAGCGGGGAGTGCGTGATTGAGGGTCACGGCGGTGGTAAAACTAGCGATCGCCTCAGCTGCACGCTTCTGGTGAACGAAGCAGTGCCCTCGCTCCTCGTGCAGGCGGCTGAACTGGGGGTGGTGTTCTGCGAGCTGACTTAAGGTGCTAAGCGCTTGGTCAATGTGGCCAAGATAGCGTTGCGCGATCGCTCGAAAGAGTAAGGCATCCCGATCGGTTGCATCCGTCGCGAGTACGTGCTCGGTGGCAACCAGTACCGCCGCAAAGTCGCGTGCGCGTAGTAGGCCTCGGATGTGCGCCGACCCCGTGATCGGAGTGGAAGTGACCGCCACGTTGGTATCCATGTTGTCGGGTCCAAAAGTAAAAAAGGGCGGACCTTGCGATCCGCCCTCTAGTCTACTGCAACCGGCCGGGTAGGCTTAGGTTGCGATCCGTCAGGTCAATTAGAACTTATATCCGACCTGCAGCATCAACACGCGCGGACGTACTGGGTACACCGTCTTGATGAAGGCTGCCGATGAGATATTGGTTGGGGAATGCGAGTTGCTCAGGTTGCTGCCAACCACTTCCGCCGTCCAATTGTCCTTCGCGATGCCGATCGAGCCATCGTAGGTCGTATAGGCAGGTAGCTCGTACTTGAGCAGCGTCGTCGTCGGTGGGTTCTGGCCAGGGTCGTTACCATCCGGGAAGCTCGCTGGTTCGGTACGCATGCTGCCAACGTGGTTACCACCGATCGACCAGAACGCGTTGTATTCGCCGATCGAGAAGTCGTAGCGCGCGCGCAGGTTGAACTGCAGTGGGGGTGAGAAGGCAGGCGCTGTACCCAAGACACCATATGGATTGGTGTAAGGGGTTGGAACACCGCCGATATCAATTGACGTGATGCACTCACCAAAGAAGTGAGTGCCTGGGATGTTGCCCTTGAGGCACGGCGCATTGGTCTGCGTCGAGCTGTTCCAAGAGCTTGAACCCTGCACCGTCAGCGCTTGAGTGACGCGTGCAACCAATTGCACTTCGACGCCCTTAACCTGATAGGTCGGTCCGTTGATGTCAAAGGTGGTGTTACCGAGATGTACGGGATCGAACAGTGGCAACTGCACGTTGCTCCAGTCCATCTTGTAAGCAGACACGTTCAACTGCACTCGGTGATCAAGGAATTCAGACTTGATACCAATCTCGTTGTTGACGAGATTATCCGAGATGTAGCCGGCTGGTTTGTAGAACTGCTTGACGTCCTCGTACTTCGCCACGCCCTTCAGGGAAACGACACTGCCATCAAGGTTGGTCTTCGTACGGTTGAAGCCGCCTGGACGGAAGCCCTGTGACCAGGTGTAGTACGCCAGTACATCCGGTGTCACGTGCCAAGACAGGTTGGCACGGCTTCGGTTGCCGCTTTCCTTCTTGTGCAGGTTAATGCCGAAGCCGTACGCGGCACCTGGGCACTGGCCGGCCTTTGCTGCTGTACCGCCTGGGCAGGTCTCTGCATTTACGCCCAGTGGGTTGGCAAAAGTGCCACCGTATGGTGTGCCGTTAGGCACGTTGAGAATGCTCGAGGTCGCGCTGTAGTACTCAGAGCCCTCTTCGTACTCCGTGTAGCTATAGTGACGAATACCATAGGT
>CAIYVA010000135.1 GCA_903929455.1 uncultured Pseudomonadota bacterium | reverse complement strand
CTTCGAAGCGCCAGTGATGTTGGCGTATTCTGCTCGCAATCGTTCGGCGTCTATTCGTATTCCATGGGTGTCGAGTGCTAAGGCGCGTCGCATTGAAGTACGATTCCCGGACTCAACCGCTAATCCATACTTGGCGTTTGCAGCCATGATGATGGCGGGCCTCGATGGTATTCAGAATAAAATCCATCCTGGTGATCCAGCGGATAAGGATCTGTACGATCTTGAGCCCGAGGAGGCCAAGCACATTCCAACCGTGTGTCACTCGCTCGACATGGCGCTCGAAGCGCTCGACAAGGATCGTGAGTTCCTAAAGCGCGGCGGTGTGTTTACGGATGATGTGATTGATTCGTACATCAGCCTTAAGATGCAAGACGTGACGCGTCTGCGCATGACCACTCATCCGGCTGAATTTGATATGTACTACAGTCTGTAAACAGGCGCCCGGTTCGACCGCCACGCGGTCGGACCGGGTAACTGTGATGCAGCACTCGAAACGATGGTAGCGAGATGTACAGGCGGAATGAGTGCTTGGTCGGCACCGGGACTAAGGACTATGCTCAGCGTATGGACAGGCGACAGCTACTATTCACGGCGACACTCGGTTGGGCACTGGTTGTCACGCCCTGCTGGACCCTCGCTGGCACGACGCTGTATCGATGGGTCGACCCCAATGGGGTTGTTCACTATTCCGATACCCCAGTGCTCGGCGCCGAAAAAATGGAGATCGCTGCTACCCGTGCGCGCGCGACCCCACCAAAAGCGTTGGATGACGTCGATCCGGTCTCAAGACCCATTGCTGGCGTTCAGTACAGCCGCTTGGCGATTATCAGCCCTGACGATGGTGCGACGTACAGCAATATTCAGTCGCTCGTTGTGCAGGCTAGCTTGGAACCCGCGCTGGCCACGAATCACCTCCTGTACTTTGTGGTCGATGGCCGACAGCAACCGCCCAGTGGGCTGGCTGCCTCTATTGACGTGGTGCGTGGTGAGCACACAGTGGTCGCCACTGTGGTTGATGAGAACAATCAAACGCTGTTTACCTCAGCGCCGGTCACTTTTTCGGTACACAACACTTCCATTGCGAAGCCGCCACGCGGCCCCGCCTTGTCAAAGCCACCAAAATAATCTTCCCGCGGTTCACGCTGGGTATTGGTCGCTCTGATGTCGGCCCAACTATCGGTGCGCGCTATGCCATCGCAAAGCCTACTCGACTCATTGAGTCTGTCGGTGTTGATCATCGACTCACTTGGCCACATTGAGTATTTAAACGCGGCCGCCCAAACCTTACTCGCCGCAGGGCACCACCAAGCGCAAGGGCGGCCGCTGACTGATTTCATTCGAGATTGTTCACAGTTTCAAGCGCTCATCGATAGAGCGCGCCTTGATAATGAGGCGATTGCCCATCGGGGACTTCGCCTGATGCCTTTACTGCGCATGGACAGTGACTTCGTCATTGACTGCTCTGCCTCGCCGTTAGAGCAGAATCGAGTATTGCTCGAGATATCAGACACCACCCGTCAACTTCGCATCAGTCGTGACGCGGCACTGCTCGCTCAGCAAGGTGGGAGCCGACTCATGGTGCAGGCGCTGGCTCACGAAATTAAAAATCCACTGGGTGGACTACGGGGTGCCGCCCAGCTACTGGAGCGTGAGCTGCCGACCGATGTGCTGCGTGAATACACGCAACTCATCATTCGTGAAGCAGATCGACTGCGTAAATTAGTCGATGCGCTATTAGGTCCGGTCGGTCCACAGCATAAGGTCAGCTTGAATCCCCACGAAATATTGGAGCATGTCTATCGTTTGCTGCGCAGTGAGGCGCAGGAAGACGTATTGATTGTTAGAGACTACGACCCGAGCTTACCCTCGGTTTGGGTGGATCGCGATCAGATGATTCAGGCGGTGTTAAATATCGGCCGCAATGCCATTCAAGCGTTGGGGCAAGCGGGCCGACTGGTGATTCGCACCCGCGCTTTGGTGAATGCCACCATCGCCACACGTCGTCATCGATTAGTACTCTCCGTGCAGTTTGAGGACGACGGGCCAGGCGTGCCACCTGAGTTGGCCGACACGATTTTCTATCCATTGGTGACCAGTCGTCCCAGTGGCACAGGCTTAGGTCTCGCGGTGGCGCAAGATTTGGCCACTCGACATGGCGGCCTTATTGAGTTTGATAGCCAGCCTGGACGCACCGTATTCACATTGTTACTCCCTTTAGAGGACCGCCCCGATGGCTGATGCCTTACAGGTCTGGGTCGTCGATGATGATGACTCTATTCGATGGGTGCTAGAGCGCGCGCTGCGGGCCAGTGGCTTAACGCCGCGGGTGTTCACATCTGCCGACTCGGCACTGGCGGCGCTACGCCAAGAAACGCCGGATGTGCTATTGACCGATATTCGCATGCCCGGCAAAAGCGGGCTCAATCTGCTGGATGATGTACGTGTGACCCATCCACAGTTGCCTGTGATTGTGATGACCGCCCATACAGACTTGGATGCGGCGGTCGCAAGCTACCAAGGTGGCGCGTTTGAGTATCTTCCCAAGCCGTTTGATATTGATGAGGCAGTCGACTTGGTGCGCCG
>CAIYVA010000134.1 GCA_903929455.1 uncultured Pseudomonadota bacterium | reverse complement strand
GAGCATCGCGGTGGCGATGGCTCCGGCGAACATCGCCGCGACGGCGATGAACGAACCGATGGACAATTGGGCGATACCGGAAAGGCCGTGGCCACTGGTGCAGCCATCGGCGATGCGCGCTCCCATCAGCATCAGAAAGCCGCCGATAAACGCCATGGGAAACCGAAGCGCCGACGAGCGCGCACCAAGCACCCGCTGCCACACTGGAGAAAAGCCGCTCCGGCGCATGCCCGAGGTCCGGGCCGACAGGAAAGCGCCCTTGTTGCTCGGCAACACGAAACCACCGTTCATACATCAGACCCATGCCGCCAAACAGGTGGGCGCTTGAGCTGTAAGGCACCGCGTCGGGTCGATCCGGGATGTAATAGGCGAGTTCACTGGCGGTAGCGTAGCGATCCATTCCGACAACCAGTGGTCGTCGACCACTGATCGCTTCTTCTGCATCACTGAGCGCATCCACCTGGGCGCCTAATTCTCGCCAGCCCACCGGCACCAGCTCCGCGTGTGTGCCGTAACCGACGCCAGGAAAGCGACCAGCCAGATAGCAAAACAAAAGCGGATATACCAGCAGGAGGGTGGCAAGCATGCCCGGCCACATCCGCTGTAGACGCGGTGTGAGTAGTCGAGTCCTGCCGAGCGTACAGGCGAGCAGTGGGAGCGCTGCAATCCACGGAGCGCCTGTCCAATCAAGCTTGACCGCATGCCGCAGACTAAACAGCACAAATACGGCCAACGGCACCCAGGTTAAGGTCTTCAATAAACGACCGGCCTCTGGATGCGTGGTGCAGTCAGCGGCCACGCCTCGACGCGCGAGAATACGCGCAGCGGCGATCGCACCGATCGGTGTGATCACCACCAACATGCCGCCAATCAAAGCGGGTAGCGCAAAACGCGGCCGTTCCGCCAATCGCTGCATAGTCTGAAAGGCGAATGACGCCCACTCGTGCTGCGAATTCCAATAAATGACAGGGGAAAAAATCAATAACGCGAGAAGGGCTGCACCATAGGGCTCGATTCGTGTTAACCAGTGTCGCGCGCGCGGCTCCGACACCAAATAGACTAGCGTCGCCACACCTAACAGCGCGATCGTATACTTCGACAACAGGCCAAGGCCAATGGCAATGCCCACGGCCCACCAGGCGCGCGCTTTTCCAGCAACAATCGCGCGCTCTAAGTAATACACGGCAACCGCCCAAGCAGCCGATAGTGGCGCGTCAGGCGTCATGAGTAAACCAGACATAAACAGGAACGGCAGTAGTTGCGCTAACAAAAGCGCATAGCGCGCCTCTGATGCGCGAACGGTATTGAGCGCTGTCCGGTAGATGGCGAAGGATGTGATAACACTGCACACCATGGCACCGAAGCGCACGCCAAACTCAGAGTGACCAAGCAGGGCAGTCGTTGACGCAATCAGCCAAGCAACCATGGGTGGGTGATCCAAGTACCCAATGTCCATGTGCTGGGCGTAGTTCCAGTAGTACGCCTCCTCAGGCAGTAATTCGATGTGCACCGCGTAGATTGCGCGCAAGGCAAAAACGCACGCGACCACAATCCAGATCGCCTTAGCAGGCGGGTCAGTGCGCGCATCCTTATTTGACAACCAAGGCAGCAGGGATGGAAAACACAGCGCGCCTAACAACGACGTGCTGACGGCTGCCAGTAGGGCGGCCAGCATCGGATACGGCCCATTGACCAAGTCAAAGATACCGAGCCGCAGTGTGGCGATGAACACTCCGCCAGTTAACATGAGCATTGCGCCACGATACAGGGGTAAGCCTGCCGACCGGGTGCTCCCCCGAAGCATCATTGCGCGCACAACAGCGTGTGCTAGCAGGCCGCCGCACACCGCCAGAGCGGAGGGGCAACCAACGCGCAGCAAGGACAGCGTGACCGTAAGATCGAGCATGAGCGCCAGCAAAAGCTGGCCCGCAGCTGACATGATCTGGGTTCGTAAACTCATCGGTGTCATCCCTCTAGGCAGCACCCTGGCATAGCGCCTGATGGTACCGCATGATGGTATCGCATCTAATGGCCGTTGCGCGTAGCACACGACCGCCCATGTACGCTTGGCGCGTGAGCGAACCTCTACCGCGCTTCGCACACTCGGCCGTGCTTACAGGGGTGCACGAGGCTATGCTACATTATGCGTCGACGGCCCTACAGGACTGCGGGGAATGCGATCGATTGGCGCTTGTTGCACAAGGAAACAAAGTAGTGAGCAATCATCTTCGCCCGATCGCCTTCGTTCTGGCCAGCACGAACCATGGCTCGTTACTGGTCAATCGACATGACTATCGCCTAACGGATCAAGGCGGCTTCGGCGTCGGTTATCAGCTGCTGCAGAGCTCTGCATTTGATCCCAGCGAGATCAATCTGGCGGTTCAATTACTCGGCACGCGCCGCACTCACTTTGGCGACGGCGTGGTCGCCATCGATGGGGGTGCCAATATTGGCGTGCATACCATTGAGTGGGCCAAGGCGATGCATGGCTGGGGCGAGGTCATCGCTTTCGAAGCGCAGGAGCGTATTTTCTACGCGCTGGCCGGCAATATCACCCTCAATAACTGCTTTAACGCTCGGGCGATCTATGCCGCGATTGGCGCTGCGAGCGGTGAGATTCTAGTACCCGCGCCTGATTATTTTTCCCCTGCAAGCTTTGGCAGCTTAGAAATCCGTCAAACCAGCACGACGGAGTTCATCGGACAGAATATCAATTACGCAGCCGAAAACTGCGTCAAGACCCGCATGATGGCCATTGATGAACTCGAGCTGTCGCGACTCGATTTTATTAAGATTGATATTGAAGGCATGGAGATGGAAGCGCTGCGTGGTGCGGAGCAATCCATTGAACGCTTTAAACCACAACTGATGATTGAAAAAATCAAGTCAAACGAAGGCGACATACGCCAGTTCGTGGAGCGCTTTGGCTATCACATATTTGCAGTTGGCATTAACTTGCTGGTCATACATCCGAGCGATCCCGCGTCCCAGCAAATCCAGCTCAGTTAACGCGATCGAGGGCATCGCCGCCATCCATGGCCGCCTGCACCTCCGTTGTCGCAGCCTAGCGCTGCGACAACGGCTGCAACGCCAGTCCCTAAGGGGCGCTCGCCGCGCTTGGCATCGCGGGCACTAACAGATCCCGATACAGCTCGCTGGGGCTATGCGCGTGTAAGAACTCGGCCGCACGGTCGTGTAGCGAACCTGTGAGTTCGTGGTCAATGACTTCCTTTTGGAACACTGGCCACACCGTGGAGGCGGCAGGACCAAAGTGACGCGCGGGCTGATTCTTCTGGCGAAGCTCCAACCAGTAGGTCCCCGTGAGCACATCCTCAGCCAGCAACTCGATCGTGTTGTCGACCGCCAGGCGGGCGCGCGCGACTTTAAGACGGCTCTGAGATTGCATGTCCTCCACGTTTTGCACAATCGCATTCCCCTCAGGTGGGACAGGCACCGCAAGGCCTTGGATCTCCTGCATCAGCGAGGAGGTGGCAAAACCACCACCCCAACGGCCCCAGCCGTGCTCATTGGGCGCCTGAATGCCGGTAAAGAACGGACTGGTGAAGCGACTGATCCGCTGCGTGATGGCCGCATCCATGTTAGCGAGCGCAATCGTGAACGCCTCTAGGTCATTGGCCATCGGGTAGGGATCCCAGTTGGCATTAGAGACAATGTAACCATGTTGATGGTGGTTGCGCGGCCCCCCGTGCACGAAGAACTTCTTAAGCTGCGGGGTAGATAGCTCCCACGAATCCTCTGGCGATAGGCCCACTCGGATGGCTGGATTGTGGTCAGAGGAATTGATTTGCATCAACACCGTGTCACGCAGCCGTGCGAAGGACTGCCACGCCGAGGCTTGCCGAATGGAGGAGGCGCGTAGGCTCTCTGGATCTTGAATGATGCGCTTTGGGTCGTCCTCATAGAGGTCACTCCCGCGAGTCATGGCGAGTACGCGCTTGGCATGCCAGTTAAGCCATGGGAACGGGCGGTTCATCTGTACCACCGCACTGAGCGGGGTGATGCTGCTGTTCATGCCCTCAAGATCAATCGCATAGGCCAAGTCCGCCCAACCAAGCGCCGCTTCCGCATCCGCCAGTAGCAGGGCTGCCTGCCCCGTCGAGTAGGCATTGCTGCTGGTGAGTGCGCTGTCATCGGCCGCGAAGGGCTTTAAAGGCTTAAGACCAGCGGCTTTGAGCGCCTGCGCTGCGGGCATGCGCACGCCGCGGTAATAGGCCTCACCAGCACCGACCATGGTGGCGCCCACATTCATGAGCGGACCCAAATCACCTTCACCGACGGTACCGCGCGCGCGCACCACTGGGGTGATGCGATGATTAATCAGATCCAGGAGCATTTGCGTGAGTGCCGGTGTCGCTGCCTCATAGGACATGGTATTGGCGCGAACCACGAGCATGGCGCGCACCACCTCTTCGGAGGCGACCTCTGGGCCGACCCCATTTTGCTCACCGGACTTAAAAATTTGTAACTGCCGCGCCTCTAGCATGGCGCGATTGGCGGGAGACTCCGCATCGCCTTCAAAGATGGAGGCTTCGCGTCCAGCGCCTGAGCCACGATTAAACCAATACACAGGCATCCCTTCGATGGTCGCCTCAAGCAACAGGTTGTAGGCGCCCTCAGAGCGCGCGCGTGCGTCGTCGCTGAGGCTCACCTTGGCGCCGTAGCGCGCGACTTGGATTACTTGTTGCGCACTGAGGTCATGTCCGGTGAGTAACACCGTGTCGTTGGCATGACTTGGGTTGATGCTTTGATAGTCGGCGGCAGACGTCAAGCCAGCAGCGGCGCATAGCCAAGTGATCGCGAGTAAACGCGCGCCGATCGATAAACGAGAACCCGTGAGGTGCGTAGTCATGTGGCAGTCCTTGATGTGGAGTCGCTGGACCCAGTATGCGTCAGCGTAGGGCTTTTTGGGGCGTGCGGTCGACGGCGAGGGCAAACGGTCGCCACACACCCGTGCGCATGCCGGGAATGGTCACTAACGACAGCAGTCTAAATAACTCTATTCAATATCAATGAGTTATGATATACATCTCGCGTGATCAGTGAATAATCAACTGAACACAACGAGTCGGGTTGGATCTATGTGCGCTCGCCATGGCGACTCTGCGCATGCAATACAGGGGTGGTGCGCGGGGCGGGAATCGAACCCGCACGCCTTGCGGCACGGGATTTTAAGTCCCGGGCGTCTACCAGTTCCGCCACCCGCGCGTGGCCCGAATCATACCTGTGTCAGGTGAATTGCGCCTAAAAAATTAGCGCTCGCATCAGAGCACGGGCTAGGCTGTGCGCACTGCCGTAACATCGGCGTAGGCCACAGGACACGTGCACGTGAAAGCAGCTGATTTATTCGACCTCACCGGACGAGTCGCTTTGGTGACCGGCGCCAGTCGCGGTATCGGGGAGGCGATCGCCCGTTGTCTTGCTGCCAATGGCGCCGAGGTGATCGTGGTCAGTCGTAAGCTCGACGCCTGCGAGCACGTTGCTGCATCGATTCGTGCCGATGGCGGCCGTGCACGCGCGTATGCCTGCCATCAAGGCGATCTGGCTGCTGTCGATGCGCTGTTTGCGTGGTTAGGCGCTGATGTCGGCGGACTCGATATCTTGGTGAATAACGCCGCCACCAATCCATTATACGGGTCGGTGTTGCAAATGGACGCGCCCGCTTTTGCAAAAACAGTGGATGTGAACCTTCGTGGTACCTGGTTTATGTGTACTCACGCAGCTCGCATGATGACCCGATCAGGTGGCGGCTCGATTATCAATGTGGCTTCAGTCGCTGCGGAGCGGCCGATGGCCGGGCTTGGCTTATACGGTGCCACCAAAGCGGCGGTCGTTAATCTCACCCAAGCGTTCGCTAAAGAACTCGCGCCGAGCCGCATTCGCGTCAACGCCCTGTTACCCGGTCTGGTCAATACGCAGTTTGCTGCCGCACTGCAAACAGACGCCGATGTGCGCGAACGCGCTTTGGCCGCGATTCCACTCGGATACATCGCGGAACCCGCGGATATGGTGGGTGCAGCCTTGTATTTGGCCTCTGATGCATCACGCTACACCACCGGTGCCACCCTACGGGTAGATGGTGGCTTAAACAGCTGAGTGTGGCCGCTGATCTGACCTGCTCGGGTATACTGATCGGCGTGAACCGAGCCCCTCATTTATGACCTCCGCGCAGATCACAGGCCCTATTTTGTCGGTGCGTGATGTGCATCTGTGGCGTGGTGCCTCACACGTGCTGCGGGGTCTGTCCTTCGAAGCCTCGGCGGGTGAAGTCTGGGTGCTCGAAGGCGCTAATGGGTCAGGTAAAACCTCGCTACTGCGGGTGATCGCCGGTTTGCTGTGGCCAGAGGAGGGCAGTGTGCAGTGGCATGGCGATGCGCTGCGCGCGCCCGAGGATGCAACCGCTGTGTCTGTGAGCTATCTCGCGCACGACGCTGCCTTGCACGATGATCTGACCCCGCTTGAGAATGTGCGTGACGCCACGCAGTTGCAGCGCGTGTGTGCCACGGAGGAGGCGCAAACGATCTTAGAACGCGTGGGTGTACAGATCGCCGATCGAGCCACTCGAACGTTGTCGGCAGGACAACGTCGACGCGTCGCGCTTGCGCGCGTCTTGCTGTCCCATGCATCTGTGTGGCTGTTAGATGAGCCGTGGACACATCTGGATGCAGCTGGCGTTAAACTGTTTCAAGAACTGATCACAGATAAGGTGAATAAGGGCGGCTTAGTGATCCTGAGCGCACATCACGAGGTGGGTCTGCCGAGTCGTTCGCTTAGACGGTTGGCCCTGTCATGAGAATCGCCTTACGTCCATGGCCGCATGTCTTTGTCATGGTCTATCAGCGTGAGTGCAGGCTCGCGTTGAGACGATGGTCACAGTTAGCCCAGCCGGTGGTGTTTTTCATCATGGTGACCACACTGTTTCCGTTGGCGCTAAGCCCGGAGCCAAGCCTGCTTCGTAGCATCGCTCCCGGTGTGGTGTGGGTGGCGGCGCTACTGGCCTCGCTATTAGCGCTTGAGACCTTGTTTCGAGCGGATTGGGACAATGGCACGCTGGAGCAGTGGGCGCTGTCAGGCCAACCACTGGCTATTCTGTTGCTCGGTAAAGTCAGTGCGCATTGGTGCTTAACGGGCGTGCCACTGGTACTCAGTGCACCCGTGGTCGCCTACGCACTCGGCATGCCGTGGACTGCCTTAGGGGTGCTGATGGGCTCGTTGGCCTTAGGTACCGCGGCACTTAGCCTACTAGGCGCGGTGGGTGCGGCACTGAGCCTAGGCACGCGACGGGGGAGTGTGCTGCTGTCTCTGATGATGTTACCGCTGGCGATGCCGGTATTGATTTTTGGAGCGCGCGCAACGGATTTGGCCATGAGCCAAGATGCCCCGGATGCCGGGCTGTGGCTGTTGGCAGCCTTGCTCATTGCGGCCCTAAGCTTAGTCCCCGTGGCCTTAGCGGCGGCCGTGCGCATCAGTTTCGAATAGCGGGAGTGATATAGCGTGGCAAACTTTACTTGGTTTTATCGACTCGCCTCGCCACCCACGAGCTACGCGGCGGCGGGCCGCTTGTGGCTGTGGTTCGCCGTGCCTGCGGTCTTGCTCATTGCGGTTGGCCTGTACGGCGGACTGGTGAGCGCACCCGCTGACTATCAGCAAGGCGATGCCTTTCGCATTATCTATGTGCATGCGCCGAGCGCTTGGTTATCGCTCTTGGGCTACTCGGTGCTCGGTGTCTCAGCGGGGATAGGACTTATCTGGCGAATGAAGTTAGCACACGCGCTGGCGGCGGCGGTGGCACCGATCGGTGCTTCCTTTACCTTTTTGTGTTTGGTGACAGGGTCATTGTGGGGCAGACCGATGTGGGGCGCTTATTGGGCGTGGGATGCACGTTTGACCTCGGAGCTGATTTTATTATTTATGTATTTGGGCTATTTGGCGCTGCGCAGCAGTTTCGACGATGTGAGCCGCGCGGATCGCGCCAGTGCGGTACTTGCACTGGTGGGTTTAGTGAACGTCCCCATCATTCACTTTTCGGTTAACTGGTGGAACTCCTTGCATCAAGGATCGACGGTGCTGCGTGTCGGTGGGCCTGCGATGCCGGCCTCCATGCTGGTGCCGCTGCTCGAATCGTTTTTAGGCTTCACGCTATTATTCGCAGCATTGAGCTGCGTTCGGCTGCGGGCGGAGATTCTGATGCGGGAACGACGACCCACGTGGTTGCAGGATGGGCTGACAGTGAGCGCCTCCCATGAGTGACTTTTTTGCCATGGGCGGTTACGCGCTGTTTGTCTGGAGCGCCTATGGCCTATGTGCTTTGGTGGTGCTTTGGAACGCACTGTCTGCGCGTACGCTGCATCGCGCGGCCTTAGCAGACGCACGACGTCGGCTGTCGAGTGCCGCGCCATGACTGCGCGTCAGCGGCGCCTGGCGTGGGTCGCGGCCATTCTCTCGGGGGTGGGGCTATCGGCATTGGTTGCGTTTAAAGCCTTTGATCAAAACCTACTGTACTTTGTCGATCCGTCCCAGGTCGTGGCCGGCAAGGCGCCGCAGGGAAAGAGCTTTCGCATTGGTGGCATGGTCACAAAGGGCAGCGTGGTCAGGCTACCCGGTAGTCTTGAGGTACGCTTCGTGATCACCGATTTCGCACACAGCGTACCGATCCGCTATACCGGCTTACTACCGGACTTATTTCGTGAGGGGCAGGGCATCATCGCGCATGGTCGCTTGCAAAATGGCGAGTTTATGGCGGATGAAGTGCTGGCGAAACACGATGAAAAATACATGCCGCCGGAGGTTGCTCAGTCACTCAAGACAGCGCCTCAGCCGAGTGCGAGCCTAAGCACACAGCCAGCGCAGGGCCAACCATGATCCCAGAGTTAGGCACACTGGCATTGATCGTTGCGTTGTTACTCGCCACGATGCAGTCCTTTTTTGGATTGGCGGGAGCCCACTGGGAGCAGGCCGCTTGGATGCAGGTGGCGCGGTCCTCGGTGATGGCGGTATGGCTTGCCATCGCCTGCGCGTTTTTTGCCCTCAGCATCTCCTTTGTTCAGCACGATTTTTCAGTGGCCTACGTGGCGCAGAACTCGAACCTCGCCTTACCCTTACTCTATCGATTGTCCGCGGTGTGGGGAGCGCATGAGGGCTCGTTGCTGCTGTGGACGCTCATGTTGGCCTCGTGGGCGCTGTTGGTATCGCTATTCTCCAAGGGATTGCCACCCGCGTTTCGCGCACGCGTGCTCGGTGTGTTGGGGTTGGTCAGCATGGGCTTTTTAAGCTTCACTTTGCTGACCTCGAACCCTTTCACGCGGTTATTGCCAGCCGCATTGGACGGCGCTGATTTAAACCCCATCCTGCAAGATCCAGCGCTCGCGATTCACCCACCGATGCTGTACATGGGCTACGTCGGTACCGCGGTTGCCTTTGCGTTCGCCGTGGCTGCCATGCTCTCCGGGCAGTTAGATGCTGCGTGGGCACGTTGGACGCGCCCGTGGACGCTAGCGGCGTGGGTGTGTCTTACCGTGGGTATCGCCTTAGGCAGTTGGTGGGCTTATTACGAGCTTGGGTGGGGCGGTTGGTGGTTTTG
>CAIYVA010000133.1 GCA_903929455.1 uncultured Pseudomonadota bacterium | reverse complement strand
CCATTGTTATTACCATCTGGATTGAAGGTATTAAACACATTCAACCAGTCCGCACGCAGATAGAACATCTGACCGCGTGGCATCACAAAATTCTTGGTGACCTGCAGATCAAGATCCTTGTAGCCAATGCCACCGGTAGGCATCAATGACACAGGTCGAGACCAAGATTGTTGATCCGACTCACTCAGCGCGTTAGCCGTATATGAAATCGGCGTGGGCGTAGCCAACGTTAGCTTCGCACCAATCACCGTATCCCATGGACCATTCAGGCTTGCGGTCGCGACCAAACGCGACTTAGGCACCGCATTGGATAGGATGAACGGGTAGTCGCGAATATTGGCGTAATTAAACGAGTAGTGCTCATTGATGCTGCGATTCATGGTCGCATCCGAATAGGTGTACGCCACCGATGCACCCCAGCCAGACTCCTTGCTATAGGGCTTTTCAATGGACAGCAGTAACTGCGTGGTCTTGGTCTCAATGCCACTCGCACCAAGCACTAGCTCGCCCAAGCCTGGGATACCGTTGCCAGAGGTGTAACCACCGGGATAGGGCACACCATTCGCCTCACGATTGCCTAAGCTGAAGGCAAAGCCGTCTTTTGAATGAACGTACGAGAGAGTCGCACTGGTGTACCAGGCGCCTAGGACGTTTCGCATGCCTAAGCTCAGCTGATCGGAGTAAGGCACTTTCAAACGATTCGGCAACAAGTCGGTTTCCGGACCCGCCGCAGCGGCCAGTGCGCCGAGATTCTGTGGCCCATTGAGATAATTGGGATCCCATGCAAAGCAAGGCACACCCGGGTAGCAGTCGCCACCAAATACCGGCGTCTGAAACGCAACGGTATATTGGGACAGTGCGCCCTTATTGTTTTCCAGTTGCAAGTAATCAAATAAATCACGGTCGTAGGAGCGCCCGAAACCACCAAACACCACATGTCGCTGGTCAGCGGCAAGGTCATAAGAGAAGCCTAAGCGCGGCTGCCACTCATCACTCGGCGCCTTACGGTTGTGGCCGTTTGAGATGTAATCGGCGATATTGATCCCACCGAGCGCCAGGGTTTGCGCATAGGTCTGACCGACAGGCGCCGAGGGGTCTTGACTGTTGATGCCACTGACCACGGACGCTGGTGTCACGTAGTTTAAGTAAGACGGCACTTTCTCCTGATCCCAGCGTAGACCCACATTGAAGGTGAGCTTCTGATTGACCTGCCAATCATCTTGTAAGTAGAGCCCCAACTGATGATCAGTGGTATTCACGACCGGCGTCTGACCAGCGGTTGGATAACCGAATTTCAAATAGTACGGCTGCGGATCGATACCGGCGTTGGTGACAATGTAATAAAACTGCGGCCCCAAGCCGCCGGCATCAATGGCTTTTAGCTTGATGTCTTTGTACTTAAGGCCAAGCTTAACGACATGATCACCATGCCAACTGAGGTTACTGAGCGTCAGATCATCTTGAATGCCAGCGCCACGCTGCCCCTTGTCCTGCGTGTCCAAAGGACCCGCCGAGCCTGCATAGAAAAACTGTGCCGAATACTGACCAGGATCGCAGGCCAGAGGGCCCGCGCACGTATAATAATCATAGATCGCGCCATTCCCGCCGATCCGTGGCTTCGACTGAAAGAACGCATCTTCGTACGTCAACAGCAGTTCATTGGTCCAATGGTCGGCCATGTGCTGCCAGCGCGCAGTCAATCGGTTGTCGGTATTGATTTGATCCGTACCGTGCTCTGCAGCGTACTGACCCGAACCAAAGCCGGCCTGCGAATCTTTGCGCCACTTGCCTGAGAACTCTAACCGATCCGTGTCACTTAACTCGACATCAATCTTGCCGAAATATAGATCCGAACTAAATGGACGCTCGGTAGGACCAAACAAGGCAGTGAGACTGGACGGTAAGATCGAATTGATTGGCACACTCGTGTCTGTGGTCGTAATCGATGGCTCGATGGACGCAGGCGTTTTAAAACGCTTACCTTCATAGGTCATGAAAAAGTGCGCTTTATCCGCAATGATCGGGCCACCAAACGAAAACCCATATTCATTATTTTTCGAATCGACTTTGACGCCTGCTGCAGCCTCTGCACTGGTCATCGCGCGCAGGTTTTGGGTCGTATAATCAGTGAAGACCTCACCGTGAAACTCATTGGTTCCGGATTTGGTT
>CAIYVA010000132.1 GCA_903929455.1 uncultured Pseudomonadota bacterium | reverse complement strand
GTGCTGTCGGTGCATGAATTTGCTGGCCGTAACTGTCAGATGCAGGGAGCTAAGCGTATTTTGATGAATGAGATTGTCTCCGGTGGCATTGATGAGCTGGGCGTATTGGTCGCCGGACATGCGAAAAATGCGTACTGGTATGGTTCGCAGCTGTCCGTTGATGAGGCGCGGCGATTGGCGCCTTATAACAATGCCACCAGTCTGCAAGTCACGGTAGCGGTGCTGTCTGGGATGGTGTGGGCGATGGAGCATCCGAAGGCAGGTATGGTTGAGCCTGAAGAGATGGATTTTCAGAGAAATCTTGAGATTTGCATGCCGTACTTAGGCACGGTGACTGGCGCGTATACCGATTGGAATCCCCTGCACGAGCGTGGGCGCTTGTTTCCCGAAGCACTGGATGCATCAGATCCGTGGCAGTTCAAGAACGTGCGCGTGGCTTAAGGCCGAAGGTCAAACGCCGGCGCGCCAGTCGCCATCGATACAAAAGCAAAGCGACCGAGCGTGCTTCGTGATCGGGATGGGTGCTGACGGCCAAATCACTTAGCCGCATTGAAAACACATGATGTGGTCTAACGGCGCCGCTCGAGATCAGTTCAGTCGGACCCTGAATTTGGCCGGATGAGTAACGGGTTACTCGCGGCGTGAACACGGTATAGCAGGGTCTAAAAGAGGCCGGATCGCACAGGTGAATGAAGACAGGTTGATCTATCGCTGATGATAGTAGCGCCGATCGAGAGGCGCTAGCGAAGTAGCGCGTCTCTCCCGAGCGCAGTTGATACGAGCCCCAATGAACGGTTTTGTCGGGAAGTAAGTGTCTCAGTCCTAGAAAAAACGATGCGATCAGATGAGCGCTCGCATAGACGCCGCCGTTCATCGGCTCCAAGATATCTAGACGATGGGGAGAGCCATGTGCAAGCCACTGAGTAGACCCTGCGTCCGTTAGAGGCAACGTATTTGTATGTCGCTTAAGAAACGTTTCTAAAGCGATCGCGGAATAAGTGGGTGAGTTTTTGTTTTTTGGTTGCACAGTTCGAGTCATCCAGAGGAGGGCGTCAACGGCTCTATAGAGACAGTGTCAATAAGGTCATTGCAGCGCTCTGGTAGTGGGCTGGATTACTCTGTGGTGTAGCGAATGGCGGTGATGGTCAGCGTCTTTTGCCCGTCCGCGAGTTGCAGTGTGATGTCATCATCGAGTGTTTTGCCGAGTAGGGCACGCCCTAGCGGCGCATCGAGGCTGATGTAGTTTGGGTCCATATCAAATTCATCCGGCCCCACAATGCGGTACAGCCGTTCCTCTCCTTTCGCATCTTCAACCGTGACCCAGGCGCCGAAAAAAATGCGCTGAGGGTCGGTGGGTGGCTGGTCAACCACCACCATGCCATCTAATCGTTTTCGCAAGAACCGCACTCGGCGATCAATCTCATGTAAGCGTCGCTTACCGTAGATGTAGTCTGCGTTTTCAGAGCGATCACCTTGAGCGGCTGCCTCACTCACCGCTTGCGTGACTTGCGGGCGCTCGATACGCCAAAGCGTATCAAGCTCGACGCGCAGTCGATTCGCACCTTCTAAGGTGATGTACTGTGACCCGGGTCGGGTCGGTGGTCGCCAGCGCCCCATAGGAGCCTCTCATTCGCTACGCGCGCGGGTTTGCTTGTCTTTAGTGTAACCGGTGCAGGGTTTGGGTTCCCACGCGTGGGATTGGATTTCCGAGGGCGGATAAAATTCACACCAATGCCCTTGTATTGGCGGACAATCTAACCCATATAGTATCAGGCAGTCCGGCTGGCTGTGAGGAGGCGCTATGAGATCATGGGTTCGTTTATTGAGATTCCCCGTTTTGGCTGTTATGGCCGCTATGGCATCGGGTTGTGGTTACAACAGTATTCAGGTGCTTGACGAGCAGACCAAATCTGGTTGGTCCGAGGTATTGAACCAGTACCAGCGTCGTGCGGATTTAATCCCCAATTTGGTGAACACCGTCAAAGGGTACGCACAACAAGAGCAGAGTGTCTTGATTGGCGTGACCGAAGCGCGCGCTAAGGCGACGCAGGTCAAAGTGGACGCGGGCGATGCGCAGTCGCTCAAAAACTTTCAGAAAGCTCAGGGTGAGTTGTCAGGTGCCTTGTCGCGTTTGTTGGTGGTCTCTGAGAACTATCCACAACTGAAATCCGATCAGAATTTTCGTGACCTACAAGCGCAGCTAGAGGGGACTGAAAACCGCATTACGGTGGCGCGCAACCGTTACATTCAGTCGGTGCAGGATTACAACGTACAGATTCGGCAATTCCCTTCTAATCTGACTGCAAAGATGTTTGGCTATGCCGTCAAGCCTAATTTTTCAGTCGAAAATGAAGCGGTGATTGCTAAGCCACCCAGTGTTGATTTTGGCGCGCCCGCTGCAAAGCCTAACTAAGTGAGTCCTGTGCCCGCGTTGCGCTATTGCCTGTCGGTCGCCGTGGTCTTGGCGGCCTGCTGGTGTGGTGTGGCGCGTTTGGCGGTGGCGGCTGAGGTGGCGATTCCGCCGCCACAAGCCGTCACTGATCTGACGGGCACGTTGTCGCCTGTCGAACAAGCGGCGTTGTCACAGAAGCTCCTGGCTCTCAAGGCAGCGAAGGGCAGTGAACTTGCCGTGTTGATTGTTCCGACCACACAGCCAGAGGACATCGCTCAGTACTCTATCCGGGTAGCCGACGCCTGGAAATTAGGCCGCAAGGGTGTGGATGATGGGGTCATCTTGTTGATCGCCACGCAAGATCACCGAATGCGCGTGGAAGTCGGTCGCGGCTTAGAGGGGGCGATTACTGACTTGGCGTCCAATCGAGTCATGGACGAGTATCTGAAGCCTTATTTTCGTGCGGGTCGATTCTATGAGGGGATCGATCATTCCGTTGATCGACTGATTGGCTTGGTACAAGGCGAGCCTTTGCCGCCCCCCGCCACGACCGCTCACGGCCGGCGAAGCGGTGGGGGTGTTCAGTCGGTGCTCGTCATCCTGCTGATGATTGGCTTCGTGGTAGGGCCGCTGTTGCGCAGTATCTTGGGGCGACCTTTGGGCGCCTTGGCGACGGGCGGCATTGCCGGCGGCGTGGCCTTTTTGTTGGTCGGCGGGGCGTTTGTGGCGGTGCTGGCAGGTGTTGCCGGCGCTGTCTTGTCGCTGATGGCAGGCCTCGGTGGCGGGCTGGGCATGGGCGGTTTGGGTGGTTACGGCGGCGGCCTAGGCGGCGGCAGTTTTGGCGGCGGCGGATTTGGTGGTGACAGCGGCGGCGGATTTGGTGGTGGCGGTGGTGGCTTTGGGGGCGGCGGCGCCTCAGGGAGTTGGTGACCCATGGCGCGTTGGCAGCGACTCATTCGACATTGGCTCATCACGCGCCGCACGGTAAAAAAGCGTTTCACGCCGGAGGTCTTAGATCGTATTGAGGCGGTTGTGAATGCCGCTGAGGCCAGTCATTGCGGTGAGATCGAGGTGGTGATTGAGACGGACTTGCACGAGCGGGCCATCCTCTCTGGTCAGACGCCAAGACAACGCGCCATCGAAGTGTTTGGCGTGGCCCGTGTGTGGGATACCGAAGCCAATAATGGGGTGCTGATTTATATTTTGTTCGCTGATCATGCTGTTGAGATTGTCGCTGATCGCGGCTTTAACGGGTTGGTGACGGCTGATGAGTGGGCTCACGTGTGTCGGCGTATGGAGGCTGATTTCCGACAAGGAAATTGGGCGCAAGGTGCGCTGGCCGGTGTCCAAGGGGTAGCGGCGCTGATCGCCAAGCACTTTCCTGAATCGGGTCGTGCGGGCAATGAACTGCCTGATCGACCGATTATCCTGTAAGCCTCGTGATTAGCGGCGCTCGTCGTTGGCGGGTTTGCTTCGTGCTACTGCTAGCGGGTTGTGCGCCCTTGCGGCCCCCCTCAGGCACGGCACCTGTGAGTGATCACACTCAAGATCGTGTGACAGCCCCGATTCCGCAAGCGGTTGCGAGTCATCGCTTTGTGTTGACTCAAGACACGGTGGTGGGGCTATTGCAGATGACGTGGGCGGGTGCTGATGACACTCTGCCTGATATCGCCAGACGATTTAATATCGGTTTTGATGAGTTAGCGCTCGCCAATCCCACCATGGATCCGTGGTCACCGGGTGTTGCACACGAAGTGATTCTACCGACTCAGTTTGTGTTGCCCGACGCACCGCATGAGGGTGTGGTGATTAACGTGGCAGCGATGCGGCTATTTTATTACCCCAAGCACGCGCCAGGCGCTCCTCAGGTGGTGATCACCCATCCGATTGGCATTGGTCGTGTTGGTTGGCGTACCCCAGAAGGCGTCACGCGGGTCACTGCGCGCGAGAAGGACCCGGTATGGATTCCGCCCGTGTCCGTGCGACGAGAGCATCTTGAGGACGGCGAGCGGCTGCCGGCGCGGGTGCCTGCTGGCCCTGATAACCCTTTGGGGAATCGCTTGTTCCGCTTGGGCTGGCCTTCCTATCTCATTCATGGCACCAATAAGCCCTATGGCGTGGGCATGCGCTCAAGTCATGGCTGCGTGCGCCTATACCCAGAGGATATCGAGCGTTTGTATGACCTCGTTCCGGTTGGCACGCCGGTCAGGATTGTCAATCAACCCGTTTTGTTTGGCTGGCAGGGGGACACGTTACTGTTGCAGGCCTATGAGGCTTTGGAAGATGATCACCGCAAAGGTACGCATGATTTAAGCGCGTTGCGTAAGCGAATCACCCAGAAGCCTGTGTTGGGCCATGCGCCGGTCGATTCGCAACTGGTCGATTGGACGTTGGCACAGGCCTTAATGAAAGCACCACGTGCTGTGCCGGTCGATATTATAAAAAAAGATCAAGCCACTTTGTTGACGGCGCTCGCGTCCGCGCATCGCGTGCTCAATCGTTTGCCCATAGGCGCCACCTGGGTGCAAGGTGCTGTCTCTTTGGCTGATGAGAAGCAGTATCAAGAGATGCTGGGTGACCGTGAAACAGCGGCCGTTTCGCTTGGAAATAGTCCGGTGCCGCACGAGAATAGAAAAAACTGAACCGGCAAACGCCGGTTCAGCACAACACCCGGTCACTGGGGATGGAGTGAGCGGTGAGCCCTGAAAAATATAAGCCTTCAGTGCTAAGCGCTATCTTAGGTGGCCTATATGACGAGGCCTTGACTGCGGCGTGAACCTATCGTGTAAGTGGCGGCCTTTGCCAAGCTAGGAAAGCGATCCGCAGGCTCCGTTACTGCGGTTGTGTCATCAGAGTGAGATAAAAATGTCATCTGTCGGTCACGTCAGCGCACTACGGTGCGTAAAGCGTTTCTTAAGGATACGGATGACATGCGTATTTTAATGGTCTCTGATGTCCACGCGCCTCGTGTCAACGGCGTCTCTACGTCAATCGCCACCTTCCGGCAGAGTTTGGCTGAATTAGGTCATCACAGCGTACTGCTGGCACCTGCTTATGGTGAGAATGATGTGTCGGGTCCAGATCTGATTCGCATTAAGTCGCGGCCGGTCCCTCGTGATCCCGAAGATCGCTTGATTAGTTATCGCCAAACCATGGCGCTAGCGGATGAGTTGGCGGCCAAGCAATTTGATGTGGTGCACATTCATACGCCATTTGTTGCTCATTACGCAGGATTGGCGTTGGCCCGGCGTTTAAAGGTGCCTGTGGTAGAAACGTACCACACCTTTTTCGAAGAGTACTTGCATCACTACATGCCATTTCTGCCTAAAGCGCTGCTTCGCTTAGGTGCCCGTCGCTTGAGCGTGTCGCAGTGTCAGGCAGTTGACGCGTTGGTGGTGCCCTCACAGCAGATGATGGCGGTTTTGCGTGGTTACGGTGTCGGCGTTCGGGCGGAGGTGTTGCCCACGGGCATCGATGTTGCGCAGTTTACAGGTGGGCTAGGCGAGCGATTTCGGACGCAATGGGGCATTGGCCTTGATCGGCCGGTGTTGGTGCATGTTTCGCGGGTCGCTTTTGAGAAAAACATCGATTTTATCCTGCGAGCACTCGTGGTCATTAAGCGTTCAGTGCCTGATGTCTTGCTGGTGATCGCGGGTGAAGGCCCCGCACGGGAACATCTTAAGAGTCTCGTTCGTGAGTGGCAGCTGACTGAGCAGGTGCTGTTTGTTGGCAACTTGGATCGCGCGACGGCGCTGTTGGATTGTTATCGAGCGGGTGATGCCTTTGTGTTTGCGAGCCGTACGGAGACCCAAGGGCTGGTGCTGATGGAGGCGTTGGCCCTGGGCGTGCCGGTGGTATCCACCGCCGTGATGGGCACAGCCGATGTGTTGAAGGGCGTGCGTGGCGCGCTGATCGCGCCCGATGAAGTGGATGGATTTGCGAGTACCGTGACGTGCGTTCTGAGCGACAAGACGTTGCGCCAGCAATTGGCGGCAGCGGCGCCCAGTGATGCGACTGCATGGTCGGCGACAGCCATGGCAGAGCGCCTTGTGGCGCTGTATGCGGCTGTGATCGCTGAAAAACGAGATCGTTCAGCCACTTAATCCTTGTTTGCATTTGAATGGCGTTGAAGCCGTGTGCTACGCTCAGCTCTGTTGTATCAGGCGGGCACGGCGTATACATGACCGTTGGTATTCACGTCGCAGAAGAGATCACCGGGGGTGAGCGCATCGCCCGGGCTGATACCGCCACCGTCGCTTTTATTGGTCGTACGCTTCGCGGCCCGGTCAATGAATCGGTCACCCTGCGTTCATTCAGTGATTATCAGGCCGTTTTTGGTGGGTTGTGGCAACCAGCGCCGCTGTCGTACGCCATTGAGCACTTTTTCGAGAACGGCGGTCTGTGCGCGTGCGTGGTGCGCGTCATCAACGGCGGTCGTGCCGCGACCATTACGTTGCCCACCCAGAGCGCCAAGGCGTGGCACCTAGAGGCGCTATGTCCGGGCACCCGTGAATTCCTGAGGGTGGCGGTTGATTACGACAACATCGCCTCAGCTGACGAAAATTCCTTTAATTTGGTGGTTCAGCGGGTGCGAGCGCCGGGTCAAGAACATATTGAGGATCAAGAGATTTACACCCGCGCATCGGTTGATCCGAGCTCGCCGCGCTATGTGGGGTTTTTGATCGCCGAGTCAGCCCTAGTTAGGTTGAAAACAGCCTCCGATGAGCGGCCTTTGACGACCTCACGGTCTGACGGTCGACTGGTGTCTGCTTATGTGTCCTCTAACCCGGACGGTGATGATGGCGCGCCACTCACTGACTATGATGTGATTGGGTCAGCGACGGAAGGCACAGGACTATTCGCGTTTGGAGCGGAAGTGCCTTTTAACTTTTTGTACGTCCCCCCCTTGTCGCGTGATCACGCGGTGGGACCTGGGATTCGCTTGATTGCTGCACGCATTTGCCGTAATCGTCGCGCCCTGTTGATTGTTGATCCACCGATTGAGTGGGCTTCGCCGCAGGATGCGGCGGAGGGCATGCGTCATGTTGACTTGGTGACGGATGATGCGCTCATGTACTTTCCGTGGATTCAGGCTTACGACCGGTTACGCGCCAGTTTCCAGCCGTTTGCACCGGGTGCCGCTGCCGCCGGCATGTTGTCTCGACTACAGACCGAGTGTCCTTTTTGGGTGGCCGGCGAAGCAGAAGATGCGCCCTTACGGCCCGGGCTTAGGCCTATCTGTGCGGTGAGTGATGAGTGGCGGGAGCGCTTAGCGCAAGCGGGTCTCAATACCTTTACGACCGTTCGCGCTCGCCAACCATTACCAGCACGCACCCTCGGTGGCTTACGCACGCCGACCAGTGCATGGCGCTATCTCAGTGCGAAGCGTTTGGCTTTGTTTGTAATGAGCAGTATTGAGCGAGGGACACGCTGGGTTGTTTTTGAGCAGGCGGGTCCGGCGCTCTCCCAGCGGGTCCATGGTCAGGTGGCTGATTTTTTGGGATCGCTGGCGGCTGACGGTGCCTTTGCGCCCAGCGCAGAGGGGCCTAATTGGGTGGCGGTCTGTGACGAGCGCTTGCAGCGCGCGGATGAGCCCCACTCAGTCCACGTGTTATTTGGATTTGCGGCTGAGCGTGCAGATGATTGGCATTGCTGGGTGCTCACGCAAGAGGCCACCGGCAGTCGTATAAATCCAGTGGGATTCGATCGAGTAAAAAGCATTCTTGCGCAGGCTAGGCGCGCTCCGGTGGCATCGGAAGCCTCTGCTGGTAGGCTCACCGCCTAAGATCAGGCCTGTGGCGGAGGGCGTATGGCGCGTCGGATTCCTGACCATCTGCATCCCAATCCTGCCGTGGTGGCCATCTGGCGTGTGGTCGCGGCGTTGCCTAAGGGTCAGGTCACGACCTATGGAGCGATTGCTGAGCGTGCGGGTCTCGGTCGATCCGCTCGTCAGGTCGGCTACGCACTACGTATCGCATCGCCTGATTTACAGTTGCCTTGGCATCGCGTGGTTGGTGCGGGTGGGCGCTTGTCTCTGCCTAGAGAGGGTGAGGCGTATCAGCAGCAGTGCCGACGACTGAGTGCGGAAGGGGTGGTGGTTAACAATGGACGCGTGCGACTGGCGCAGTCGACCTCTCTGGATGCTCTGCTGTGGGGTCGTCAGCGCTGTTAAGCTCGTGTTTGATGATAGGGGGGGCGGATGAACCGACGTGTCGTGTTCTCACATGGCAAAGAGTCAGGTCCGTGGGGCACAAAGATTGTGGCCCTTGCGGCCATCGCCCGTGAGGCCGGTTGGGCGGTTGATTCGGTGGATTATCAGGGGTTGGATTCGCCGGACGATCGTGTGAGCCGATTGATGGCTTATGAGCCTGACTTCGCCGGGTCCTTGGTGCTGGTCGGCTCTAGCATGGGTGGGCACGTGTGTACGGCCTGCTCCAGTGAGCGGCGGGCGGTGGGTCTTTTTTTGATGGCGCCTGCCTTCTATATGCCGGGATTCGTTGAGCGAACCCCCGTGCCAGCGCCTTGTCCGATTACCATCGTGCATGGTTGGCGTGATGATGTTGTGCCGGTAGATCACAGCATCCGTTTTGCGCGCAGTTATCAGGCCATTTTGCATATTCTGGATACTGACCACCGTATGAATGATCGAATCACCGAGATCGGTGTCTACTTCCATGATTTTCTTGGGCGCTTGCCCGCCAGTAGTCAAGCGCCATGAGTCGATGCGTCGCTACTCGATGTATGGTTTTTGCCCTATTCATTTTGGCAGGGTGCGGATCTGCTGACACCAGTCCAAAAGGGACGTCACGCAGTTCGTTGCAGTCTTTAGCGAACCAAGAGACGGTGGCGGCCGCGGCACAAGCCGCGGCCG
>CAIYVA010000131.1 GCA_903929455.1 uncultured Pseudomonadota bacterium | reverse complement strand
GGCGGAGAGGGTGAGATTCGAACTCACGAACCCCGTAAAGGGTCTCCGGTTTTCAAGACCGGTGCATTCAACCGCTCTGCCACCTCTCCGAAATCACAGGTGCTACGGTCCGGCGGCACTGTAGCAAAGCCAAGGCCGGAATGGCGACCTATGTGGCGGAAAGACGCTCTAATCCGGACAAATAAGGTCGTAATGCAGCCGGAATCAGCACACTGCCATCCGCCTGCTGATAGTTCTCAAGCACCGCCACCAAGGCGCGCCCAACCGCCACGCCTGAGCCATTCAGGGTGTGCACTAACTCCGGTTTCCCGGTCGCGGGATTTCTAAAGCGCGCCTGCATGCGCCGCGCCTGGAAACTGTCACAGTTGGAGCACGAGGAAATCTCCCGGTACTTACCCTGCCCCGGTAGCCATACCTCTAGGTCGTAGGTCTTGGCACTACCAAAGCCAATATCGCCTGCGCATAGAGCGAGCACTCGATACGGCAAGCCAAGACCTGCGAGAATTGCCTCGGCGTGCGCCGTCATGGCTTCTAAGGCGTCATAGGACTGGTCAGGCGTGACCACCTGCACCATCTCCACCTTATCAAATTGATGCTGACGAATCAGACCGCGTGTGTCTTTGCCGGCAGCGCCTGCCTCAGAGCGAAAACACGGCGTGTGTGCTACATAACGACGCGGCAAGCTGTGCGCATCGAGGATCTGATCACGCACCAAGTTGGTGAGCGGCACCTCTGCCGTTGGAATCAAAAACAGCTCACGTTCGCCACCAAGCTTAAATAAATCCTGCTCGAACTTCGGCAGCTGTCCGGTCCCTGTGAGGGTCTCGCGTGACACCAGATAGGGCACATACACCTCTTGATAGCCATGTTGCTCGGTATGTCGATCCAACATGTACTGCGCCAACGCGCGGTGTAACTTCGCTAAGCCACCGGTCATCACACTAAAACGCGCACCTGACAACTGTGCTGCGGCATCAAAATCGAGCAACCCCAGGCCCTCACCCAGCGCGATATGATCCTTGGCTGTGAATGAGAACGTGGGGATCTCACCGACCCGCCTAACTTCCACATTCGCACTCTCATCCGCGCCATCCGGCACGGATGGGTGTAACAAATTTGGCAACTCGAGCGCCAGTGCGTCGACCTCTGCTTGTACCGCTTGAAGCGCGTGCTCGGCAAGACTCAATTGATCACCGAGCGACTCCACCTCTTGCATCAACGCAGCCACATCCTTGCCCTGCGCCTTCGCTTGACCGATGGCTTTAGAGCGCGCATTGCGCTCAGCACGCAAGGCGTCTGTTTTAATTTGATTCTCTTTGCGACGCTCCTCCAGCGCGCCAAGCGCACCCACATCCAGCACGAAACCACGTCTCGCTAGATTGGCGGCCACCTCGAGCGCATCGCTACGCAGTAATTTTGGGTCGAGCACAGTATCCTCAGGGGCTAGTCAGGGGTGGGCTGCCACGGCGGCGCGCCAAGGCCTCACGAATCTTGATTTCAAGACCACGCGCAGGCGGATCATAATAGGTCTGCGGCTTCATCTCATCTGGAAAATACCGTTGACCTGCCGCGTGACCATCGGGCGCGTCGTGATCATAACGGTAGCCTGCCCCATGGCCCAGTGTTTTCAAGGTCTGGGTTGGCGCGTTGCGAATCGCTAGGGGAACAGGCAAAGACCCCTTGCTTTCAGCATCAGCGCGGGCGGCCTTAAAGGCCGTGTAGATGGCGTTGCTCTTAGGCGCTACCGCTAAGTAGACCACCGCCTGCGCGATCGCCAGTTCGCCCTCCGGGCTTCCCAGTCGATCAAAGACCTCACACGCGTCTAAGGCCAAAGCCAACGCGCGGGGGTCGGCATTGCCAATGTCTTCGCTCGCCATACGGAGCACACGGCGGCCGATATAGCGCGGATCGCATCCCCCATCGAGCATACGGCACAGCCAATAAAGCGCCGCATCCGGGTCACTGCCACGCACCGACTTATGCAAGGCAGAGATCTGATCATAAAATTGATCACCCCCCTTATCGAAGCGGCGGTAGCTGCCCTCAGCCACATCTGCGACCACCGCCACCGTGATGACGGCAGGTGTCGACGCAGCACTCGCCAGATCGGCCGCGACATCCAATAAGTTCAGTGCACGGCGGGCGTCGCCATCAGCGGCTTGCGCGAGCAAACTTCGCGCATCGGCCTCAATGGCTACGCGCCCTGCGAGACCGCTGATCGGATCAGCCAACGCGCGATCCAATAACGCCTCAAGCTCGGTCGCTTGCAAACTCTTAAGTACATAAATACGTGCGCGTGACAGCAACGCACTGTTGACTTCAAAGGACGGATTCTCCGTGGTGGCGCCAATGAACAACAACGTGCCATCTTCTACGTAGGGTAAGAACGTATCTTGCTGAGAGCGATTAAAGCGGTGCACTTCATCTAAAAAAAGCACGGTACCTTGTCCGGTGGCTAGACGCCGCGTCTGCGCGTCCTCTACCACGACGCGAATGTCCTTGACACCTGCCAGCACCGCCGACAGCGCCTTAAACTCTGCTTTGGCCGTATGGGCCACCAAGCGCGCCAACGTGGTCTTACCAGTCCCTGGCGGGCCCCACAAAATCATGGAGTGTAGGCTCGTTCCCTCGATCAGACGACGCAGCGGCTTACCGCTGCCCAGTAGGTGGCTTTGCCCGACGAAGTCATCGAGCGACTGCGGTCGCATGCGATCAGCGAGCGGACGATAGGTGGGCGTGCTCACCACTGGCTCGAGACTACGGCGCCTGACCGATCACATCCACGCCTGCGGGCGCTGTGAAAGTAAACAGGCTATCCGGCAAGGCCAAATGGCGCTGCATATTTTTGAGTTCCAGGCGCGTACGGCTTCCGAGTTTATCCACAAACTCCAATCGGGTCAGACTATCGCCGACAAACCCCATGCGGATTTCTTTAAAATCGGTGTCATTGTTTTTCGGGGTTAATACGCTCCAGACAAGCCCATCGAGCTGCCCACCCTCGCTGACCCGAAAGCCGTCAGTGACATGCGCCTGACCGGCTAACAACATCGCGGGTGTTTGCGATAACGATTGCTGAATCTTCCGTACGGTGACTTGGGCAAGATCAGCGTCATACAGCCACAGACGCTCTCCGTCGCATACGATCAGTTGTTGCGGCGAACTGTATTCCCAACGAAAGCGGCCAGGCTTTCGTAGCCACAAGGTACCCACCGCCCGCTCAGGCTTAGCGCCCTCCTTGACCGTGATCTCTTGCACAAACTCCGCGCGCACCGCGGTTAAGGCCAGAAGAGCCCGATCGACACGGGCTGCGGCCGCTTGCGCATCTGCTGCGAGCGCCGATGCGCCAAGCCAAGGTAGGCAGAGCACAGTCCACACAAGCACAAAGAGGCGACGCACAGCTACTCGTCACGGACCGGCGGTAGTAACACTTCGCGCGACCCATTGGACTGTAGGGGACCCACTAGGCCGGCCGCTTCCATACTCTCCACCAATCGAGCGGCGCGGTTGTAGCCGATTTTAAGCCGTCGTTGCACACCGGAGACAGAAGCCTTGCGGCTCTCGGCGACAATCTTTACGGCTTGGTCATACAGCAGGTCCTGCTCGGCATCCGCCCCCTCGCCATCCCCATCGATCGGATCAAGCCCTGGAATGGGTCCACGCGGCCCCTCGAGAATCTCTTCGATATAATTGGGCTCACCGCCACGCAAGGCATCCACCACACGATGCACTTCCTGATCTGACACGAATGCACCATGGACGCGCGTCGGCACAGAGGTGCCTGGTGGCAGATACAACATATCGCCGTGACCGAGCAGTGACTCCGCACCGCTTTGATCCAAGATGGTGCGCGAATCCACCTTTGCTGACACCTGAAAGGCGATACGCGTCGGGATATTGGCTTTGATTAAGCCCGTGATCACATCGACGGACGGCCGCTGCGTCGCCAAAATCAAATGGATGCCAGAGGCGCGCGCTTTCTGCGCGAGACGCGCAATGAGCTCCTCCACTTTCTTACCCACCACCATCATGAGGTCAGCCAACTCGTCGATGACCACGACGATGTGCGGTAGCGGCACGCAGTTAGGCACATTGCCGGTGGAGTCCAGAAGACTGATGTCGCCCGCCTGCAATTTTCGCTGCAGCACCGGATCGGGGATGGGTTTACCCGCAGCACGCGCTGCGGCCACCTTATTGTTATAGCCACCTAAATTTCGCACACCGAGTGCGGACATCAGGACGTAGCGGCGCTCCATTTCAGCCACACACCAACGCAAGGCATTGGCGGCTTGCTTCATGTCGGTCACCACCGGCGTCAGCAGGTGCGGAATACCCTCGTACACTGACAACTCAAGCATCTTTGGATCGACCATGATCAATCGCACTTGATCTGCGGTCGCCTTGTAAAGCAGCGACAACACCATCGCGTTGATACCCACACTCTTACCGGAACCGGTGGTGCCTGCAATTAACAGGTGCGGCATTCTCTGTAGATCCGCCACCACAGGATGGCCGGCAATGTCTTTGCCTAAGGCGATGGCCAGCGGCGAGTTCACATCGTCATAGGCCTTCGATTTAATGATCTCACCGAGTGTCACCATCTCTCGTGATTCATTTGGAATCTCAAGACCGACGACGCTCTTACCTGGAATCACTTCCACCACTCGCACACTGATGGCAGAGAGCGCGCGCGCAATGTCTTTAGACAACCCTGAAATCTGACTGACTTTCACACCAGGCGCTGGCCGCAACTCAAAGCGCGTCACCACAGGCCCCGGATGCACTGCAACGACTTCTACCTCTACACCAAAGTCACGCAATTTGATTTCGACCAACCGCGACATGGCCTCGAGCGTCTCTGCGGAATAGCCGGGTGGTCGCTCACCGGCGTCATCCAACAGGCTCAAGGGGGGTAACTCACTGGCCGCTACCTTGTCGAACAGCGGTTTCTGTCGCTCTTTTTCTACCCGAGCACTCTTCTCAATCACCGGCAAAGGTGCTTCGATACGCGGTGGCGTCTTGACCTCGACCTTTTTCTTTTCCTCACGCACCGCCACTTGCCGCGCAGCCTTTTGCTCACGACCCACCGTCTGATCTCGGCGCGACGCAAAATAGGCGACCACCCATCGATAAGCGAGCACGAGCCGATGGCCGATCACATCCATCACGGTCAACCAAGACACGCCAGCAAACAGCCCAACGCCGGCAAACCAACCGCTCAATAGCAACAAGGTAGCGCCTAAATAACCGACACCGTGCGCCAAGCCATCACCGACCACCTTGCCCAAAATACCGCCGGCGCTGTGCGTATAGGTGGGTGCTAAAAAATGCAAGGTCGCCATGCCGGCACTACACGCCAAGGTGAGCGCGAAGCCTGCTGAGCGGAAAGCCAAGGTCGTTCGTGCGATGCGATCCGCAGCCTGCGTGGGCTTGTAGAGCAACCACCCCGTAATGGCTAACATCACCGGAAACAAAAAAGCAGGTGCGCCAAATAACACCAAGAACACGTCGGCGATCCAAGCGCCAACCGGGCCGATGAGATTATGAATCGGGCCCGAGTCACCGGTGGAGGTGAATCCTCCGTCTGAGGAGTTGAACGTGATCAGCGCCAACAGCAACACCAGCGCCAGCGCACTGAAAGCCAAAAGCGCACCCTCGCGCAGACCGCGCGCGACCACAGCGGCCACCGTTTGCGCAACACGCGATGATTTCCCGAGTTTTACGTCAGCCAAGTTGATGCCCTAAACGAAAAAACAAGCTTAAGCCTATGATACGTCTGGCGTCGTAACTAAGCCAGACTTCCGATGCGCTTTGCTACCCATCCGCCACCGTTTTTTCATACCATGGCACCTCACGCTGTCACCCCTTTTAACGGAAAGAGTAAGACCCATGTCGACGCCTCGCCACACTCGTCTGCTGATCTTAGGCTCCGGACCCGCAGGCTACAGCGCCGCGGTGTACGCCAGTCGCGCCAACCGCCACCCACTGATGGTGACGGGACTGGAGGTGGGTGGTCAATTAATGACGACCACCGAGGTCGATAACTGGCCTGGGGACGTCGAAGGCCTACAAGGCCCGGATCTGATGGCGCGACTGCGGCGCCATGCGGAACGCTTTAACACCGAGATCATGGAAGATCACGTGAATGAGGTGGACTTAAACGTACGCCCCTTCCGCTTGGTCGGTGATCGCGGCGTGTACACCACGGACGCGCTGATCATCGCCACCGGCGCCTCGGCGCGCTACTTAGGCCTGCCTGCCGAGGAAACCTTTCGCGGCAAAGGTGTCTCGGCCTGCGCAACCTGCGATGGCTTCTTCTACCGTGGTCAGCGGGTGTGTGTGGTCGGCGGCGGCAATACCGCCGTCGAGGAAGCGCTCTATCTGAGTAACATCGCTGAGCATGTCACGGTAATCCACCGTCGAGACCAGTTCAGAGCCGAAAAAATACTACAGGACCGTTTGTTTGAACGGCAACGTGCCGGCAAGGTTACGATTATTTGGAACCACGCGGTCGACGATATTTTGGGCGACGCCAGCGGCGTCACCGGCATCCGGATCGCGCCAACCAGCGGTGGCGCCACGCAAGACATCCCACTGATGGGCGTATTCATCGCAGTCGGTCACACCCCAAACACCAGCTTGTTTGCAGGTCAACTGGCGATGAAAGGCGGCTACATCACGGTCAAAAGTGGCTTCGATGGCGATGCCACGGCCACCAGTATCGACGGCGTCTTTGCCGCGGGCGATGTGGCTGATCACACCTACCGTCAGGCCATCACCTCGGCGGGCACCGGCTGTATGGCAGCCCTTGACGCCGATCGCTATCTCGAACGAATCGACAGTGGCCCGTGAGCGTCGCGTGCAGGGGGTTCACGGTTGAACCTTCAGTCACGAGTTGAGCATGCGCTCACCACGATCGCGGCAGCGGATTGGAATGCCTTAGATCACGGTGGCGTTCCGTTCCTGCGCTACGCCTATTTAGCCGGCCTTGAAGCCTACGGCGCCGT
>CAIYVA010000130.1 GCA_903929455.1 uncultured Pseudomonadota bacterium | reverse complement strand
GACAGGCGGTTAGCCACCAGGATCTGCTGATCTCGGGTTGCATTGCCCGGGTTTTCACCAAATTCTGCGCCACCATACGTGGCCCAACTCCCCACATACATACCGAGTCCACCGCCGAATCGTGAGACCCGCCCCCAGTTACCGCCGGTCTCACAGTCAGCGATTCGATCCCAATAACGATCAGGCGCCATCGGCTTATCGTTTCTCGGTAATCCAGACGCCCGCGCAACACCACCTTCCAATAATTCATCAACGCCTTCGGCCGCGCCGGCATTGCCAGGGTCGCTTTGCTCAGCACCCAGCACCGTCACGATCACATCCTCAGGCAGCCGATCTCCGTCGAAATTCGGCAAGCGCTGCGGCGCTTTAAAACCACCCAGCAAGCAAATCTCTCGCGACAACACTTTTAAGCCGATCGGCGTTAGATGAACGCGATCAGACACGAAATAGTCCGCATGGCCCTCTGCTAACTGCTGCCAATCCAATAACACAACATTAGCCCGCCCCTGCACCACACGACGTAGCATCGCATTGTTGTCATCCACCCAGCGGCGCGGCGCACTCGCATTCACCACAATGACGCGTTCGCGATCAGCCAGCGCATCCAAAATCCGCTGTGCCTGCTGTTCTGTCACATAGCCGTTGGTCCCCAGATGAATGACCACCTGCGGCGCAAGCAGTCCACCATCCCTTAACTGCGCAAGCCGCACCACCATATCCCGCGCCTGCCGACCTACCTGCGCATCCACCTGCACATGATCGATGGCATTCTGAAAGGCGCGCGCCGCCCCTAAAAACACAGAATCCCCAAGCGCCAGCACCCAACGAGATTCACCGAACACATCGGGTGAGGACAATCGTCTCGCACCGACAGGGGCATCGGCACCAGAACCTGCCTCATCCTCATCGAAATCAGGTGGCTTAGCACTCACCAACAAGGCACTCGGTGGCACTCCATTGACCCCCACCCCCAATGCCGCAGCCACATCACTAGGCACCGAGCCGCTAGGCGCGCTCGTTGTGTATAAAAGTGTGGCCACCGTAATAAAGCACAGAGCAGCCAGCACGCCTGTGACCCCAACGCGCTTTCTCTCTCGACCCGCGAGCGGCCAAAAATGCACCGAGCGAATAGGTCGCTCCACGTAGCGATAACACAATTCCGTCAACAGACAGACCGTCACTATGCGCACGACAAAGCAGCCATAGCCGCCAAACGGCACATCGATCTCTGGTCTCAGGAGTGCGAATACCGGCCAATGGAATAAATAGAGCCCGTAAGAGCGTGTACCAAGCCACACCACCAGCGGTGTATTAAATAATCTCTCAAGCGAGGAACCGCGCACGCTTGCTGAGAGAATCAGCACCAGCGACAAAACAGAGACCAGTAAGAAGCCGCCACGGTACAAAACCTCCGTGTCGTCGCGCCAATAACAACAGCTCGCGATGAGAGCAATCAGCGACCCAAAACCAACCCAGTGAACAGCTGCCAAACGCCAACGACTGAGTGGCCTCTGTTCACGCCACGGGTTGACCAACGCAGCACCCGCCGCGCCCACAAACAATCCCATCGCGTGGGTGTCCGTACCAAAATAAACCCGACTCGCATCAGCCTCTACAGGAAACCCATGGCGTACAGCGAGATAGCCCATCCAAAGAGTGGACGCGCCCGCCAGAAAAACGCACAGCGCCGCCAACCACGCGCGCGCTGACCGGCGCAGAACAAAGGCCAGGGTCAGCGGCCACAGCACATAAAACTGTTCCTCAATGCCTAAGGACCACAGATGCTGCAATAACGGCGGTCGACCGACGGAGGCAAAGTAAGACTGATTGCTATAGATTTGCCACCAGTTAGACACATAGCCGAGTGACGCGATCACATCGCCACGCAACGGTGACACCGCATCTGGCGCAACCAACAAAGCCGCCACTGCCGATAAGAGCACGGTCAACAGTAGAGCCGGCAACAAGCGGCGGGCGCGCCTCAGATAAAATAGCCCAATCGCGATGCGCCCGGACTGCTCATGCTCGCGGATGAGTAACGCCGTGATCAAAAAGCCAGAGAGAACGAAGAAAACATCGACGCCGAGAAAGCCAGCCGCGAGTGCACCCTTCAGTTCGGCGTGATACCAAAGAACGACAATCACCGCAAAGGCGCGAACGCCGTCGAGCCCAGCGATTCGTTCCGCAGGTGCCGTCCGTGTACGAGCGTCAGATAGTGGATACACAGCAGTGATCAGCCTGTTTTGATGCGCCCAGACAGGATACCCGTGATGCCGCGCGCTGAGTCTCTCGCATTTGATTATAAACGGTCAACAAAGTAGCCACCATCTGCTACACGCGAGAGGAGCTAGCCTTGACTTATAGAGCCTGCGCATAACCAGACTGCTTCTGGCAACAAACCTTCCAATCGACACAAGCTGCGCTATGATGGTAGGCCCTGCCTAGTCTCAGCCACGCCGTGGCACCCCTGTAGAGCTCCTACGCACAGTCATGGGATGCAGATCAGATGAAGTCCACTCGTAGTCGTGACACGTGGCTCGCCATCATCACCATTTTAGGCTGCTGGCTGATTGGGACCGCATTTAATTTCACCAAGGCTTTTCACATCGACGATCCAACCTACGTCCGGATCGCCCAATGGATTGCTCATCACCCTCTACAGCCCCTCAGCGGGCTAATCCCCTACAACAACCAACTGACCCCAATATACGAATTAAATCAGCCCGCGCTCTACCCGTACTTGATGGCGCTTACCGGCTCAATTTTTTCTTGGTCTGAGCTGTC
>CAIYVA010000129.1 GCA_903929455.1 uncultured Pseudomonadota bacterium | reverse complement strand
GGTATTCCGAAAACGGGTCATCCTGGTCAACGATGAAAGAGTGATCGAAATTGTCCTTGATGACGCCGCGCCAACCACGCGGTCGCTCGCCCGAGTTTATAGGCCACCACCATCGGTCGCTTACACAGCAAGGTCTCAAGCGTCGCTGTGCCAGAAGCGACCAGCACACAATTGCAGGCCGTCAGCACCTCACTCGAGCGACCATCAAACAACGTCACCTTAGCGGCAATCACGGGTCTCGCTGCCAGTGCTGCCTCAAACACCTGGCGTGCGGCCGCATTAGCCATGGGCGCCATGAAGCGCACGTCGGGCCGAAGCACCGTCAGACGCTCGGCCGCAGCCACAAAGTCATCCGCTAAACGCAACACCTCCGCCACTCGGCTGCCTGGCAATAAAGCGATCCACTCACCCTCCAGCGGTAACGCCAGAGCGTGCCGCGCTGCTGCTCGATCAGCCACCAACGGCAGTCGATCGGCCAAGGGGTGCCCAACAAAATCAGCGGCCAAGCCATGACCGTCATAAAACTTTTTCTCAAAGGGCAACAGGCACAGCACCAACTGTAAGGTCTTAGCCATTTTGCGCACACGACCCGAGCGCCACGCCCACACTTGTGGACTGACGTACTGGATCACAGGAAAAGATGTACCCACCAAACGCGCGGCGAGGCCTAAATTAAACTCAGGTGCATCCACACCAACGAATGCCAGTGGTCGCTCTTGGCGCAATCGAGCCAGCACACCACGACGCAAACGCAACAATCGCGGCAGATGTCTTAGCACATCAAAAAGGCCCATGACCGCAAGCGCCTCAGCGGCAGCCCACGCTTCACAGCCAGCAGCGACCATCGCGGGACCTGCGATGCCGGCAAAGCGCCAATGCGGCTTGCGCACCTGTAGCGCCTTAATCAAGCCAGCGGCAAGATTGTCACCCGAGGTCTCACCTGCGACGATGACGATGCAGGGTCGTTGCACTACCGGCCCCTCCTGATCTGAAACGCTAACTACCGCACCAGACTGCGAGTAACGCGCGGCAAGAAATCAACAAAGGCCTGCACAACAGGTTCCGTGACCGCCAGCTGCTTGAGCTCTTCTGTGGCCTCATTGAGCTTAAGCCCGGATCGGTACAACGCCTTATAGGCCGCCTTGACACCGCTCACTTGGGCTGGCGTGAAACCACGACGCTTGAGTCCCTCAAGGTTAATACCCTTCGGCACCGCCGGTGCACCGGCCACCATCAGAAAAGGGGGCACATCGCGCGTCGCCGTCGCATTGTTCGCCAAGAAAGCATGCGCGCCCACCTTACAAAATTGATGCACCCCGGCGTAACCGCCCAAGATCACCCAATCATCCAACTCGACATGACCAGCAAGCCCCGCATAGTTCGCCATCACGCAATGGCTACCCACCACGCAATCATGCGCCACGTGTGTGTATGCCATAAACAAGTTGTCACTACCGATACGGGTAACCGCATCACCGGTGCTCGTGCCACGACTAACCGTACAGCACTCGCGGAACTGATTACGATCACCAATCTCGAGTGAGGTCCGCTCGCCGCGATACTTCAAGTCTTGCGGTGCATCGCCGATGGAGGCGAATTGCCACACACGGTTCTCGCGACCCATGCGGGTTGGTCCCAAAATGACCGCATGCGGACCGATCACACAGCCATCACCAATGTGCACATCCGCACCAATGATGGCGTAGGCGCCGACGCTGACACCGACACCCAACTGCGCGCTCGGGTCAATCACAGCAGTGGCGTGAATCAGACTCATTCGATTCAGTCCTTGTCCTTGGGAGCGACCATCATGTTGGCGGCACAGACCACGTGACCATCGACCAATGCTTCCGTGTCGAACTTCCAAATACCGCGTAGCGCACGTGTCAGCGTCGCCTGCAGAATTAACTGGTCGCCCGCCTCCACTGGCTTTCGGAATCTAGCCGAATCAATTCCCACAAAATAGATGCGCGTATCCTCGGTCGGCGTGACCCCAGCCGTTTGAAACGCCAAAATACCGGACACTTGCGCAAGCGCCTCCAAGATCAATACGCCCGGCATCACGGGCCTACCAGGGAAGTGCCCCTGAAAGAAAGGCTCATTCACCGTGACATTCTTTAGGGCCTTAATGGTTTTGCCGGGGTAAATCTCCAACACCCGATCCACCAAGAGAAAAGGATAACGATGCGGTAACTGCTTCAATATCGCGTGTATGTCCATGCCATAAGGCACAGTCGGTGTCGTTTCGTCAGCACTCATGTCTTTTCGCCCCTAGGTAACGTGCGCTGCTGCTCGAGGCTGCGCACACGATCAAACAACGAATCCAAATGTCGTAAACGGGCAACCGTTCGACGCCAATCACCCGCCTCACTGACCGGAACACCCGAGGCATACACACCCCGCTCGGTTAGGGAGCGGCTTACCATCGATTGCCCCAAAACCACCACATGATCCGCAATGTGCAGATGCCCAGCAATACCCACGGCACCGGCACTCAAGCAGTGCTTACCGATCGTCGTTGAACCGGACACACCCACGCACGCAGCCATCGCGGTATGTGCGCCGATACGCACGTTGTGTCCGATTTGTATCTGATTATCCAACTTCACATCGTCCTCGAGGACCGTATCCTCGACTGCACCGCGATCAATGGTCGTATTTGCACCGATCTCGACATCATGACCAATGCGCACTGAGCCCAGTTGCGGCACCTTAACCCAGCCATCGGTATCCTTAGCAATACCAAAACCATCCGCACCGATGACCGCACCGGAATGCACCACACAGCGCTCACCGAGACTGACTGAGTGGTAAATCGTCACCCGAGGCATCAACTGCGTATCCGCACCCAGCGACACACCGGCTCCGACGATGCTCCCGGCACCGATCACCACGCGCTCACCCACTTGGGCACCCGCACCAATCACCACCAACGGACCAATGTGGGCACTCGCGGCGATCTGAGCGCTCGCATCAATGACCGCGGTGGAGTGGATGCCTGCCGCAACCGAGGGGGTGGGATGCAGGTAGCTAGCAATACGCGCGTACGCCGCGTATGGATTATCCGTCACCAGTGCCGCACCCGACCAATGACGTTGCGCCATCGGCTCTAAAATAACTGCGCTGGCTAAACACGTCTTAAGCTCTGCCGTGTACTTGCTATTGGCCAAGAAGCTAATCGCTCCTTGGCTCGCGCGCTGCAAAGTGGCGACCCGGTCAATGCAGATGTCCGGATCGCCATGCACCGCCAACCCAAAGCGGGCGGCCAGCTGACCGAGCGTCGTGCCAGCCACTAGCACTCGTCCTGACTTTACTTTTTGGCTGGCGCCGCTGCCGCGGGCGCTGACGCCTTAGCTTGCAGGCTGGACAGCACTTGCGGGGTGATATCAACAGCCTCAGCGTTATAGATCACGCCGCCGGCCAGTACGATATCGTAGCCTTGTGCCTTACCATACACGCGCACCGATTCATAAATCGACTTTTGCACTTTCTGTAGTTCCTCGTTCTGACGCAACTGAACGTCCTCTTGGAACTCCTTGGCACGACGCTCAAAATTGACCTGCGTATCGCGCAGCTCACGTTGTGTCTTGGTGCGCTCTGCCTCAGACATCGTCGCCTGGTCACGCTCAAACTTTTGTGCGCGGCCTTCTAAATCTTTCTTCTGAGCCTCTAGCGTTTTACCACGCGGACCAAACTCCGCCTCTAAAGTCGTTTGCGCAGCACGCGCCTGTGGCGCCTCTGCGAGCAAGCGCTGACTATCCACCACAGCGATCTTCTGGCCATCGGCCAAGGCGGTTGTGCACATCGCGAGACTAGCGACCAATCCCGCCACCAAAAACTGAGTATTCATACGCATGACATCAAACCTTCCTAACGTCAAAATTTAAGGGAGAACATTAAAACGCCGAACCAATCGAGAACTGGAAACCCTCGCGCTGATCGGCATAGATAATGCCAGTTCCGGCATTAGTATTCAGCGGAATCGCATAACTAAACCTGAAAATACCCATCGGGGCTAACCATTGTACGGCGACACCCGTCGAGCGCCGTAACTCACTAAAACTAAACTTATAAGTCACCGGCGTCAGTCGGTCAGCGCCTAAGTACTTTTGCGTTGAGGTACTAAAGACGTTACCGATGTCATAGAAGGCGCTGACTCGCACGTTCGCCTTCCATTTTTCAGGGGTTGGGAAAATAATCTCCACATTAGAGACCGTCAGCAAGTTACCACCCGCCGGGTTGCCGTAATTATCACGCGGCCCTAAGTAGCTCTCTTTGAATCCCCGCACCGTATCAGGACCGCCGCCGTAGAACATCTTATAAGGCGGCAACGCCGTGGTGCTACCGAGTCGATTGCCGTACTCCACCTGCGCCTTGAAGGCCAACGTAAAGTGCGCTGGCAACGCCTGTAACTTTAAGAAGTCAAAAGCGGTTGAGAAGTACTGCACATTGCCGATCGGCAAGGTCGTCTGAGCCGTCACCGATGCGCGTAAGCCCCGATCCGCAAACAGCGCACGGTTCCTGCTGTCATAACTCCAACCGGCGACTGCTTCTAAGGTCTCAAATCGTGTCCCGTAAAAGTCATACGTGGTCACGCCACCGCCACCATCGGCAGACGTACCTGTCTGTAGAAAGGTATTACCATTGTTACGAACCCAGTTGATCGATTGCTGCGAGCTACTAGAACTACTCGCTAACAAGGTGTCCTGAGAGGCCAAGAAACCCCACTGCAATCCCTGAAATTCAGAAATCGGGTAGCCGTAGTTTAGACCGAGTGTCAGCATTTTCGTGGAGAACTGCGACGCGTTCGATACGAATTGCGTCGAGGTACGATAGCTCAGCGAGGTTGATCGAGACACGCCGTCTACCGTGGTATAGGGATCGCTGTTGGATATCGTATACACGCGCGAATACAAGCTCATGCTCGTATCCACCGCCATACGCTCGCCCGAGCCTAAGAAGTTTGACTGCACGAAATTAGCATTCAATACAAATTTCTGAATGCCGGAGTAGCCGATACCACCGCCGAACTGACCCGGCAGACCTTCCTTGATTTCAAAATCAACGTCGACCAGATCCGGCGTTCCAGCGACAGGCTTATTGGATGTCTCCACCTTCTCAATGAAGGGTAAGCGCTGTAGACGCTGCTTGGAGCGATCAACCGCCTGATTGGACAGCCAGGCACCCTCTAGCTGACGCATCTCACGACGCAGTGTCTCGTCATTGATGCTGCTG
>CAIYVA010000128.1 GCA_903929455.1 uncultured Pseudomonadota bacterium | reverse complement strand
TCTTTTCGTAGAACAGACCCATGGTGGCGCGAACGCGCAGATCGTCTGGGGTGGTCAAACGGAACTCGTGCGTCTGCACGGTGTTACGTTCGACGTCATGCCAGTTAGTGACTGGGCTGTAGCACTTGCTCTTCGTGTAGTCCGCGTAGTCGATAGCGCATTGGTAGTAGTACCCGTACACGCCGCGGGCGTAGCCAGAGTAGTCCTGCACTTGATCGACGTTACGAACCAGGTAAGCACCGCTATAGACTGCCTTTAAGGCACCGATCTTGCCGTTGACGGTGAGCGCTGTGTTGGTAAACTTATCTTTGTCATAGCTTGGCGAGAAGGTGGTGTTGGTCAGCGTTGGTAGCTTGTTGCCTTCGAGACCCACAGGCTGCTGGTAGAACACGCCCTGAGCGTCCATGTTCTGGTAGCTCTGCGTTAACAGCACATCCCAGTCTTCGTTGATCTTCAAGAGCCCTGAGAGGCGCATGCCCTGATAGGTCAGCGGGTTGGTGGCGGAGCCTGCGATCGCGTAGTTGTTGCCAACCACGTTATCGGTGGGCACATGGCCGTCATTTAATCCATGGGCCCATGGGTAGTCTGTGTCGAAACGGGTCAGCGTACTGGCTTGGTTGTTGATGTAGCCACCGCGACGGTCGCTATACACTACGGCGCGTACCGCTAAGGTGCCATCGATCAATGGCAAGTTCAGCATGCCTTCGAGGCTTGTGTTCGGATCACCGTGGGCGGTGGTGCCGTAACCCATGATCGCCTTACCTTCTGTCTTATCAATCTTTGGCTTATTGGTGATGTAACGCACCACACCCGCCTGCGCGCCTGCGCCGAACAGGGTGCCCTGCGGGCCTTCCAATACTTCGATACGCTCCATATCGGCTGCGTACACATCTAAGTTACGGCCTGGCAATTGAGTAGGCTGATCGTCTAAGTAGACAGCGACGTTAGGGTAGTTACCAATGGAACCTAAACCCTGAGTACCGCCGGCGCCTACGCTAAGACCGCGCATGTAAATGTTGCCTTGGCCCGGTCCAATCGTCGCGGTGCTGACGTTGGGGAGATACTTGACCATGTCTTCGATCGTGGTCACGTTCAGCTGGCTCAGCGTCTCGCTGCTCATCGCTTGCATGGTGATTGGCACGTTCTGAATATTTTCCGAGCGGCGCTGTGCGGTCACAACGACTTCTTCAATACCGAGGTTATCGGCAGCGGCAAAGGACGCCCCTGCATATGCACTGAGCACAGCAGTGATGGCGTAAGTCAGTGTCTGATTGGTTTTCAAGCGTCTATCCCCCAAGGGTCAGTGGTTCAAAGATCTAAAGTAAATCGATAAAACAAAACAACAAACTCAAAACACATTGCTGACATTTCAGTTGCTAATATTTCATCAGCGTCACAAAAATGTCATTGGATCTCGTCGTTCAGTTCGAATTCGAGGCCTCACTCATCCGCACGTGGCTCGCGCCTAAGGTTCTCGAATGACTCCAAGCGAGTCAGTGTGCTGAATTGTGTCACTGCTGGCGCGCATTGGGAAGTGCTTTATTATGTAATGTTGTTATTTAGCAACACACGGTTTTTGGCATAGGCCACACTGCATTTTTGATGTTGTTCTATCCCCCACCTGGGTCGGGCGCGGGGCGGGTTTTTGGGCATCTAGACGCGGAGGAACAACGCCATCGTTACCGCTTAATTGCTGCGTCGCAGCATAAAAGGGGGGCTTACGATTGTCATCACGCTCATTCCTGGTTCTGGCCACCCCCTGTGCGCTGCTTTTTTAGGTAGCAGCCTTTCCTAAGCCTTACCGTGGGCGGTCGTAGCAAGCACTGGCCCACTGGTGACAAAAATTTACCTACAGTCTAAAAAAAGTCTCCGCTTTTGAGTCGCTTACCATGCGACGCTAGCGACAACGGTCACCGCCCGACCGCCGATGGGGCTCGGGCTGCACGGCTGCATTCAAGTTAACCGGAGACGTACTGCAATGGATGAGTGTCAAACAACGGCTCGGCGGTCGGGACGAGAGTTACGACGATCGCAGCGCACGGGTCCCACCCCCGATAGTCTGCGTCCGATTTCCCCTGGCATGCCCGGTGGCCGTTATCTGCCGCTGACCGAAGAGGATATTCAAAAAATCCATCGCACCGCGCTCAGACTCTTAGCTGAAGTGGGATTGGCAGATGCCACCCCCTCAGGTCTTCAGTACATGATGAAAGCTGGTTGCACCCTCAGTGAGCACGGTCGACTGTTATTTCCGGCTTCGTTAATTGAGGACACGCTTGCGAAGGCGGCACGACGTTTCCCGCTCTATGCGCAGGATCCAAAATTTGATTTGGAGCCGTGGGGCAAGAAAGTGTACTTCGGTACCGCCGGTGCTGCGGTCAACATGGTCGATGCCAAGGGCAAGTACCGTGAGTCCACCATTAAAGATTTATATGACATCGGCCGCTTGGTCGATGTGATGGAAAACATCCATTATTTCCAGCGCGCGGTCGTGCCTCGCGATATTCCAGATCCTTATGAGATGGACTTCAACAC
>CAIYVA010000127.1 GCA_903929455.1 uncultured Pseudomonadota bacterium | reverse complement strand
CCCATTGGCCCGTCCTATCTCGATCCGGCCGGCAAAGGGTTTAGCACGCCACAAGAACGCGAGGCGTTCTGGGACAACAACATTGCGCATTCTAAGATCACCATCACGGTTCGTGAGTCCTACAGCGTAGCGAACGAGTGCGCAAACGTTTTGCACTTAGTCATCGAATATACCCACGAAGGCCAGCGCTTTCGCCAAACCATTGATGGCGTCTTTACCTATGAGCTCAATGAACACGGAAAATTGCAGCGTCTGCGTGGTTACTGGTCAGATTCGGAAAACGCGCGCCGCGAGCCCATATAAGGCCAAGCGTCACAGCAACTCTGCGCAGGCGATCACTTAAGGGGGTTCATCGTGCTTTTAACTGGAAAGTCAGCTCTTGTGACCGGCGGCGCGTCCGGTATTGGCGAAGCCTGTGTCAGGCTATTTACGACGGAAGGCGCGTCCGTTTTAATCGCAGATGTTGATCAACGCGCAGGTCAAGCACTTGCCGATGAACTCAACGCTCAAGGACACCGCTGCCACTTTACGTATGCTGACGTGTCTAACGAGGCCTCGGTGGAGGCAATGATCGCTAAGGCACTAGAGCTGTATACACGACTTGACTGCGCAGTGAACAACGCAGGCATCGGTGGCGCCGTTGATAGCATTGACAACCTATCGCTAGCCAACTGGCAGCGCGTGGTCGATATCAACTTAACCAGTGTATTTCTTTGCCTTAAGCACGAACTCAAGGTCATGAAGTCGCAAAAATCTGGCTCCATCGTCAATGTGTCATCGGGGGCAGGCCTAATTGCTGTCGCAAACATGGCCGCGTATGCCGCCAGTAAACATGGCGTGTTAGGCCTAAGCAAAACGGCTGCGACTGAGAACCTCAGAACAGGCATTCGCGTTAACGCCATTTTACCCGGAAGCACTCGGACGCCTATGGTACAAGCCAGCATGGACATGGACGATGACATCAAAAAGATGATCCTAGACAGCGCGCGATGCGGCCGCCTAGCTGAACCGATGGAAATCGCACAAAACATTGCATGGTTGTGTAGCGATCGTGCCTCCTACGTTAGCGGCGAGAGCATTTGCGTGGACTACGCCACTGTTTGCCGATAATCACTCGGATGGATATCACTGATCTAGCCTAACCCAGACATCGCTCGTATGAGCAGACAGCGCGACTTTTCGGATGATGCCGCAGGAGACCTTCATGAAATTTTGGTTATCGTTAGTGTCGGTTCGTGAATCAGATCAACTCCCTGAACTCGCGCGCTATGCAGAATCGCTTGGATTTCACGGCCTCATGATTGGGGACCACATCGCGTGGCCCAAACATATCAAGACCCCATACCCATACTCACCCGATGGAAAAATTTTCGTCCCACCGGACACACCGTGGCCTGATCCTTGGGTGCTGTTTGCACACCTCGGCGCGATTACTCAGACACTTCACTTCGCATCTAACATTTATTTGGCCGCGCTACGCGACCCCTTCACGGTAGCCAAGAGCGTTGCTACCGCAGCACTTCTCACCAACAATCGCATCATTTGTGGCGTCTCCGCTGGTTGGCTCAAGGAGGAATTTGAGCTCGCCGGCATAGACTTTGAGTCACGCGGCCGACGATTGGATGAGATGCTATCGGTGATACGCCAGCTGTGGACAGGTGAGTTTGTAAGTCATCAAGGTGAGTTTTTTCAATTTGAAGGCAACTGCTGCCCACCGCCACCAAAGCCAGTGGACATCTGGTGTGGCGGCGGTGCGCCACCCGCTATGCGCCGTGCCGCGCGCAACGACGGATGGCTGCCACTGCCCATGACCGTATCGGCAGCTAAAACGGCTGTTGAAGAACTCAGGATGATGCGCAAGCAAGCAGGCCTTGATCCCGCAACGCTCCGTGTTGGTCTGCCACTCGCAGAGCCCGTCACTCAACTTGCAGTGGATACGATCCGAAACCTACGCCTCGACGACCTAGTCGTCATTGCGCCATGGCTCCCATCACCGTGGGATGTCACGTCATGGCTAGACCCGGGTGACGACATGTCTCACCTAGAGGTCAAGAAAAAAAGCTTACTACGCTATGCGGAAACCGTTATACATACACTACGTTAAACGCTCACCACGTCGTCGGGCGTCGCCGTCAATTAGGTTATTAAGCGCTACAGGAGAGATTTTTCATGCAAATGCAAGAATGGATGCGTCAGGCAAAAACCGTCAAACAAGACCCGAAGGAAGGATTTGATCCAGGCTCTGTCACGGTATCGGATCTCATTACCATTGCGGCACCTGCCCGCATCGTTTGGGGCATTTTGACTGACATGCCGCGCTACAGTGAATGGAACCCCTTTTGCATTCGCGCGGTATCCACGCTGGCCATGGGGGCTCCGGTTGAAATGACTTTGGCTAATTATCTCGCGCCAGGCACGCTGATGCCCAACGTGGAGTACATCTGCGCGTTTGAACCTGAACGTTTACTGTCCTGGGAACTAAAGTACAACCCCGCATTCCCCTATCCCGCACGACGCGACCAGATGATCGAACCCACGGGCCCGGATAGTTGCACCTATCTGTCCACCGACGCGTTCCTAGGTGAGCACGGCGTGCACGTGTTTCTGTTTGCAGGCCCTTGGGTGCAGCGCGCCTTCAATGACACGGCACGCGCACTCAAAGCACGCGCAGAGGCCATGTTCGCAGCAGAGAAAAAAGCCTAGTTAGCCACGAAGCTGCCGCTCGAAAACCCGAACGGCACTTGCGCGACGATCACTCAGCTCGATCGAGCTGAGTGATCCGATGGACAACAGCAGGAGGCGAATGGTGAGTTGACGACCAGAAGAGGTCAAACTCATTAAAACACATCAGTCATCCCGCGGCCCACGCCTAGCTTGTGGGCTGGCCGTTCGACTCATTCAGGTAGAGAAACACCGGACGCTCGCCACCGCCATGGACTGCCAGTTGCGCGCCACTCACATAAGCCGACACGGGTGATGCCAAATACAAGCAGGCATCCGCAATGTCCTGGGGCGCCGCCATCCGTTTCAAGGGCAACATGGCACTGATGCGAGCAACACCGGCAGCCCCGCCGTAGTGCTCCGCAGCGCCTTCGGTCGACACTAAGCCCACCACCACCGCATTGACGCGCACTTTAGGCCCCCACTCCATAGCGAGGCTCGTCGTCGCGTGTAATAGACCGGCTTTGGCAGCTCCGTACACCGCGGCAGTGGGCGCAGGCCGGATGCCCGCCACGCTCGCAATATTCACAATGCTGCCACCACGAGGATTTTGCTGCATCAGTCGATTGGCGCCCTGGGCGCACAACAATGGCGCCAACAAGTTAAGATCAAGCACACGCTCGATTAAGCGCGCAGAGGTCGCCTCCAAGGCAGCAGACGGGCCACCCCCGGCGTTGTTGATCAACACATCCAGCGACCCATAGTCCTTGGCAATCGCCGCAAACAGGCCATTCACTGCCTCGGCGTCGCGCACATCACAGGCCATGAAACGCGCCTGTCTGCCCTCATGCGCTGGCAGCTCGGTAGGCACGCTGCGACCGCAGACAATCACCTCACAGCCGGCTTCTAGGAAAGAGCGCGCAATGGCCAACCCGATGCCCCGCGTACCGCCGGTCACCAGAACAACGGCGTTGGGGTGCTGAGGGATCTGTGCTGAAATCATCTTCACATCGTACCCGAGCATTTGCTATTTTTGAAAGAATTTATGAACGCGCGCCAGAGGCACCCTTGAACTCACCGATCCCCCAAACCTACCCTGCCGCGGTTGCCCGAGCGGCGCGCCTCTACGGGCAAGCGCCCGCCATCGTCACAGACACGGCGAGCTGCTCCTTCGTCGAACTGGAGGCAAAAGCATTCGCGGTCGCGCGCTCACTGCTTGCCAACGGCGTCAAGCGTGGCGATCGCGTTGGCCTTTGGGCACCGAACTCGCCCGAGTGGATTTATGCCGCCTTAGGGCTTGCGAGCATTGGCGCGATCATCGTTCCCCTGAACACCCGCCTCAAAGGGCAAGAAGCCGCCTACATACTGAGTAGTAGCGGCGCTTGCCATTTGTTTACGGTGCATGAGTTTTTAGGCACCCGTTACCCGGATCTGATTGCAGAGGCCAACCTACCCCTGCTTAAAAAAATCACCTTACTCACAGGCACCCATGCCCGTGGTCAGTCGTGGGATGACTTCATCGCGTCCGGTGAGGTAACCGATCCCGCCCAGTGCGTCAGTGCGATCGCTCAAGTCACACCCGATGATGTCTCGGACATCATGTACACATCGGGCACGACCGGTAAGCCCAAAGGCGTCATGGCCTCCCAACAGCAGAGCATTCAGGTCTTTTGGACCTGGAGTGAGTGGGTAGGACT
>CAIYVA010000126.1 GCA_903929455.1 uncultured Pseudomonadota bacterium | reverse complement strand
TTGGCCAGATGGACGCGGTTGCGCTCGCCACCGGATAGTTCGCCTATTAATTGTTGCTGCTGAGCGCCTTTGAAGTTAAATCGCCCGCAGTACGAGCGTGAGGGCGTTTCATAGTTGCCTACTTTGATGATGTCCAAGCCACCTGAAATTTCGGCCCAAACGGTTTTGCTGTCATCTAACGTTTGTCGCGATTGATCCACGTAGGACAGTTGTACGGAGGGCCCGACCCGCAGTTCCCCAGAGTCAGCGGTCTCTTGGCCGGTCAGCATTTTAAATAAAGTGGTTTTACCAGCGCCGTTAGGACCAATAATACCGACAATGCCGCCACGCGGTAAATTGAACGACAGACCATCGATCAAGATGCGATCGCCAAAGCCTTTTTTGAGGTCTTTGACTTCAATGACCAACTCTCCTAAGCGCTCGCCGGGTGGAATATAAATTTCGTTGGTCTCATTGCGCGTTTGGAAGTCTTGCGTTTGCAGTTCTTCAAAGCGCGCCAGTCGGGCCTTGCTCTTTGCTTGGCGCGCTTTGGGGTTTTTACGTACCCACTCGAGTTCTTGGGCCAGCATCTTGCGTAAGCCTTCTTGCTGGCGCTCCTCGAGTTCTAATCGCTTTTCTTTTTGCTCAAGCCAAGAGGAGTAATTGCCTTGCCATGGAATGCCGTGGCCGCGATCAAGTTCTAATATCCAGCCCGCGACATTGTCTAAGAAGTATCGGTCATGCGTGACGGCAATGACGGTGCTTTGATACTCATGCAAAAAGCGTTCTAGCCAGGCAACTGATTCGGCATCTAGGTGGTTGGTTGGTTCGTCTAGCAGCAACATGTCAGGTTTTGACAGCAGCAAGCGACATAAGGCGACACGGCGTTTTTCGCCGCCAGATAGGTGTTTGATAGAGGCTGTCCATTCTGGCAATCGCAGGGCATCCGCAGCCACCTCTAAGGTGCGCTCCAGATTGTGACCATCGACTGTGGTGAGGAAGGCTTCTAGCGAGGCCTGTTCCGTGGCGAGCTTATCGAAATCTGCATTCTCCTCGGAGTAGGCGGCATACACCGCCTCCAATCGGGTGAGCGCTGTTTTGATCGGTGCAACCCCTTCTTCAACAATGTCGCGGACGGTCTTGTCTGGATCAATGTCCGGTTCTTGCTGTAAGAAGCCAATCTTGATACCCGGCTGAGCGCGCGCCTCACCGTCTATTTGTGTATCAAGACCTGCCATGATGCGAAGCAAAGAGCTTTTCCCTGAGCCGTTTAAGCCTAAGACGCCGATTTTCGCTCCGGGGAAGAACGACAAAGAAATGTCCTTCAAGATCGTCCGCTTAGGCGGCACGACTTTCGAGACTCGATTCATCGTGTAAATAAACTGTGCCACGTCTGGGTTCCTTTCAGCGGTGCGGATGCAAGGTGCTAATTATCTCGCACGGATCGTATCGGTGCCAGCACTCCCTTGTGGAGCGCACTCAGGCATCCTTGACCTGATAGGCTTTCGCCTATGAAGGACCTAACGGATACGGTGGTTGTCAGTGGAGAGGCCAACGGCCGCTACGGCTTTGGTGATGGGCATCCATTTGGCGCGGATCGGCAGGAGGCTTTTTTGACGGTTTTGCGTCGCTCTGGGTTGGCATCTCAGGTCCTGATGCTGCCACCCCGTCTGGCCACGCGCGCGGAACTGGAAAGCTTTCATAGCGCCGCTTATTTGGATTTCGTGGCAGATCGATCTCAATCGGGCGGTGGCTATCTGGATCGGGGCGACACGCCAGCGTTTGCGGGCGTGTATGAGGCGGCCAGTGCGGTGGTCGGTGCGGCCTTGGTCGGTGTGGAGGCCATTATGAACGGCTCGGCTCGGCGTGGTTTCGTGCCGATCGCCGGTCTGCACCATGCGGCGCGGGATCATGCAGCGGGTTTTTGTGTATTCAACGATTGTGGGGTCGTGATCGAACAGCTGCGTCGACGCTATGGGTTGCGTCGGATCGCTTACATCGATATCGATGCGCACCACGGGGATGGTGTGTTTTATGCCTTTGAGGACGATCCGGATCTGCGCTTTGCTGACATACACCAAGATGGTCGCACGCTGTATCCAGGAACGGGGGGCGCCCATGAGACGGGTCGCGGGTTGGCGGTGGGGAGCAAATTGAACATTCCGTTGGCGCCGGGTTCCGATGACCACGCGTTTAACCGTGCTTGGCAACGGATCGAGGACTATGTGCAGGCTGAGCCGCCTGAGTTTTTGCTGTTGCAGTGTGGCGCCGACAGCCTGCGGGGCGACCCGATTACCCAGTTGTGCTTCTCGGAGGAGGCGCACGCGCTGGCGGCTGCCCGGCTCGCTGTGCTCGCTGACCGTTACTGTCACGGCCGGGTATTGGCCCTGGGTGGTGGCGGCTATAACCGCGAAAATATAGGCCTAGCTTGGATGCGGGTGGTTAAAAGCTTCGTCGAGCACCCATCGGCCGTCTAGAAGATGTCAGTGGGTGTGGGTTTAGGAGCGTGAGTTCGTTAGAATCAACGCATGCGGCTCGATAGGCGGGCTGTTTATCACGGGATGTGTCCACTCATGTTCGATTCGAAACTGACGATTGCCGTTTACGATCCAGAGCTTGCGGCCTCGATCACTGCGGAGCGTCATCGCCAAGAGGATCACATTGAGTTGATCGCCTCCGAGAACTATGCGAGCCCTCGCGTCCTCGAAGCGCAGGGATCGGTGCTCACCAATAAATACGCCGAGGGCTACCCTGGCAAGCGCTATTACGGCGGCTGTGAGAATGTGGATGTTGCGGAGCAACTGGCGATTGATCGCCTCAAACTATTGTACGGAGCCGAGTATGCCAATGTGCAGCCTCACTCAGGCTCGCAAGCCAATGCCGCTGTTTACTTTGCGCTGCTAAAGGCTGGCGACACCATGCTTGGCATGAGTCTCGATCATGGTGGGCACTTAACGCACGGTGCCAAGGTTAATTTTTCCGGTAAATTGTTTAATGCAATTACTTATGGCATTCGTCAAGACACGGGTGAGATTGACTATGAGCAGGTAGAGCGCCTTGCGCTTGAGCATCGGCCGAAGCTGATTGTTGCTGGGTTCTCTGCGTATTCGCGCGTGATTGATTGGGCGCGATTCCGGCGCATTGCTGACTCCGTGAATGCGTACTTTATGGTTGACATGGCGCATGTGTCAGGTCTGTGTGCCGCCGGGGTGTATCCCAATCCGGTACCGCATGCGCACGTGGTGACCTCTACGACGCATAAGACTTTGCGCGGACCACGTGGCGGCATCATCTTGTCGAATGGCGGCGAAGAGCTGACCAAGAAGTTCAATGCCATGGTGTTTCCAGGCACGCAGGGCGGCCCTCTGATGCACGTGATTGCCGCTAAAGCGGTGGCTTTCAAGGAAGCATTGGAGCCTGAATTTAAGCTGTATCAACAGCAGGTCGTGGCCAATGCCAGAGCGATGGCAGCAGCATTTATGAAGCGTGGCGTGAATGTGGTGTCGGGTGGTACCGACAATCACTTATTCTTACTGGACTTGGTTGCAAAAAACGTGACCGGTAAGGACGCGGATGCTGCGTTAGGCGCGGCGCACATCACGGTGAACAAGAATGCGGTGCCGAACGATCCTCGGCCGCCGATGATCACCAGTGGATTGCGTATTGGTACGCCGGCGGTCACTACCCGTGGGTTCAAAGAGGCGGAGGTGGTGCAGTTAGCTGGCTGGATCTGCGATTTGATTGATAGCTTGGCTGCCCGTGCCCATATGGGGAGCGCCGATGGTAAGGGTGGGGTAACCGCAGATGAGGCGGTCATTAGTCGTGTGCGCCAGGAAGTCACGGCGATCTGTCGCCGCTTCCCCGTGTACGGCGCAGTGTGATTCTGATCGTACTGAGGAGCGCACGTGTACTGCCCTTTCTGCGGACACGTTGAGACTAAGGTAACGGACTCCCGTTTGGCTGCCGAAGGGGAGCAGATTCGTCGTCGTCGTGAATGCTTGTCATGCGGCGAACGTTTTACGACGTTTGAATCAGCTGAGTTGGTCATGCCGCAGATTGTAAAAGCGGATGGAACCCGTGAGCCTTTCGATCACGCCAAGCTGCGTCGTGGTATGCAGAAAGCATTAGAAAAGCGACCGGTAGGCAATGAGGGCATTGACGCGGCGTTGGCCCACATTGGTCACAAACTTCGTAGTCTTGGCGAGCGCGAAGTGCCTTCTCGCTTGTTAGGCGAACTGGTGATGGAGGAGCTCCGTCATCTTGATGAGGTCGCCTATGTGCGTTTCGCGTCGGTCTATCGTAGCTTTCAAGACGTCGCCGCTTTTAATGACGAAATTATCAAACTGCAGCAGGGCCGCGGTGATGTCGCGCTCAATCAGTTGTCTTTTCTGGAAGCGAGCGCCGAAGCCAAATTCGACAAGAAGAAGTCCTGATGACTGCTGCTAGTGCAATGGATCATGAGTATATGGCGCGTGCGTTAGCGCTGGCGGCTCGTGGCCTTTGTTCGACTGATCCCAACCCACGCGTGGGTTGCGTGTTGGTGCGTGATGGTTTGGTGGTGGGTGAGGGTTTTCACGCCAAAGCAGGTAGTGCACATGCTGAAGTGCAGGCGCTCTTGGCGGCCGGCGAGCAGGCGCGTGGTGCAACAGCTTATGTGACCTTGGAGCCGTGTTCGCATCATGGCCGTACTGGCCCGTGTGCGGATGCGTTGATTGCTGCAGGCATTGCCCGGGTGGTGTACGCCAGTTTGGATCCTAATCCACAGGTCTCTGGTGCGGGTGCTGCGCGCTTACAGGCAGCAGGGATTCGGGTCGATAGCGGCGTTTTAGCAGTGGCCTGTGAAGCATTGAATGTCGGATTTTTTGCGCGACACCGGCGCGGCTTGCCGTGGGTGCGCATCAAGCTTGCTGCGAGTTTGGATGGTCGTACCGCGCTTGCGAACGGTAAGAGCCAGTGGATCACATCGGAGGCTGCGCGTACTGATGTGCACGCATGGCGTGCCCGTTCAAGTGCCATCCTGACGGGCGCGGGCACCTTGAAAAAAGATGACCCACGCCTGACGGTTCGTGATGAGTCATTGCCGTTGCTTGGCCGCAAGCCATTGCGGGTGGTGCTTGATCGAGCCTTGCTGGTGTCGCCATCCGCGCGCTTATTTGCCGAGCCCGGCCCCGTTTTGATTATCACCGAAAGCCAAAATACGGTGGCGATTGAGGCGATCCGGGCGCGCGGCGCAGAAGTGATGGTGTTCGCTGCGGGTAGTGGCTTGCGCGAGGTGCTGCAGGAGTTGGCGCGGCGTGAGTGCAATGAAGTGTGGGTTGAGGCCGGTGCGAAGCTGGCAGGTCTCTTTTTGCAGATGGGTTTAGCGGATGAGTTAATGGTTTATTTGGCGCCGCACTTGCTGGGTCAGGATGCAGCGCCGCTCGCGATCTTGCCCATGCTGGATGACTTACAGAACCGTTGGCGTTATCGCTATCAGGATGTGCGCGCCATTGGACCTGATCTGCGATTAACCCTGGCACCGGTTCATTCGGGAGAACAGTGATGTTTACAGGCATCGTGCAAAGTGTCGGTATGGTCGCATCGATCACGCAAAACGACGGTGATGTGACTTTAGTGATCGAGGCGCCCGAGTTAGGTTTAGCGGACGCATTGATCGGCGACAGCATTAGCGTGGCAGGGGCGTGCTTGACAGTGACGGGTCTTGACGGCAAATGTTTTTCAGCGGATGTCTCTAATGAGACACTCGCGTGTACTACGCTGGGTCAGTTGCTTGAGGGGTCGCCCGTGAATCTGGAAAAAGCCCTGTGCGCGGGACAGGCGTTGGGTGGTCACTATGTCACTGGTCACATCGATGGGCTTGGGGTGCTGCGTTCAGTGCGTGATGATGGTCGTTCGACGCGATGGCTCGTTGATTTGCCCCCACATCTGTCGCGTTACGTGGCGCCTAAGGGTTCTATCACCCTTGAGGGTGTGAGCCTGACCGTTAATGAAGTAGCGGACAATGCCTTTGGCGTTAACCTCATTCCGCACACGCAGGCGGTTACCACATTGGGTGCTTTGCAGGTGGGCGATCACTTGAACGTAGAAATCGACATCATTGCGCGTTATGTAGAACGCTTGATCAGCGCTCGATAACTAAGCGTCACCAACATCGCAATGCACTGTCCTCATTCGGTGGGTCCAACGGAGCGGATCAGGGCGAGATTCCGTTCTAGGCGCAGAGCATCTTCATGCGCCTGATAGTACCCGCGCAGCCAATCTGACTGCTGGTAGCCGATCGCTTTATAAAACGCTTGGCCTGATTGGTTGCTGGCGCGCACCTCTAGTCGGATGCGAAAAGTACCTGCTGTGGATGCGGTGTCCTCGAGCCAACGCATCAGTTGACGGCCAATGCCTTGGCGTTGGTAGCTTGGTTCGACGGCCAGTAGATTGAGATGAGCGGCGTCGTCGCCGTATTGCATGATCGCGAATCCTGCTAGGCGCGCGCCGAAGCGGGCGGTCAACACGACGTAATCCTCATGTTGGCGCGCGCGCTCAATGCGTGATTCGGTCCATTGGTGCTCAAGGCCTGTTTCAATCAAGCGCCGAGACATGGCGGCCAGCAGAGTGGCGTCTTGGCGGCGCGCGAGAGCGATGGTGGAGGTGGGCATGGTCCTATTGTCAATGCTTACGCTGGTGTCGTCGAGCCTGGTACGTGGGTTGATCACGTGTGCGGGAGGCAGTCATCGCGCCACTCGTGAGGAGTCGGTAGCATAGTTGGCCTGAGCGCGTGTGTAACCGGATTGGGGAGGGGATTCATGGGTGGATCGAGCAAGACGCCGTCAGATGCTCACTTGGTGTACAGCACCGCCACTGGCCGGCTGTGCCCCCAATGCCAACGTGCCGTTGCAGACTGTGTCTGCCGCGCCCAGGCGAAGGTGCAGTCGGCGGGTGCTGCGTCCGGGCCCGTCCGGGTGGGTCGTCAGACCCAAGGGCGGGGCGGCAAGGGGGTCACTGTGATTACCGGGCTAAGCCTCGCCCCAGTAGCGCTAGAGAGTCTGGCGCGCGAGCTTAAGGCGCGCTGTGGCAGTGGTGGCCGGATAGTGGAGGGGGTCATTGAAATTCAAGGGGAACATCGGGATACCGTGGTGGCTGAGCTTGCCCGGCGCGGTATATCGGCCAAACGGGCTGGCGGCTGAGTGAGGCGTCCCTGCTACACTGACGGACCCTCGATCACGGATCCGTTCTAATCATGCCTAGCTTTGATTCGATTGACGATATTTTGGTTGATCTGGCCGCCGGCCGGATGGTCATCATCGTGGATGATGAAGACCGCGAGAACGAGGGTGACTTGTTAATGGCGGCTAGCGCGGTGCGCGCCGAAGACATTAATTTCATGGCTCGGTATGGTCGCGGCCTGATTTGTCTCACGTTGACGCGTGAGCGCTGCCGCGAGCTGCGCTTGCCGTTGATGGTGTCGAGTACCCATGAGCAGCATCGGACTAATTTCACGATTTCGATTGAGGCTGCTGAAGGTGTCACCACAGGCATCTCAGCGCATGATCGAGCGCACACAGTGCGCACTGCCGTCCGGAGCGATGCGCGTCCACAGGATCTACGTCAACCGGGTCATATTTTTCCGTTGATGGCTCATCCGGGTGGTGTGTTGACGCGTGCCGGCCACACGGAGGCGGGGTGTGACTTGGCGAGACTGGCTGGTCTTGAACCTGCCGCAGTGATTGTCGAGGTGCTCAATGAGGATGGCACCATGGCGCGTCGCAAGGACCTCGAGGTGTTTGCTAAGACGCACTCACTTAAGATCGGTACGATCGCTGATTTAATTCGCTATCGATTAACGCGGGAGCGCTCGGTGGAGCGCATCGATGATCGGATGGTAGACACTGAATTCGGCGCCTTCAGATTGTTGTGTTATGAAGACCACGTGAATCACAATGTGCACTTAGCACTCGTGCGAGGCACCTTGCAGGACAATGCGCCGCCACTGGTGCGCGTCCAACTGGCTGAAACGTTACGTGATCTTGTCGGGGTAAAAGCCCCTGAATTGGGTCGTCCAATGCGTGATGCGCTGCGGCGCATTGCGGAGGAAGGCAACGGCGTGCTGGTGCTATTAAGAAGCGAAGAGCAGCCCATCGATTTAATCGAGAGTGTGCGTGGGCTCGGCACAGAGTCTCGTGAGCGTAGCCCAGTGCTTAGGACGTATGGTATCGGCGCACAGATTTTGAAGGATTTGGGTGTGTCGACCATGCGCGTGTTATCTGCTCCTCGTCAGCTCCAAGGGTTGGCGGCGTTCGGTTTAACGATCTCTGAATATGTCGATGCGGCAATTGAGTAAATAGTGCGTGAGGAGAAGTCGGTATGACAGCCATTAAAACCATTGACGCGGACCTGTTGGCTCGCGATATCCGCGTGGCCATCGTGGCAGCTCGGTTTAATAGTGTGGTGGTGGAGCGTCTTGTTGAGGGTGCGATCGACGCGTTGGTGCGTCACGGCGCCAGTGACAAAAGTCTGGAATTGGTGCGTGTGCCGGGTGCCTTTGAAATGCCATTGGCGGTCAAAAAGCTGGCGCAGAGTCGTCGCTACGACGCCATCGTCGCGGTCGGTGCGGTGATCAAAGGCGATACCGCCCACTTTGATTTTGTCGCCGGTGAATGCACGTCAGGGATCGCTCGGGTCGGCCTGGAGACCGGTGTGCCTATTGGTTTTGGCGTGTTGACCTGTGACAGTTTAGAGCAGGCGTTGGATCGGGCCGGTGGTAAGGCCGGTAACAAAGGCGCCGATGCGGCGATGGCTGTCCTTGAGATGGTTAATTTGCTAAAGCGCTTGGAAGCATAGCGTGGCCCGTGAAAATCAGGCGCGTGAGTTATCGCGGGCGCGTCGGGCAACTCGTAAAGTCTTGGTACAGGCGCTCTATCAGTTACAGTTGGCTGAGCAACCATGGCAAGATATTTATCAGCAGCATGTGGTGGATCCGGATTCAGTCGGGTCTGATCCTGATTACTTTAAAGAGCTGCTAATGCATATTGCAACTGAGCGCGTAGCGCTCGATGGCACGTTGGCGCGCTACTCAGATATTTTGCCTGAACGACTAGATCCGATTGAGCATGGCATTCTGTGGATCGCTTTGTATGAGCTGCAGCAGCGCTTAGATGTGCCTTTTCGAGTGGCCATCAGTGAGGCGGTGGAGCTCGCAAAGCGCTTTGGTGCCACCGATGGTCATAAGTTCGTTAATGGTGTGCTTGACCGGGCAGCCTCTGAGCTGCGTCCGGGCGAACGGGGCCAGTGAGTTCCCAGCCGTGGGCGAATTTGAACTGATTGAACGGTTTTTTGCCCGCCTAGGCGTGTCGCGTGCGGATGTCACGCTCGGTGTGGGTGATGATGCGGCGCTGTTGGTGGTGCCACCGCAGCACGAGCTGGTAGCCTGTGTGGATACCTTGGTGCAAGGTCTGCACTTTCCCGCCACCACTCGAGCGGATGACATCGGCTGGCGTTCACTGGCCGTCAACCTATCGGATATCGCTGCCATGGGGGCGACACCCGCGTGGGCTACGCTCGCGTTGACCTTGCCAACTGCGGATGAGGAGTGGTTGGAGAGTTTTTCACTTGGTTTTGATGCGATGGCCAAAGCGCACCAAGTGTCGTTGGTTGGCGGCGACACCACCCAGGGTCCGCTCACCGTGACCGTACAAGTGATGGGTTTTTTGCCCAGTGGCACTGCGCTACGTCGGAGTGGCGCGCAGGTCGGTGATCTTCTGTATGTCACCGGTTGGCCGGGTGATGCAGCGGCCGGTCTTGCATTGATTGAGGGGCGTCTATCCGGTCAAGGCGCCTATCGTGGCGCGCTAGAGCATAAATTCAGACGCCCTGAGCCGCGCGTGGCCTTTGGACAGCGACTGCGGGGTGTCGCCAGTGCGTGCGTGGATGTGTCGGATGGCTTAGCGCAAGACTTGGGGCGTTTGATCGGCGCCAGTGGCGTCGGTGCGGTGATGCGAGCGTCTGAGCTACCGCTGTCGCAGGCGCTCTTTGCTTTGGCAGGCGAGCGTGGCGCGCGCGACTTTGCGTTAGGTGGTGGGGATGATTACGAATTACTATTTACCGTACCACCGAGCCGGCGGGCTGGTTTGGCGCGCGCGATGGCGACAGCAGGTTCGCCCGCCTGCCATTGCATTGGCGAGATCACGGAAGGCCGCGGTATTCGCTTAGTCAGCGCTGCCGGTGATTTATCGCTGCCCGCTGGTTGGGACCACTTTTCGGTCTGATCGTGGATTGCGCCTGTGAAGCGGGATGCGCTTCACAGTTGATGCCCGCCTTGATCTTTATGCTTCTTCTGCCTGTCGTCGGCGTCATGGCGGTACGCTGCCGTCTACTCATTGGTCGTGGTGATCGCCTTCATTGGCGTCTGAAGGGGCTCTCTTGTCAGTCGAATATGTCGCGCCTTCACGCATCGGCAAGTATGATCTGATTAAAGAGGTTGGGCGTGGTAGCGCGGGCGTTGTTTACTTATCGCATGATGCCTATGCGGGTCGTGATGTGGCCATTAAGGTCTACCACCATACCTCTAGCGTCGATGCAGAAAAAAGTGCCCTCGCGCGCAGCATGTTCCTGTCTGAAGCGCAATTGGTTGGTCGCCTGCGCCACCCCAATTTGCTGCCCGTTTACGATGCGGGACTAGAAGACGGTCATTACTATGTGGTGACTGAGTTTGTGCATGGCGCACGCACGCTCGCGGCGTATTGCAGGCCCGACAATTTATTACGCCTAGAAGATGTGTTGGTGGCTGTCTATCAATGCGCTAAAGCGCTTGCCTATGCGCATTCGCAAGGTGTTATTCACCGCGACATCAAACCATCTAACATTATGCTGACAGTCGATAATGACGTGCGCATTATTGATTTTGGCATTGCCTTAATTCAGGACTCGCAAACTCCGGCAGTTGACGGTGTTGCGGGTAGCCCTTCCTATATGTCGCCGGAGCAAGTGCAATCGCAGCCGCTCACATCAAGCTCCGACTTGTATTCATTGGGTGCGGTGATGTACGAGTTGTTGAGTGGATTTAGACCTTATCGAGGCGCTAATCTGATGAAGTTGTTGCATCAGATTGTGTACTCGACTCCGATTACGCTGCATGAGTTACGGCAGGGAATACCCGCCGAGCTTGAGGAACTCGTAATGACCCTCTTGCAAAAGCTGCCAGTCAATCGCTTTGCCGATGGGCGCG
>CAIYVA010000125.1 GCA_903929455.1 uncultured Pseudomonadota bacterium | reverse complement strand
TTTGGCGACATCGGCACTAGCCCTTTGTATGCCTTTAAGTCGTGCTTAGAGGCGGTCGGCCCGTTGGTGTCTCAGCAAGCGATGGTGCTTGGCATCTTGTCGCTGATTTTTTGGGCGTTGACCATCATCGTCACCGTCAAGTACGTTAGTTTGGTGCTCAGCGCTGATAATCGCGGTGAGGGCGGCGTGTTGGCGCTCACCGCGCTGGTGGTTGGCGAAGGCAAGGCGCGTCACCCTGTGCTCTTAGCGGCATTGGGTCTCGCTGGCTGCGCATTTTTCTACGGTGATGGAACAATTACCCCGGCAGTATCGGTATTGAGCGCGATCGAGGGGATGGAATTGATCAGCCCGACGTTTAAAAATGCCGTCGTGCCGCTGTCCGTGCTGGTGTTGCTTGTCCTGTTTGCTGCGCAACGACATGGTACCGGCCGGATCGGTAGGCTGTTCGGGCCGGTCATGCTGGTCTGGTTTGTGACCATTGGTGTGTTGGGCATCTTACAAATTGTTCACCATCCCGAGGTGTTGTGGGCGATTAACCCAATTCATGTGGTTTACGTGTTCCGCGAGCACCCGCTGATTGCGATGACCTTGCTGTCATCAGTCTTTCTCGCGGTGACCGGTGGGGAGGCGCTGTACGCTGACTTAGGTCACTTCGGAGCGCGGCCCATTCGGCTGGTGTGGTACGGCTTGGCATGGCCATGTCTCGTGCTGAATTATTTTGGTCAGGGCGCGCTTTTGCTCAGTGATCCCAGTGCGCTGCAAAATCCGTTTTATCGGATGGTGCCGGAGAGCCTATTAATTCCTGGCGTGATGTTGGCGACGGCCGCTACCATTATTGCTTCGCAAGCGGTGATTTCCGGCGTGTTCTCGATGACCCAGCAAGCGCTGCAATTGGGTTTTTTGCCCCGCATGAAGGTATTGCAAACATCCGCTCAAGCGATTGGGCAGATTTATGTGCCAGCAGTCAATGCGGCACTGTGTGCTGCGACCGTGGGTTTAGTGCTTGCTTTTCAGACCTCGGTTAGTTTGGCGGGTGCCTACGGTATAGCGGTTGTCTGTACCATGTTCATTACTGCCATCTTGATGGATGTGCTGCTCGCCGGTCGTCGTACCGATAGTAAAAAGAGTCGCTGGTTGCTCATTGTTGCATTGCCGATGGTATTTCTTGACGGGCTGTTCTTGGTTTCTAACATGGATAAAATTCCGCAAGGGGGTTGGTTCCCTCTGGTGTGCGCTTTATTTGTGTTTGTGATCATGCGCACATGGATGCGGGGTCGCACGATTTTCACAGAACAGATGCGGCGACAAGAGCGTACCTTGGAGAACTTTCTAGAGGAACTACGAGTCACGCCACCGCAGGCGGTGGCGGGCACAGCGGTGTTCTTATCTAGTAGCACGGAGGGTGTGGCGCGTACGCTTACCCGCAATGTGCGCTCTAATGGCGTGTTACATGATCATACGGTATTGATGTCAGTCGTCACGGAGCGTATTCCACGAGTACCTCGCGGTGGTCGGTTAAAAGTGCGTAGATTGGCTGATCATATCTGGCGTGTCGAGGCGCATATCGGCTTCATGGAACAGGCAGATGTGCCACGCTTTTTGCGCGAGGCGGAGCGTGTCGGGCTCGATTTTCGAACTGAAAATGCCACTTACTTTTTGGGTCGTGATGATGTGGTGGTCTCGACGCCGCGCGGCATGGCTACCTGGCGCAAGCACCTTTTTCTGTTTATGACCAAAAATGCCGAATTCGCGGGCTCTCATTTCGGTATTCCACCGGAGCGGATCATTGAGTTAGGTGGTCAAGTTGCTATCTAGCTGACGCGCACCCGCTTTGGCTTGCGTGATTGCCGTGCTCCGTGGTTTCATCAGGTGACATACACGTTGGGGGATTCATGGACCTACGCATCAAGCCGCTGGATCAAATTCTGGCGACCGCTGAGAAGAAATCATTACACCGCTCTTTAGGGGCATTTGATCTGATGATGCTAGGTGTCGGAGCCATCATTGGCACTGGCATTTTTGTATTGACGGCGGAAGCCGCTCAGAAAGCCGGCCCGAGCATGCTGTTGTCCTTTGTGATCGCAGGCTTCGTTTGTGCGGTCACGGCACTATGCTATGCCGAAATGGCCTCCATGATTCCCGTATCGGGATCGGCCTACACGTATTCTTACGCGGTCTTAGGTGAACTCATCGCCTGGGTCGTTGGTTGGGCATTAATACTCGAATACACCATCGCTGCTGCCGCAGTCGCCGTCGGTTGGTCTGGCTACATGACGGGGTTGCTGCGTAATTTGCACGAACTGGTGCCGTTTCTGCCGAACATCCAGATCTCAGATGCTTGGGTCAATGGCCCCGGTAGTGGGGGCATTATGAATGTGCCGGCCTTGTTGGTGGCGTTATTGATTACGTGGCTGTTAGTGCTTGGCACCAAGGAAAGCGCCCGCGTCACATCCGTTTTGGTCTGCATCAAAATTGTCGCACTGATGGCCTTCATATTTCTCGCGCTGCCGGCCATACATGCCAGTCACTTTGTGCCATTTGCGCCGAATGGCTACGTGGGTAAGGCGGGGGTAGGAGCGGCCGCTGCCTCTATTTTCTTTGCTTATGTGGGTTTTGATGCGGTCTCAACTGCCGCTGAAGAGACCAAGAATCCACACCGTAATATCCCGCTTGGCTTAGTCGGATCCTTAGTCATTTGCACTGTTTTTTACTTGTTAGTGGCTGCTGGCGCGATCGGATCGATTGGCGCACAACCCTTGTATGGCGCTCATGGTGAGTTGCTACAGCCGGGCAGTTCTGAGTTGACGGCGGCTTGTCAGGGTATTAAGCAATTGGTCTGCAGCAAAGAGCCATTGGCTTTTGTGTTGCGTGAGTTGCATTGGCCGAATGTCGGTAACTTAATCGGTTTGGCCGCAGGGCTTGCCTTGCCATCGGTGATCTTGATGATGATCTATGGCCAGACGCGCGTGTTTTTCACCATGGCGCGTGACGGTCTGCTGCCGCGCCTGTTCGCTCGTATCCATCACAAATATCGAACACCTCACGTGGTCACTATTTTCACGGGCGTCTTCGTGTCGCTGTTTGCGGCCTTGTTTCCGGTCGGGGTGTTGGCAGATATTTCCAATTCAGGCACTTTGTTTGCCTTTTTGGTGGTGTCGGTCGGCGTCATGATGCTGCGAGTACGTGATCCAGCCAGAAAGCGCACGTTTAGAACGCCAGCCATTTGGGTGATGGGGCCCTTGGCGGTGATTGGTTGCTTGTTCTTGTTCTCGCAGCTTTCCGGTAAAACAGAAACGCTGTTTATTTCATGGGCGGCGATTGGGCTGGTCTTTTATGCCGCCTACGGTCGACGCAAGAGTCACCTTGCGCATGGTGACCCCCACGCGTGACTCAGTGCGCGTCAGCGCGGCTTGCTCCGTTAGCGCGCTGAGCGAAGGCCCGCGGGGATGTGAGGCGCTAACAAGGCCAGCAGCTCCTCATAGGTTTTGGGGCTGCCTGCGATCAGGTCGCCCCCTAGGGCGTATTCATCACCCGATAGGGTGCTGATCCGTCCGCCGGCCTCAGTGACCAACAAGGAGCCTGCTGCCGTATCCCAGGGGCCTAACCCCATCTCCCAGAAGGCATCCGTGCGACCGGCCGCTAACCAAGCCAGATCGAGGGCGGCGGAGCCTGGCCTGCGGATGCCGGCGGTGTTGAGGGTCACCGCCTTAAACATGGCGAGATAGGCATCTAACCATTCGATGTTGTTGTCTCGGTACGGGAAGCCCGTACTGATGAGGGCGTCCTCAAGGCCGCGGCTTTTGCTCACGCGGATACGCTTGTCATCCAGTTGTGCGCCACCACCGTGACTGGCAGTAAATAACTCTTGTCGCATCGGATCGTAGACCACGGCGTGTTCGATCCGTCCGCGGTATTGAACGGCAATGGATACGCAGAACTGGGGCAAGCCGTGCATGAAATTAGTGGTTCCATCCAGTGGATCGATAATCCACACAAACTCCTCGGATGCCCCTTTGGTTAGGCCGCTTTCCTCGCCCAGAAACCCGTGATCGGGATGCGTGCGCTGGATGGTAGCGATGATGTCCGCCTCCGCGTGGCGGTCAACCTCCGTGACATAGTCGTTACGGCCTTTGCTCGATACCTCAAGGGACTCGAGCCGGTTCAGGCTGCGGAAGATGATGTCGCCAGCGCGACGAGCGGCGCGAACGCCAATATTGACTAATGGATGCAGTGGCACGATTGAAATCCGAATGCCGTACGGGGGTGCACGAGCTTAAGCTGCGCGTAGAATATCAGACACGCCCAAGGGAGCCGCGAGTCTTGATACGATTCATCCTAGTTTCGACCAGCCACCCCGGTAATATCGGGTCCTCCGCTCGCGCCATGAAGACCATGGGCCAGCACGAACTGTGGCTAGTTTCGCCCCGATCTTTCCCCCACCCAGAGGCCACCGCCATGGCCGCTGGGGCGGCGGATGTGCTGGAGGGGGCGCGGGTGGTACCTAGTTTGCTGGAGGCGGTGGCCGACTGTGGATTGGTACTAGGGACCAGTGCGCGCATTCGGACGCAGTACCACTGGCCTGTGTGGGGGCCAGAGGAGGCCGTCGGCCAGCTGCAGGAGGCCTCCTTGAGCGGGCCGGTCGCCGTGGTCTTTGGTACGGAGCGTACGGGCTTGACCAATGAGGAATTTGAGCTATGCCATGGGCTCATTCACATCCCGGTTGATCCCAACTATGAATCGCTAAATTTGGCTCAGGCAGTACAAATCATGGCTTACGAGGCACATCGCTTAGTGCATCCACAGCCCGAGGTGCCAGCGCGCGCGGTGCCGCTGTCGACTGTTGCCGAACTTCATAGGCTGTATGCGCACGTGGAGGCAGTGATGACTGAGGTGGGGTTCACAGACCGCTACGGCGGGCCTAACTTGCAGCGCCGAGTTGAGCGTATTTTGGGGCGCGCTGTGCTCGATCAGCATGAAACCAATATTTTGAGGGGGTTTCTGGCGGCTGTACAGGCCAAGGTTGGAAAACCGGATACCTCGCTATGAGCGCTTGTCCATGATTTATTTAGATCATGCCGCCACCAGTTCATTAGATCCTGTGGTGCGCGAGGCGATGGAGGCGGCTTTGCGCCAGGCGGCCGGCAATCCAAATTCTTTGCACGCGGCTGGGCGCGCGGCACGCGTGCGCATTGAAGCGGCGCGCGCGCAGGTGGCTACGGTATTGCAGACTGAGCCTGAGTCTATCGTGTTCACATCAGGTGCGACGGAGTCCGATAATTTAGCCATTTTAGGTGCGGCGCGTGCGGCGCGCACGCGTGGTTTGCATGTGGTGACGGCGAAGACTGAGCATCGTGCGGTGCTCGATGTAGTCAGTGCCTTGGCGCGTGAGGGATTTAGTACCACGCTGTTAAAGCCCGATGCTGAGGGATTGATATCCGCTGCTGTGGTGGAGCAGGCTGTGCGGCCTGACACTGTGCTGCTATCGATGATGCTAGTGAATAACGAAACGGGAGTAGTGCAGGATATCGAAGCGATCGCCGCCGTGTGTCATCGTCGTGGTGTTCTGTTGCATGTCGATGCGGCGCAAGCGGTTGGGCGAGTACCTTTTACAGCAGCTTCATTGGGTGCTGATCTCATTAGTTTGTCTAGCCATAAAATTCACGGTCCGATGGGAGTTGGTGCGCTGTACATACGGCAAAATCCTCGGCCAGCATTGGTGCCGCTGTTATTTGGTGGTGGCCAAGAGCATGCGTTGAGACCGGGTACGTTACCTGTGCATCAAATCGTTGGGATGGGGATGGCGTATGCGCGTGCGCACGAGTTAGCTGACCATGAAATACCCCGTTTAGCTGGCCTGACACAGCGCTTATGGCGCCGACTGCAAGCGCTGCCAGCGATTCATTTGAATGGCTCCATCCGATATCGAGCGCCTCATATTCTCAACGTGTCCTTTGTCGGTGTGGATGGCGAGGCGCTACGCTATGCGTTACCGGATCTTGCGCTCAGCAGTGGGTCAGCTTGCAGTGCGGGTGATCCGGAGTCGTCTTACGTCTTGCGTGCGCTCGGCCGTGATGACGCCTTGGCGCAGGCGTCGTTGCGATTCAGTGTCGGCCGGACGACTACAGAAACCGAGATCGATGAGGCAGCCTTGGCGGTTGTAGCGGCAGTGACTCGATTGCGGGCGTTAGCACCCCCATGACGCACGAGGGCGCGTACTCCGCTGTGGTTGAGCGGCTGTTCATGGAGACGCCGTGTGCGGGTGCCTTGGTGGGCCCTGAGTGTGTCATCGGCGAGGCCGTTGATCGCTTAACCGGCACCCATGTGCGGGTGCACCTTCAGGTGCATCAGGGCCACGTGGCGCAGGCGCGTTACCAGGTGCGCGGGTGCCCTTACACGATTGCTGCATTGGCTTTTTTGGTGCCCGCTTGGGTAGGCAGTCCGGTCGCCTCGCTACAGGTGAGTGCAGATCAACTGCATCGCATCCTAGATGCCCCGGCGGATCGACGGGGGCGCTTCTTGCTGATCGAGGATGCGCTCCGTGCGGCGGTTGGCGCTTGCACGGGGATTACCTAAACCGGGTCAAACACGCGTATCCTGTGATCTGTCACGGAGTCTGCTTGCACTGTATGGCCATTAGCCTGTCATCCGCCGCTGCCGATCGGGTCCGTAGCTTCTTAGAAGCGCGTGGCCACGGTGTGGGCTTGCGTTTGGGGATTAAGCGCACGGGTTGCTCAGGCTATGCCTATGTCGTTAATTACGCCGAGGAAATTGGCCCGAATGACACGGTCTATGAAGATCGAGGCGTTAAAGTGGTGGTGGATGCGGACAGCGTAGGCTTGGTGGACGGCACGGAGGTCGACTTCGTCAAGCAGGGCCTGAATGAGGCTTTTAAGTTTAAAAACCCAAAGGCCCGCTCTGAATGTGGATGCGGGGAAAGCTTCTCCGTCTGATTTTCTGCCTTTCCACGGTAAAAACTCCTTAATTCCCGCTAACTTCCGCGCGATTTCGCATTGCAGGATGAGGCCGCAAAGCGATAGAATGGTCGGTCATTTACCGTCCTCGTGAGGTTGAGCCATGGCGCTAGAGCGCACCCTGTCGATTATTAAGCCTGATGGCGTCCAGAAGAACTTGATCGGCGACGTCTATCGTCGTTTTGAGCAAGCGGGCCTTCAGATCATCGCCGCTCGGATGCGGCACTTGACGTTGTCTGAGGCGGAAGGCTTCTACGCGGTCCATCGTGAGCGGCCGTTTTTTAAAGACCTCGTGCGTTACATGACCTCGGGTCCTGTGATCGTGCAGGTGCTGCAGGGCGACAATGCGGTCGCTAAGCATCGTGACCTGATGGGTGCCACCGATCCTAAGGCAGCGGCGCCGGGTACGATTCGTGCCGATCTGGCTGCGAGCATCGAAGAGAACGTGGTGCACGGTTCGGATTCAGCTGAGAACGCAGCGAATGAAATCGCTTACTTCTTTGCGGGTACGGAGCTTTGTCCGCGGACGCGTTGAGCCTCGGTTAGTAAGATGACCGCCACCGCCGACATACGCACCAACCTACTTGGGCTCACGCCTGACGAGCTGGAGGCGTTTGTCGTCGGTCTTGGCGAAAAGCCTTTTCGCGCGCGCCAGCTGTTGGTGTGGATCTACAAGCGTTGGGTGAGCGATTTTTCGCTGATGACGGATCTTGGCAAAGAGCTGCGAGCCAAGCTCGCAGCGTGTGCTGAGATTCGTGCTCCCGCGATCGTCAGTGAGCACGCCTCAGGCGATGGCACGCGCAAGTGGCTGTTGCAGGCGGGCCCTTCCGATGGTCGTGAGCAGGCCATTGAAACGGTATTTATTCCAGAGCCTGGGCGCGGAACATTGTGCATTTCCAGTCAAGTGGGGTGCGCGCTCAATTGTTCATTTTGTTCGACCGGCGCGCAGGGCTTTAATCGCAACCTGAGCACTGCTGAAATTGTTGGGCAGGTTTGGTTGGCTAATTCGCGTTTGGGAACGGGTGTTGCGGGCGAGCGGGTGGTCACCAATGTGGTCCTCATGGGCATGGGAGAGCCGCTGGCAAATTACAAAAATGTGCTCCCGGCGCTTCGCTTGTTTTTAGATGATCGTGCATTTGATTTATCGCGCCGACGGGTGACGCTGTCGACATCTGGTTTGGTGCCACAGTTGTATCGCTTGGCTGAAGACATCAATGTCGCCTTGGCTGTGTCCTTGCATGCGCCCACGGATGAGTTGCGCGATCAATTGGTACCCATTAATCGACGTCATCCGATTAAAGAATTGTTGGAAGCCTGTTGGCATTATCTGGATGCGCAAAATGGCCGATCCATCACGTTCGAGTATGTGATGTTGGATGGGGTTAACGACTCGCTGGCGCATGCCGAGGCTTTAATGCGATTGCTGCGTGGGCATGACGCCAAGGTCAATATGATCCCGTTTAATACCTTTCCGGGTAATCAGTATCGACGCTCTAGTCCGGAGAAAATCGCAGCGTTTCGTGATTATCTCAATGGCCACGGCGTGACCGCTACGGTGCGGCGTACCCGAGGTGACGATATTGATGCGGCGTGTGGCCAGCTTGCGGGCCAGGTGCACGATCGCACTCTGGTGCGTCTTGGAACTCGAACTATCTCTGTGGGGGTACATGCATGAGCCGTTTGCACATTACGCTGGCGATGATCTTACTCGCCGCACCTGCGACAGTCGTGTGGGCCCAGTCGCCGTCTGCGCCGGCGCCTGAGAATCGGATGAATACGGCTGCCTTACTAAACGCGCAGTTAGCGATTGCTTATCTAAAGCAAGGCGATGTGGGCCTTGCGCAAAAGAAAATTGATAAAGCACTCGGGCAGAATGCCCATGAGTCCTTGGTGCAATTAGGCGCAGGCCTCGTATATGAGCGCTTGGAGCAAACCGATAAAGCGGGTCGCTTTTATGAGACTGCCCTGAGGCTTGATCCGCATAATCCGGATATGCAGAACACCTATGGTGGTTTCCAGTGCCGACACGGCCATGCAGCAGAAGGCCAAAAACTGTTTGAGCAAGCGGCAAAAAATCCAGCCTTTCAGACCCCTGAAGTGGCGTATACGAATGCCGGTGTGTGTGCTCGGGATGCTAAGGATCTGCCCCGTGCAGAGGCTTTCTTCAGACAAGCGCTCTTAATGAAAGCAGATTTCCCGGATGCCTTGCTGCAGTTGGCAGATGTTACTTTCACGCGTGGCCAAGGGCTTCAGGCGCGCGCCTTGGTCGAGCGATACCTGCGGGCGTCGCCTGCTACACCGGAGACGCTGTTGCTTGCGTGGCGCATTGAGCGTTCGCTCGGTGATGTGGCTATGGCCGCCAAGTATGAAGCGCAATTGCGGCATGATTTCCCCGAATCGAATTCGGCGCGTGAATTGATTAATGGTGCGTCTACTCCATGAGTGACGCCGCTCCTCGTCAGACCTCCATAGACGGCTTAGGCAGTCCAAGCCCGGGCATTCGTCTGAAGGCGGCGCGCGAGGCTCAGGGTCAATCTATTGACGGGCTGTCCCGCACGATGCATGTGTCGCCACAGGTGCTGTTGGCAATGGAAACGGATGCGTTTAATTATTTTGACGCGCCCGTGTTTGCGCGCGGCTATCTGCGGCAGTACGCGGGGTGTCTGCGACTGCCTGTTGACGAGATTATTGCGGCTTATGACGAGTTAACGAGTGTGCCTGAGCTGCCGAGCTTGATTCCGCCGATGAGCATAAGGCAGGTCGTTCGACGATGGCCGACAGTTCGCATGCCCGCTTGGTGGGTCATTGTGCTGGTGGTGATGCTGGCGGTAGCCGGTGCTTGGTGGCTATCGCATCCAGGCTATCGTTTGCTCGCAGTGCCTGATGCGTCCGTGGGCGGTGTGGACGCTGCTGCGCCCGCTGTCGGCAGTCCATCAGCGGACGCCGCTTTGCAACAGGACACCGGAGCAGGGACGATGCGAGCGGGTGCGAATACGCGCCATCTGGATACGCCGCCCCATACGGCGCGGCCAAAATAACTAGGGTGATCTCTTGAGCGAGCTTATTGAACCACTGCGTGGAATGAATGACATGCTGCCTGAAGAGGCGCGGTGGTGGCATCGTTTAGAGACCACTGCGCGTACGTTGTTTGCGCAGTATGGGTATCGCGAAATTAGGGTGCCCGTGTTGGAGCGCACACAGCTGTTTAAGCGTGCCATTGGTGAATACACGGATATCGTTGAAAAAGAAATGTTTGCCTTTGATGATCGCGACGGCTTAAGCCTTGCGTTACGTCCGGAGGCAACCGCCGGTATTGTGCGTGCGGCGATTTCTAACGGCCTGTTACACAATCAGCGGCATCGTTTTTTTACCTTTGGACCCATGTTTCGCGGTGAGCGACCACAAAAAGGTCGCTATCGTCAGTTCCATCAGATCGACGTGGAGGCTTTGGGATACGACGGTCCTGACGTTGATGCGGAAATGATTTTGTTGACGGCGCGGCTGTGGAGAATGCTGGGCATTGAGCGTGTGCGCTTGGAGATCAACTCACTGGGCACGCCTGAGGCGCGCGCTGGCTATAGAGCCGCTTTGCACCAATACTTCAGTGAGCATGAATCAGCGCTCGATGCGGATAGTAAGCGACGGCTGTCGGGCAACCCGCTGCGTATACTGGATAGTAAGAATCCGGAGATGGCGACCTTGATCGGCGGCGCGCCGCTATTGACTGATTACTTGGATGAAGGCTCACGGATTCACTTTCAGGGGCTGTGCGCCAGGCTAGATGAGGCAGGCGTTGCCTATGTGGTCAATCCACGGCTTGTACGCGGTCTTGATTACTACAGTCGCACCGTATTCGAGTGGGTGACAGATGCGCTAGGGTCGCAGAACGCCGTTTGCTCGGGCGGACGCTATGATGGGCTAGTAGCCCAGCTGGGTGGTCCGCCAACGCCTGCCATCGGTTGGGCGCTTGGTATGGAGCGGGTCATCTTGTTGATGCAGGCGCTGGCATGTGATGCGCCGAGTCAGGATCCGCAGGTCTATGTGGTCCTTGCCGGGCCTGCTGCTATGGCAACCGGTCTGCAACTGGCAGAGCGTCTGCGGAACGAAATGCCCGATCTGCGGGTCGAAGTAGACCTCGGTGGTGGCAGTATCAAATCTCAATTTAAGAAAGCTGACAAAAGCGGTGCGTTGCTCGCCTTGGTATTAGGCGATGATGAGTTGGCTAAGCAGGTGATTTCGGTCAAGCCCTTGCGCAGTGGGCTTGAACAAGAGACGGTGTCATTCGTTGACTTGGTTGCGGCGCTAAAGAAACATTTGGTGGGTATAGCCTGATCGATGCTAGGGCGGCCTAGCGTTGGCTAGGTTGCGTGAGAAGGCTACTAAGTGGGAGATTGTTGTGGACGATTTTTTGTCAGAACGAGAGCAGATTGACGAGATCAAGAGTGTTGTTAGGCAAAATGCCCCGTGGGCGATTGCCGGCATCTTGCTTGGTGTCATTGGGTTGATCGGCTACCAGCAATGGAATGCGTGGCTTGATCGTCAGGCCGTCACTGCCTCGCAAAAATATGCGGCTGTGATTGATGCCTTGTCACAGAGGGACGTGACAACGGCGATCAAGTTGGTAGATGAGCTCAACGGCCACTACGCTCGGACCCCTTATGCAGATGTCGCGACGCTGGTATTGGCGCGCTTTGACGTGGAAACGGGCAAGCTTGATGATGCTGCGCGCCTACTGAAGCAGGTAGCTGACACTGCGCGCGATGCTGATCTGAAAAACGTAGCTTCGCTTAGGCTTGCGCGCGTGCAACGCGCGGCGCATCAGTATGATGCTGCGCTAGCTACTTTGGCTAAAGCGCCGACAGGCGACGCGGCTGCGCCGTTCTTAGACGTGCGTGGCGATGTTTTGCTAGATAAAGGCGACAAGGCAGGTGCGTTGACGGCTTGGCGTGAGGCATTGTCGGTTAAAACGCCTGGTCTGATTAATCGAGAATTGGTCGAGCTGAAGGCAAAGGCATTAGGCGGGTCTTTTGCTGCTAGCGCGTCCTCGACCGATGGTACTTCGACTGTGACGAGCAAAAAACCATGATGAATTTTAAGGTATCAGGTCGCTGGGCTTTGGCTTGGCTACTGGTGTTTGCGCTAGTGGCTTGCGATTCGGATAAGGACGTTGAGCCGCCTGCGGCGCTGGTTTCTATTAATAGTAAATTAGCGGTTGATCGCGTGTGGCGCGCCAAGGTCGGTGGCAAGGATCGTTCGTTGCGATTGGGCCTTGCGCCCGTGATCGAGGGAAATCTGCTGTATGCGGCTGGCCCTGAGGGCGTGGTGACGGCATTTGACGCGCCAAGCGGCAAAGTGCGCTGGAAAACGGCGACTAAGCTGCCGCTGGCGGGCGGCCCTGGTGTGGGTGATGGCGTCGTGTTGGTGGGCACGGGCGATGGCCAATTGGTGGCATTGGATGCCGCTACCGGTAAGCAGCGATGGCGTATCCGTTTGTCGGGCGAGGTGTTATCAGCGCCAGCCGTCTCCGGCCAAATGGTGGTGGTGCGCACAGTGGATGGCCGCGTACACGGGCTATCGCTCGAGGACGGCCACGCTGTGTGGGCCAATGAAGAGCCTGTGCCTAAGTTGACGTTGCGTGGCGTCTCTCGCCCCTTAATCATTGGCGATATGGTGGTGTGCGGGTTTGATAATGGCAAGGTCACCGCCTACGGATTAAGCAGTGGGGACGTGCTGTGGGAGACCGCGGTGAGCCCGCCACATGGCAAGACGGAAATTGAGCGCTTAGTCGATATTGATGGCGAGCTGGTGGTGTCAGGACGTGACTTATTTGTAGCCGGCTTTCAAGGTCGTGTCGCCATGATTGCCCTTGATTCAGGGCAGATCTGGTGGTCACGCGAAGCCTCTAGTTATCGTGGTCTTGCCATTAAAGGCGACGTCGTCTTCATGACGAGTGCGGATGGCTCAGTGACTGCCTTAAAGCGCCGCGATGGCACGCCATTGTGGACGCAAGACAAGATGGCGCGCCGCGGTCTGACAGCGCCTGTGATTGTTGGGGACTCGGTAGTGGTCGGCGACTTCCAAGGCTATGTGCATTGGCTCGATGCGACCACTGGTGATTTATTGGGCCGCGCGCCTACTGACAAGAAAAAGCGTATTAGTAATGTGCCCTTAGCGGCAAATGGAATCGTGTACGTGCAGAACGACGCAGGCGAATTATTCGCGCTGCGTGCGCAAGCGAAAAAATAAGGAAGGGTGCCTACGATGTTGCCGGTCATCGCCATCGTCGGGCGTCCTAACGTCGGCAAGTCGACGCTTTTTAATGTTCTCACCGGCACGCGAGATGCCTTGGTGGCTGATTTGCCTGGTCTGACGCGTGACCGGCAATACGGTTATGGACGAAAGGGCGGTCGTTATTTGGTGGTAGACACCGGTGGTTTGGTCGTCGACCCCTCTGGTCTTGAAACGCTCATGGCAGCACAAACGGAGCACGCGGTTGCCGAGTGCGATCGTGTGCTGTTTATGGTCGACGTCCGCGCCGGCCCCTTGCCTGAAGATCGCTTTGTGGCTGAACGCCTTCGTCGTTCTGGCAAACCCGTCATTTTGGTGGTGAATAAAGCGGAGGGTATGGAAGCAGATCTCGCTGGCTTCGAGTTTCACGCTTTGGGTGTCGGCGCGCCAGTGGCTATTTCAGCGGCCCATGGTCATGGGATCGAATCGCTGATTGAGCAGATGTTGGTTGGTATTGCAGTGCCGCCGGAGGCTGAAGAATATCCTTCTGAGGACACCATTCGCATTGCCGTGGTGGGCCGTCCTAATGTTGGCAAGTCGACTCTGATCAATAGGCTCATTGGCGAGGAGCGCCTGGTGGCTTTTGATCAGCCCGGCACTACGCGTGACAGTGTCCATGTGCCATTTGAGCGTGACGGGCGCCACTACATGTTGATTGATACCGCGGGAGTAAGACGTCGCTCGCGCGTTGAGGATGCGGTTGAAAAATTCAGTGTCATCAAGGCGCTTCAGGCCATCGATGAGGCCCATGTCGTGATCGGCGTGATCGATGGGCATGAAACAGTCGCTGATCAAGACGCCACGTTGTTAGGGTTAGTGGCGGAGCGTGGGCGAGCGCTTCTGTTAGCTGTCAACAAGTGGGATCACATTCCAGCCGATCAGCGTGATCATATTCGTAATCAATTGGCACTTAAGTTGCCATTTCTTGACTTTGCACCACAGCACTTTATTTCAGCGCTACACGGGACCGGTGTGGGAGATCTGCTGGGTGCCGCGTGGCGTGCCGCGCAGGCCGCGCTCAAAGAGCTGCCGACCCCCTGAACTCACTCGAGTCCTCGAAAAAGCACTGGAAGCCCATCAGCCGCCGTTGGTGCGTGGACGGCGTATTAAGTTACGTTATGCCCATCAAGGGGGGCGCAATCCGCCGACCATCGTCATTCATGGTAATCAGGTGAATCACGTGCCCGAGGCTTATCGGCGGTATTTGATTAATACCTACCGTGAGGCATTTGGCTTACATGGCACGCCGGTACGCGTTGAATTTAGGTCCGATAACAACCCATTTGCTGGGCGGAAGAACCCTTTAACGGGTCGGCAAATTAAAAAACGACGACGACTGATTAAGCACTCTAAAGGTCGTTAGGCCACGGTCCCTTCGGTGTCTGTCACGGTGGCGCTAAAAGCGCCACTGGCCGTACGTATGCGGACGATTTCGCCTCGTTTTAGCAGGCTTGCCTGTCGCACGATGTGACCATTAGGTTGCTGCACGATCGCGTATCCGCGCTCCAAAGTCGCCAGTGGGCTCACTGCCTGCAACGTGCGCGCGGCAGCAGCTAAGCGGCCTTGATCCGTGTTTAGCCGCAACTTGACTGCTCGCGTTAAGCGCGGGCTCAGCATTGACACGTAGTGACGGCGAGTTGCTAGCGCATGGCGTGGATGGACTCGGTCAAGACGATGCGCAAGCCACGTCAGGCGCTGTTGGCGTTCGGTGACGTGTCGTCTGACTAGGTTACTGAGCGACTCCTCTAGCTCGTCTAGGCGCTGGCCACGGGCACGCAACTGAGCTTGCGGGTGTACGCGCTTTAGCCGGCCGACAAGCCATTGTAGGCCTTGCCCATGGGTGAGTAGTCGCTGGCTGATGGCACGATTTAGGGTCTGTTTAACGCCTACCAGCGCGCGCAGCCATTCTGCGCGGTCTGGGACTACCAGTTCGGCGGCACCGGATGGCGTGGGTGCGCGCACATCGGCGGCTAAGTCAGCAATGGTGAAGTCTATTTCGTGGCCGACCCCAGAGATGACCGGAATGGTGCAGTCACGGATGGCGCGCGCAACGATTTCTTCGTTGAATGACCACAGATCCTCTAGTGAGCCGCCGCCTCGGGCAAGGATCAATACATCCGCATCTTGGCGACGCGATGCGCAGGCCAGTGCGGCCGCGATATGAGAACTCGCGCCTACGCCTTGGACGGGCACTGGGTAAATAATCACGGGGATCGCTGGGAAGCGCCGCTTGAGAATGTGCAGGATGTCACGAATGGCGGCGCCGGTTGGTGAGGTGATAATCCCGATGCGGCGTGGCAAGGGAGGTGGCACTCGTTTGAGTGCTGCATCAAAAAGCCCTTCGGCGGCGAGTGTGGCTTTTAATTCATCAAAGCGACGCCGTAGAGCGCCTTCACCTGCTTCCTCTAGTTGTTCGACTTGTAACTGATACTCACCACGTAGCTCGTACAGACTGACACGAATGCGTAGTAGCACTTGCATGCCATCGCGGGGTGTAACACGCACCCGCATGGTGGCCTGCTTCCACATAGTGCAGCGCACTTGTGCCCCGCTGTCTTTCAAGGTGAAGTACCAGTGCCCTGAGGCGGGTCTGGCGAAATTAGAAATCTCGCCTTCGACCCATAAAGGAGGCAAAGCGGTTTCGAGAAGTAATTTAGCCTCCCGATTAAGTCGGGAGACCGTATAGATCTCACGGCTCATTTTGGTTTTCGGGCGGTCGTCGGTCATGGCACTATCATAAACCGAGATCGGTCTAGCCGGGTTTTGGGTGCCATTTGGCCTTCTCGAGGTGCCCCTGCGTGCATGTAGGGGTCGATATTGGCCCCAGTGGCGTAAATTAGCGGCCCAGCCGGTTTACCGCCACACCCAGAGCCAGTACACTGCCACGCTTTAGTTAGGCTCCCCAGCGGAGTGAGTGTGCGCCAGAACGGCACCGCCGCATGGAACCGCGGCAGAGGGCTGTTCATGCGAATTGATCAAGAAGCGCTCACGTTTGACGACGTGCTACTCGTTCCCGCTTACTCGGATGTCTTGCCGCGTGATGTCGATCTATCGACGCAACTGTCACGCAATATCCGTCTCAACCTGCCAGCGGTGTCCGCCGCCATGGATACGGTGACCGAGGCCAGGCTCGCCATCACCATTGCCCAAGAGGGCGGTATTGGTTTTATCCACAAGAACATGAGCGCAGAAGCGCAAGCACGTGAAGTGTTGCGCGTTAAAAAGTACGAGAGTGGCGTGATCACGGATCCCATCACCGTCACGCCTGATAAAACGATCCGAGAAGTCATGGAGCTCACCCGCTCGAAGGGTATATCGGGAGTGCCCGTGGTCACCGCTGACAGTGAAGTGGTCGGTATCGTGACGCACCGAGACTTGCGCTTCGAGCAGCGCTTTGACTCGGCCGTGTCACTGGTGATGACGCCGAAAGAGCGTCTGGTCACTGTGCGTGAAAATGCCCCTAAAGAAGAAGTGCTGACCCTATTGCACCGACATCGTATTGAGAAGGTGTTGGTGGTGGACGCAGCGGGACGTCTAAAGGGCATGATTACCGTCAAGGATTTTCAAAAGGCCACTGAGTTTCCGCGCGCCTGTAAAGACGCACGTGGCCGGCTGCGGGTAGGTGCCGCTGTCGGCACGAGTCCGGACACGATTGATCGTGTGGCGCAGTTGCGTGAGGCAGGCGTGGATGTGGTGGTAGTCGATACGTCGCACGGCCATTCGCGTGGTGTGATCGAAATGGTCGCACGTCTGAAGAGCACATTCTCAGGCCTTGAGGTTATTGGCGGCAATATCGTCACCGCCGAGGCAGCGCTTGCGCTGGTCGATGCAGGCGCTGATGGCGTCAAGGTTGGCATCGGCCCAGGATCTATTTGCACAACGCGCATTGTCGCTGGCGTCGGTGTGCCACAAATCAGTGCCATCGCTAACGTGGCCCGGGCGCTTGAGTCGGTTGGGGTTCCGCTAATAGCGGATGGCGGGATTCGTTTTTCCGGTGATTTGGCCAAGGCACTCGCAGCGGGCGCGCATTCGGTCATGATTGGCGGCCTCTTTGCTGGCACGGAGGAATCACCAGGCCAAGTTGAGCTGTATCAAGGTGGATCCTATAAGTCGTATCGCGGCATGGGTTCGCTCGGTGCCATGGGTCAGCGGCATGGTTCATCTGATCGCTATTTTCAAGACACAACCAGCGAACTTGAGAAATTAGTGCCCGAGGGTGTTGAAGGCCGCGTTCCTTATAAAGGCAGCCTCGTGTCCATCCTGCATCAATTGGCGGGTGGGCTTCGGGCGGCTATGGGTTATACCGGCAGCCACAGCGTGGATGAGTTGAGAACGAAACCAAGATTTGTGCGTATCACGAATGCAGGTGTCCGTGAGAGTCACGTCCATGACGTGACGATTACTAAGGAAGCGCCTAACTATCGGATTAGCTGACTTTGAATACGACAGTTATGGCGCAAGATTCTTCAAATGATATCCATTCGCACCGAATCCTCATTCTTGACTTTGGTGCTCAATACACCCAACTGATAGCCCGTCGCGTTCGCGAGATCGGCGTCTACTGTGAGATTCACCCCTGGGATATGTCAGATGCCGCTGTGGTCGCGTTTGGCGCCAAGGGTATTATCTTGTCGGGTGGACCTGAGTCAGTGCATCAGGGGGAATCGCCACGCGCGCCTGCCGCTGTTTTTACACTCGGCGTCCCGCTGCTGGGCATCTGTTACGGCATGCAGACCATGGCCGAGCAGTTAGGTGGGCATGTTTCTGCGTCGCAGCATAAAGAGTTCGGCTACGCGGAATTGACTGCAGATGCCTCGTCCGCTCTTTTTTCTGGTATTTCAGATCGTATCAGTGCTGCTGGCGACTGTTTGTTAGATGTTTGGATGAGCCATGGCGACCGTGTCGATGGCTTGCCGCCTGGCTTTAAGGCCACCGCGCGCTCGGTTAATGCGCCCGTGGCTGCAATGGAAGATGTTACGCGCCACTTTTACGCTGTGCAGTTTCATCCTGAAGTAACACACACCACTCAGGGTGCTCGATTATTAGAGCGCTTTGTGCGAGAGACCTGTCGCTGCGATGCCTTGTGGGATGCGGGGCATATAGCGCGCGATGCGATCGCGCGCGTCAAGGCGGACGTTGGTTCAGATGCCGTGTTGCTCGGCCTGTCAGGCGGTGTCGACTCGTCGGTCGTGGCGGCGTTGCTGCACCGCGCGATTGGTGCGCAACTCACCTGTGTCTTTGTGGATCATGGTTTGCTTCGTCAAAGCGAAGGCGACCAGGTGATGGCGACATTTGCAGCGCACATGGGCGTCAAAGTGATTCGAGTCGATGCCAGCGCCCTATTTCTTGATGCCTTGGCGGGTGTCGAGGATCCCGAAGCGAAGCGTAAGATCATTGGCAAGCTGTTCGTTGATGTATTCGATGCGGAAGCTAAAAAATTGCAGGGGATCCGCTGGCTTGCTCAAGGCACGATCTATCCTGACGTGATTGAGTCTGCGGGCTCAAAGACGGGCAAAGCGCATAAAATTAAGTCACACCACAACGTGGGCGGCTTACCTGAAAAAATGAATTTAAAGCTGTTAGAGCCGCTTCGTGAATTATTTAAAGATGAGGTGCGTCGGCTGGGTCTGGAGTTAGGCCTGCCGCGCGAGATGGTGTTTAGACACCCGTTTCCAGGTCCAGGGTTAGGCGTGCGTATTTTGGGCGCCGCCACTCGTGAGGCGGCTGATCTATTGCGTCACGCAGACGCGATTTTCATTGAAGAACTGCGGCTCAATGATTTGTATGACAAAGTGAGCCAAGCGTTCGCTGTTTTCTTGCCGGTGCGCTCTGTGGCGGTGATGGGCGATGGCCGTAAATACGATTGGGTGATTGCGCTACGAGCCGTTGAGACGGTGGACTTTATGACCGCGCATTGGTCGCGTCTACCGTATGACTTCTTAGATCATGTTTCCCGTAGGATTGTGAACGAAGTCGCCGGCGTGTCACGGGTCGTGTATGACATCAGTGGGAAGCCCCCCGCTACGATTGAGTGGGAGTGAAAAGCCGATGCCTAGGCTATTAATCGTAGTGATAGCGGCAGGCGATGATGGCTAGATTTTCATTCTCTACGGTGTAGACAAGCCGATGCGTATCGTCGAGACGTCTTGACCAGACTCCAGAGAGGTTCTCACGAAGAGGTTCTGGCTTCCCTATCCCGGTAAAGGGTTCGCG
>CAIYVA010000124.1 GCA_903929455.1 uncultured Pseudomonadota bacterium | reverse complement strand
AGGCGGCAGGCGCTGACATCGAACTCATTGTCGCCGCCCTCATCCATGACATGGGCGACGATCTGGCGCCGTTTAATCACGCAGAAGTAGCCGCCGCCTTAATCAGACCGTACGTACGCCCCGAAGTCACCTGGATTGTGGAGCAACATGGATTGTTCCAAAGCTATTACTTCGCCCATCACACCGGTAAAGACCGTCATGGGCGAGAGCGCTTTCGGACCCATCGTTGGTTTCAGTCGTGCGCAGATTTTTGTGAGCAATGGGATCAAGCTTCGTTTGACCCCGACTTTCCAACGAAACCCCTGTCGTACTTTATGCCCTTGGTACGCGAGATCTTCGCCCGCCCCGCGTTTGATCCGAGGTACGTTGGCGTTGATGCCTAAAATCTAGGGGACACATCCCGCTAAGGGCTGTTAGCCGCTTAGCTGCGCGCGGCTTTTTGTATGTCTTGCTCGCGAATACGCTCAGCGCGCCTCATGAAGGCGCCAGCAGTGACCACCACCACACCCATCACACAAATAATCAAACTGGCTAGCGCGTTGATATCGGGGCTGACACCCAATTTTACCTTTGAGTAAATCACCATCGGTAAGGTACTGGAGCGAGGGCCCGATACAAAGCTTGAAATCACCAAGTCATCCAATGACAGCGTAAAACTTAACAGCCAACTTGAAATCAACGCGGGCGAAATAATCGGTAGGGTCGTATCCCAAAACGCACGCCACGGGCGTGCGCCTAAATCCATGGCAGCCTCTTCTAACGATCGATCGGCCGACGCCAAGCGTGACTGCACGGTGACTGCGACATAAGCACTACAAAACGCAACATGCGAAATCACAATGGTGGTGATACCGCGATTAGGCCAGCCAAATAATTTCAGCATCGACACAAACAGCAGAAGCTGCGTGATGCCGGTGATGATCTCAGGCATCACCAACGGCGCATTCACCATGCCCGTCAGCAAAAACCGTCCACGGAAACGATGAAAGCGCACCAACGCAATCGCAGCAAGTGTCCCCAGAATAAGGGCCAACGTCGAGGCAATCGTGGCAATTTCCAAAGACAGCAAAGCGGCTGACAGGATCTGCCGGTTATGTACAAGCTCCACATACCAGCTAACCGAAAAACCACCCCACACACTCGCTAATGCCGATGCGTTAAAGGAATAGGCGATCAATACCAACATCGGAATGTAAAGAAATGCGATGCCAAAACACAGGAAGGTAAATAGGATAGGTGAGCGGCGCTCCTCCATGACTTATGACTCCAAGTCGCGAGCGCGGGTGTATTGATGCAACGCCATCGGCGCTGCCAGCAACAGCAGAAAAGCGATCGACACCGCCGCTGCCACCGGCCAGTCATGATTCTCAAAAAACTCATCCCATAAGACACGGCCAATCATTGGGTTATCCGGTCCACCGAGTAACGCGGGAATGACATATTCCCCAATGGCTGGAATGAACACCAGCATAGAGCCTGCGATCACACCCGGCATCGATAGCGGTAGCGTGATATCAAAAAATGCACGCCAGGGTTTACTCCCCAAATCAGACGCGGCTTCCAATAAACCTAGATCCATTTTTTCTAAGGTGGCGTACAGCGGCAAAATCATAAAAGGCAGATAGGAATACACGATGCCTAAATACACTGCGAAGCTCGTGCGCATCAACTTGAGCGGATGATCAATGATCCCAAGCCACATCAAGGCCGTGTTGAGCAGCCCCGTATCGCGAATGATGTTTTCAAGTGCATACACCCGTAGCAAAAAGGACGTCCAAAACGGCAAGATGATGATTAACATCAAGATGCCCTGTGTCCCCTTCGAGGCGCGCGCCATGGCATAGGCCATGGGATATCCAATCAGCAGACAAAGGATCGTCGAGAAAAACGCCGTCTTCAGCGAGTACAAATAAGAGACCGCATACAGCTCGTCGGTGAACAAGTAGCGGAAGTTGGCGAGGCTAGGCGTTAGGCGCAGATGGTGATCGGCGGTGATCGCCCACACCTCGGTAAAGGGGGGGATGCGAAGTGCCGCCTCTGCAAAGCTGATCTTTAAGGCAAAGCCAAACGGCACCAAGAAAAAAACCAACAAAAACAACAGCGGCGGCCCAATGATCAGCCAACGACCCAAATGGCCCAGAAAATGGCTCCTAGGGGACATCGCTCTTTTGATTATGGGATCCAATGTTGGCAACATCGACGCCTAATGAATGCTCTCACCTCAGTCTGCCCGAGTCCGATCGAAAGAGGAACCGCCCGCGTGCGGTCAGAGGCAGTGCGATGAACCGACGGCGCACCCCCGACGAGCAAGCCGACAGCCATCAACCGCGCGCCCTACGCGGTCTGCAACGCCAACGTCTGATTGACGCATGCATCTCAGCGCTTCACATCCATGGCCCCTCCAAAACGACGGTTGAGAAAGTGGTCGCCATCGCGCAGATGTCGCCCGGTATCGTGCGCTTTTACTTCGACTCCAAGGACGCCCTACTGGTGGCGTCCCTTGAGTTTTTGGCCACCGAATTTGAAGACAACGTATTGCTACCTATCACGGCACGCTGTGAGCAACCCGTCGAGGCCTTAAAAGCACTGGTCGAGCTTTACTTAAGCGCGGATATCGCCAGTACCCGCAAAGTATCGGTCTGGTACTCCTTTTGGGGGGAAGCAAGCTCGCGACATGAGTACTTAGAAATCTGCGGTGCCCGCGATGCCAAATTCGAACGCCTGGTGAATGATCTTATAAGTCGAGTCATCGCGGCTGAGCGCATCACCACCTTCAATACGGATGCCATCGCATTAGGGCTGCTCGGCGTACTGGAACTGCT
>CAIYVA010000123.1 GCA_903929455.1 uncultured Pseudomonadota bacterium | reverse complement strand
CCCCTGCGGCGATGGTGGCGATCGATGTGCCGCTGCTATCGAAGGGCGAGACGAATCCGCCGGCGCCTATGTTTTCTTTGGATGCATCCATAATCCAGTTGATGCCCAGTTGCGCGTTGGTGTCACCGGTGATTTCCACAATGATCGCCTCCACCTGCACCTCGAGGCGGCGGATATCGAGACGGTCAACGATGTCCATCAAGCCGCGCATCAGTTTGGGTGGAGCGGTGATGATCAGCGCATTGGTCGGGACATCCGCCCAGATGGTGGTGGCTTTTTCTTGCGCGGTTTGCGCGCCTGCCGCGGTGGAGGGTGCGGCACTCGCGTTTTGTACCTGCTCTTTCAGCTTGGCGGCGAGTTTTTCAGCATCGGCGTATTTGAGATAGCGCACGCGCGTGCCACCACCGCTTTCGATCGGTGTGTCCAGATGGGCGACTAGCGTGCGTAGTTTTAGGCGCTGATTGCGTTCCCCGCTAATCAGTACGCTGTTGGTGCGCTCGTCCGCAAGTAGTTTGGCGGTCGCTCCCCCTTCTGCGCCGCCTCCGGCGCCATTCAGTTGGTTGACGACCCGTACAATTTCCGCGGCTGAGGCATGCTCGAGACGGATGACCTCAATTTCATCGTCACCGGCATGATCGATGCGGTCGATGATGCGAAGCATCCGGTTCACGTTGCTGGCACGGTCAGAAATGATCAGCACGTTAGAGGCGGGGTAAGCGGCCAGGTGCCCCTGTTGTGGAATCAGCGGTCTTAAGATTGGTACCAGCTGGGCTGCGTTGACGCTCTTCAGTTGCACGATCTGCGTGACCAATTCATCCGAGCTTGAGCTGGCGCCATCCGGTAGGTCATTGGCGGGTACCTGTCGTGCATTGGCGTCAGGAATGATTTTCCACAGCTTCCCGGAGGGGACGGCCACAAATCCATGCACTTGCAAGATCGCCAAGAACGCCTCGTAAAAAGCAGCCGCGTTCATCGGCGTCGCCGAGAGCATGGTCACTTGGGCTTTAACGCGCGGGTCTAAGATGAAGTTCTTGCCGGTGATCTGGCTGACCGCCTCGACGATCTGCGTGAGATCTGCGTCTTTGTAGTTGGGGGTGATCATCGCCTGCGAGTTCATGGTCTTAGGCTCAGGCCCCGCCGGTACTGCGGCCTGCGTGATCAGCAGGCAGGCGAGTGCCCACGCGATGCGATGGGGCGAACGGTTCGAGCGGGCAAACTTCATACAGTGTCTCGTGGCGTTGGCAGGCATAAATTAGATCAGAGTTTGTTTACGGTGAGATGATGGCGCCGGCGTGGGACGGTGCGGCGGCGTTGACGCCAGTGATGGCCGATACTTGACTGGCATCGATGCTCAACTGCTGCACGGCCCCTTCGCGTTCAATGGTGACGGTAGCCGGTCCTCCGCTTGTCAGGGTACGAAGCACTTCCATGCCATGCTGGGCATCGCCTAAGGGCACGCCATTGACCTGAGTCACCAAGTCGCCGGGTTGTAGTCCGAGTGCGGTGAAGCGCTCACGATCACGACCCGCGTATAAGCGAAAACCCTTCAATTGGCCGTTCGCGTAATTAGGCATGGGTCGCAGTATCTCGCCCAACGCAGAGGTGCTCTGCTCAACCACGCGGCTCACCGCCGCGCTGGTCTGGACGGGCTTGCTGGCTAAGACCTCAGCGGCGGCTAAGTGTGAGCGAGGAAGGTACAGGGTCTCTAGCGCGCCATTGCGCTCGATGACGATGCGATCGGCGTACACCTCGAACAACTTAACGCCACCGGGTAAATTGCCGCCAGTGGCATACAGTCTGCCGGCGGCGGCGGACTCACCGACAATGGCGAGCCCTGCCTTCGGATCGGTAACGGCTAGGGTGCCTGCGACCACGAGTGGGACTTGTGACTGGGGCGCGCTTTGGCCGCTCGTCGGTCCCGTGGGGTTGCCAAACACGTGCGCGCTGATCACTCGATCGATCGACGGGGCGGATGCCTGCGAGGCTAATGGGGGCGCGTTGGCGGTTCGACTGGGTGGCGCCAGTTGCCACGCAAGGCGCGCCAGTTGCCACGCCAAGGCCAAAAGCATCAAACCGGTGGTCATGATTGGCAGGCGGCGCAGGAGCCCTGGTGCCGCTGTGCCTAAACGGGTGACCTGGTCTGCCAGTGTCACAGCCACGTGGGCATCCGGTGGCTAATCCCGTGGTAGAGGACGCACGAGAATCTAGGAATGGCACGGCTACACATACCGCGATCATACGGGGTTGCTGGTGTCGGCGACAAGTGCGTGTGCAGGACGCTAAGTCAGTGAAAAATAAAGCGGCCTTTCGGTCAGGGTCCCTTGAACACGGGGCCTGTCGCCCCTATAAACTAGTCCTATGAAGTCGAATGATTCCGAGCACCCGTATCGCCCCGGCGACGGGCAAGGTCTGTTGGTCGAGGAGGCGCCGCCGCAGTTGAAGCGGCCGCCTCTGTATCAGGTCGTTCTGTTGAACGATGATTACACGCCGATGGAGTTTGTGGTGGAGGTGTTGGAGTCCATCTTTGTGATGGATCGCGTTAAGGCGACACGGGTCATGCTTGAAATCCATACCCGCGGCAAGGGTGTCTGTGGTGTGTTTACGTTTGAGATCGCTGAGACCAAGGTGGCGCAGGTGATGGCATTCGCTCGTCAGCATCAGCACCCGCTGATGTGTACCGTTGAGCAAGTGGATTAGCGAACCCTTCTAAGAGGATACCGATGTGTTATCGAGTGAACTAGAGCTGTGTCTTAACAACGCGTTCCAATCTGCGCGCACTGCCCGACATGAATACATGACGGTCGAGCATCTGTTGCTAGCGATTTTGGATACGGCGCGCGTGCGAGAAATCCTCAAAGCCTGTGGCGCTGACGTGGTCAAGCTGAAAGCGGATCTCGATCTTTTTGTTTCAGACACCACGCCGCGCATGGCTGCTGACGATGATCGAGAAGTGCAGCCCACCCTGGGCTTTCAGCGCGTGCTGCAGCGAGCCGTCTTCAGCGTGCAATCGAGCGGCAAAAAAGAAGTCGCCGTCGCCAACGTGTTAGTCGCTATTTTTAGTGAAAAGCAGTCGCATGCTGCCTACTTGCTGGGTGCGCAGGACGTGGCGCGTTTGGATGTGGTCAATTTCATATCGCATGGCCTGTCTAAGTCGGCCGAGGAAGGCGTTGATAAAGACTTAGCTGCGGCAAGCGAGGGCGGCGCCGGCCAAGAGGCCGATGCGCAAAGTGGCGCGCTTGAAAAGTACTGCGTGAACTTGAATCGTCAGGCGGCTGAGGGTCGCATCGATCCACTGATCGGACGTCAGATGGAGGTCGAGCGCACCATTGAAATTCTGTGTCGCCGGCGCAAAAACAACCCGCTGTATGTGGGTGAGGCCGGTGTTGGTAAGACCGCTATCGCTGAGGGTTTGGCGCGGTTGATCGTTGAGCAAAAAGTACCTGAGGTGCTGGCGCAGTGCACGATCTACTCGCTCGATATGGGTTCGCTGATTGCCGGCACGAAGTACCGGGGTGATTTTGAGAAGCGTTTGAAGGGTGTGCTGTCTGAGATCAAGAAAATTCCGGGTGCCGTGCTGTTCATTGATGAGATTCACACGGTGATCGGTGCCGGTGCCGCCTCGGGCGGTGTTATGGATGCGTCTAATTTGATCAAGCCAGTCCTGTCGAATGGCGACTTGCGTTGCATTGGCTCAACCACGTATCACGAATACCGCGGCATTTTTGAGAAAGATCGCGCATTGGCGCGTCGTTTTCAGAAGATTGACGTGCTTGAGCCATCGGTACCTGAAACCATCGAGATCCTAAAGGGCCTAAAAGCGCAGTTTGAAGAGCACCATGGGGTGACCTATGACGAGGCGTCTCTGACCACAGCCGCTGAGCTTGCGGCGCGCTACATCAATGACCGTTTCTTGCCAGACAAGGCCATTGATGTGGTGGATGAGGCTGGTGCCAACCTGCGCCTGCAACCCGCAGCCACGCGCGCCACGCAGGTGACGGTGGCGCATATGGAAGCGGTGGTGGCGCGCATCGCACGCATACCGCCCAAGCAGGTGTCGACGTCTGATAAGGAAGTGCTTAAAAACCTTGAGCGCAACTTGAAACTGGTGATCTTCGGTCAAGACCCCGCGATTGAGATGCTGTCGGCATCCATCAAGATGGCGCGATCAGGTTTGGGCGATCCGCGAAAGCCGGTGGGCTCATTCTTATTTGCAGGCCCGACCGGCGTTGGCAAAACAGAAGTTACCCGCCAATTGGCGTTATCGCTTGGCGTGGAGTTGATTCGCTTCGATATGTCGGAATACATGGAGCGACACACGGTGTCGCGTTTAATTGGCGCCCCGCCAGGCTATGTGGGATTCGACCAAGGCGGTTTGCTGACCGAGGCGATTACCAAGCATCCGCATGCGGTGCTGTTGCTGGATGAAATTGAGAAGGCGCATCCGGATGTGTTTAACCTGTTGCTGCAGGTGATGGACCACGGGACGCTCACGGATAATAACGGCCGGAAGGCTGATTTTCGGCATGTCATCATTGTCATGACCACGAACGCTGGTGCGACTGAAATGGCGCGTAACGTGATTGGGTTCACGCACGCTGAGACGCAGACGGATGGCGCTGAAGCCATTAAGCGACTGTTTGCACCTGAGTTTCGCAATCGCTTAGATGCCATCGTGCAGTTTGGTGCATTGAACACGCAGACGATTGAGCGTGTGGTTGATAAGGTTTTGATGGAGGTTGAAGCGCAGCTCGAGGAGAAGGGCGTGCAACTGTCTATCGATGACGCGGCGCGCCGTTGGATTGCGCGCGAGGGCTATGATCCGAAAATGGGTGCGCGGCCGATGGCCCGCTTGGTACAAGAAAAGATTAAACGTCCGCTGGCCGAAGAGTTGTTATTCGGTAAGCTCGTGCAAGGCGGCACGGTGCGCGTGATGCTGTCGGCGGATGGCTTGGGCTTGAGCTTAGAGACGCGTAGCGCACAGGAGCCGGCATTGCTCAATTGAGTAACGCGTTATCGGCCGCGGTACGTGATGCGACCCTTGGTCAAATCGTAGGGCGTCATTTCGACCGTGACGATATCGCCGGTCAGGATGCGAATGTAATTTTTTCGCATCTTGCCTGAGATGTGGGTCGTGACGATGTGGCCATTCTTGAGTTTGACCCGGAACGTCGTGTTGGGCAGAGTCTCGACGACTTCGCCCTCCATCTGAATCGCTTCCTCTTTCGACATTCTGTTCCTGACTTGTGTAACGCGAGCGCATTGTGCCGAATCGGCCACCCCGTGGCAATGCGGCGTGTGGCTTGTACTAGGTGGGGGGGCGTGGCCAGGCAGGCGTGGGTTGCTCGATCAACCGCGTTAATTCGGTTAAAAACGCGCTCCGAGGCATCACGGTGCCGCCTAGGGAGGCCAAATGGGGACTGCCCATTTGCGTGTCGATGAGCTCAATTCCGCGCTCTTTTGCCTGCCCCACCAAGGCCAAGAGGGCCGCCTTGGAGGCATCCGTCTGGACGCTAAACATGGATTCGGCAAAAAACACGCCGCCCACCTGCACACCGTACAACCCGCCAACGAGCTGCTCCTGCTGATAAATCTCAACCGAATGGGCCACACCCAGGCGGTGTAAGGCAATATAGGCGACACGCATTGGCGCGGTGATCCAGGTGCCACTGAGCGTGCCTCTGGGGGCCGCGCAGCCAGCTACCACGGCGGTGAAGGCGCGATTACTCTGGCTGCGGTAGCCGCGGGATCTGATGCTGCGCTGTAGGCGTCGACTGGCATGGAACGCGTGCGGCCACAACACACCGCGCGGATCAGGTGACCACCAAAGAATCGGGTCATCCTCCCCAAACCACGGAAAAATACCGTGCCGGTAGGCGCTGATCAGCCACGACGGGCTTAATGAGCCACCGACCGCTAATAAACCATTGGGTTCATGCATCGCTGCCTCTGGATCGGGCCACCGCGGTGGTGACTCCGTCGGGCTGAGCGGCATCAGTGGCGTGCGACTCAGATCACCACCGTTAAAGGTGGAGTCGGTTCATCCCGGTAGGGCACGTGACTGGCAACCTCCGTCGCATAGCGTGCTACCCCGGCACGCTCTTGCTCCAAGAAGCGCGCAATGGCTTCGCTAAAGCGCGGGTCGGCTATCTCATGCATGGAATGGGTGAGTGTGGGGACAAAGCCACGCGCCACTTTATGTTCGCCCTGCGTGCCAGGCTCAAACTGTTTTAGTTGATGTTGAATACAGTACTCAATGCCTTGGTAGTAGCACGCTTCAAAATGTAGGCTGTGATAGTCGCCGCTCGATCCCCAGTAGCGGCCATACAGGGTGGTCGCACTGGCAAAGAAAATTGCGGTCGCGACCAATTGGGTGCCATGCCAGGCCAGTAGAATCAGCGGTCGTACCAGGCGGTCGCTACTCAGTGACTCTAAAAAGGCCTGTGGCAGATACGGTTCGTGTCCATGGCGGTGAAAAGTAGATGCTTTAAGGGCATAGACCTGCGCCCACAAGGCGGCATCGAGCGAATCACCGGTGCGCCATTCAAACACGACGCCGGCTTCGGCAATGCGGCGGCGTTCGCGCTTGGCTTTTTTGCGCTTGTCAGCGGTAAACGTCGCTAGAAATTCCTCAAAGGTCGCGTAGTTTTGATTGCTCCAGTGAAACTGACAATCAATGCGCGATAACAAGCCCTGACTGTGCAGCCAAGGGGTATCCGTCGTGCTGGTGAATTGTAGATGTAAGGACGAGTGGGTCGGCAGCAACGCGCGTGCGGCGGCCAACAGTGCGTGGCGAATCGGGTCGGCTGGGTAATCCGGGTGCACCAGCAAGCGCGGACCTGTCGCCGGCGTAAAGGGGGTGGCACTCACCAGCTTTGGATAATAAGGTAGGCCGTTGCGTTCGTAGGCTTGCGCCCAACTAAAGTCGAACACGAACTCGCCCCACGAATGCGTTTTGGAATACAGCGGCAAGGCGCCCACTAAAATGCCTTGTTGGTACACCGTGAT
>CAIYVA010000122.1 GCA_903929455.1 uncultured Pseudomonadota bacterium | reverse complement strand
GACTCGGACGGTCAGCACATTGCCACGCTAGTGTGTGCGTTGTTTGTGCGTCACTTTAGGCCGCTGGTGTTGGCGGGCCATGTGCATGTAGCCATGCCGCCGCTGTATCGAATTGATATTGGTCGCCAAGTTTTTTATGCGCTTGATGACGCTGAACGTGCTGGAACGCTTGATCGCATTGCCGCCGAGGGTATCCGCGGCAAAGTCAGTGTCACGCGCTTTAAGGGTCTGGGTGAAATGAATCCGCTGCAATTGCGTGAAACCACCATGGCGCCTTCCACGCGTCGTCTGTTGCAGTTAACAGTCGAGGCAGCCGATGGGACCGATCAGTTGCTCGATATGCTGTTGGCTAAAAAGCGCGCGGGTGACCGTCGCGAATGGCTAGAAGCGAATGGCAATCTGGCTGAAGCGATTGTATGAAAGCGCAAGACTTAAATTTTGAAGGTATTGAGCGCCGACCACTTAAAACGTTCACTGAGAAGGCCTACCTCGATTATTCGATGTATGTCATTTTAGATCGTGCACTGCCGCAGCTAGCCGATGGTTTGAAGCCAGTGCAGCGCCGCATCATTTATGCGATGAGCGAGTTGGGACTGCAGGCAAGCGCCAAGCACAAGAAGAGTGCGCGTACCGTTGGCGATGTGATCGGTAAGTTTCACCCGCATGGCGACTCGGCTTGTTACGAAGCGCTTGTGCACATGGCGCAAGATTTCTCCTATCGCTATCCGATCGTTGATGGCCAGGGCAACTTTGGGTCAACGGATGATCCTAAGTCCTTTGCCGCCATGCGTTATACCGAGTCCAAGCTTCGGCCTTATGCGGACACGCTGTTGAGCGAGTTGGAGCAGGGTACCGTTGAGTGGGTTCCTAATTTTGACGGCTCGATGGATGAGCCTTCGCTGATGCCGGCACGATTGCCTAACGTACTGTTAAATGGCGCGACGGGTATTGCGGTTGGCATGGCGACGGATATTCCACCGCATAATCTCAAGGAGATTGTGGCAGCGTGTGTGCGGCTGTTGGATGAGCCGGACGTGTCTGTGCGCGAGCTGCTGAAGCTGGTTCCAGGCCCTGATCTGCCGACCGGTGGCGAAATCATTACGCCCAAAGCGGAGCTGCGCGCGATCTACGAGACGGGCGGGGGCACTTTCCGTGCACGGGCGATCTATGAGGGTGGTGATGGTGAGGTCATTATCACCGCACTGCCTTATCAAGTATCAGGCTCTAAAGTGCAGGAACAGGTGGCGGCGCAGATTCGGGCCAAAAAATTGCCGATGGTTGAGAACGTGCGGGATGAATCGGACCACGAAGAGCCAGTTCGTATTGTACTTGAGCTGAAGTCTAACCGCGTCGATGTGGACCAGGTGATGGCGCATTTGTTCGCCACGACCGATTTAGAGCGCACCTATCGCGTCAATATCAATGTCATTGCGCTCGATGGTCGACCTAAAGTCATGGGACTTAGGGATCTGTTGGTCGAATGGTTGACCTACCGTTCGCAGACAGTCACTCGTCGCCTTGAACACCGATTGGGCAAGCTCAATGCTCGACTACACATCTTAGATGGCTTGTTGATCGCTTATCTGAACTTAGATGAAGTCATCAAGATTGTACGTACAGAAGACGAGCCAAAAGCGGTTTTGATCAAGCGTTTTTCTCTGTCCAATGAGCAGGCAGAGGCGATTCTTGAGACCAAGTTGCGTCACCTGGCGCGACTGGAGGAGATGAAGATCCGCGGTGAGCAGGCGGAGCTGTCGGCTGAGCGCAAAGGCATCGAAGCGATTCTGGCAAGTCCGGCAAGGTTGCGTAAATTGGTGCGTGAGGAGTTGGTTGCTGACGGCGAAAAATATGCCGATAAACTTCGCACCAAGATTGTTGAGCGAGATGCCGCCAAGGCGATCGATGAGACTGAGCTTGTGACCGCTGAGCCTGTGACGGTGGTGCTCTCCACGGTTGGCTTTGTCAGGCAGGCTAAGGGACATGAGATTGACCCACGGTCGCTGTCTTATAAGGCAGGTGATGGCTTTCAGGCCGTCGCTCGCGGCAAGAGCACGCAACAAGCCGTGTTTTTGGACTCCACGGGACGAACCTATAGCTTGCCAGCGCACACCTTGCCCTCGGCACGTGGTCAGGGCGAGCCCCTGTCAGGCCGAGTGGATCCGCCCAATGGTGCCACCTTTGCCAGTGTCATGTTGGGCGAGCCAGGCGATCGCTGGGTGCTGGCCAGTGATGCGGGCTACGGCTTTATCGTTAAGTTAGAAGAGTTGTATGCGCGCAATAAGGCGGGCAAGGGCGTGCTGAGCATGCCTGCTTATGCCAAGGCGTTGCCATCAGCGCGGGTAGTGGAAGAGAAAGGTGCGTTGATCGTGGTGGCGTCCGCACAAGATGGCGCCGATGGGCGCCTGTTGGTGTTCCCTGTGGGCGACTTACCTGAGCTTTCCAAAGGCAAGGGCAATAAGCTGTTTAATATTCCAACGGCACAGGCTGAGCGTCGGAAAGAATTGGTGGTGGCTGTTGCGGTGCTGGCACCAAAAATGAAGCTCAAAGTGCACTGTGGCGATCGCTTGATGACGCTGAGTTTTGCTGAGCTGAGCGACTATCGCGGTGAGCGCGCGCAACGGGGCGCGTTGCTGCCTAAAAACTATCGACGAGTCACTGAGCTTGAGGTGGAATTGCCGGGCGAGTAGCGCGCACTGGGCTGTGACGGCACTCGACAGCCGATGGCGCGATGCCTTTAGGCGACGGTTAGATGAAGGCGATCGCCTTTTAGCTCCACGGTTTCGGGGGCACGTACAAAGTACCCTTGAATCGACTGAACCCCGAGCTGCCACAGTGCTGCCATGGTGCTGGCGTTCTCCACGCGCTCCGCAATGGTTTGTGCGGGTACCCCGTTCGCTATCTTGACAAGCTGCTTGACCTGATCTTGATGCCCTTCGTTGGTCGCTAATGATTGCATCAAGGTGCCGTCAATCTTGATCACGTCTGGCTTTAAGTGATCAACCAGTTGTTGGGGATCTCGTCCTGATCCAAAGTGATCAATTGCCGATTTGCAGCCGAGGCTTCTGAGGGCGCTAAACAGCGTTTTGGTCTGTAACAGATATTGCTCTGCGACCGTGTGAGTCACCTGAAAGCATAAGCGATTTGGGTTAATCAGCTGATTTTGCAGCGCGCTGGTGATCCACGCCATCAGCCCGCTGTCCTGAATGGAGCTTGGCGACAAGCGTATGAACACCTCTTCGTTGGCGTGGCTTGTGCAAAAACCCAGAGCGGCCTCGATGACCCAGCGATCGATTAAGGACATCAGTTCGCAGCGTTCAGCAGCTGGGATGAATTCGGTGGGTAAAATCTCGGTGCCGTCTTCGTCCACGAGTCTGAGCAGCAGATCTGATTGTTGCCGCGCACTGCCTTGTAGGCTTGCGATGGGCTGATGCACCAGGCGAAAGCGCTTATCTTTGAGTGCATTCTTGATGCGTGGCACCCAGATCTTGTCAAAGCTCTGTAGGCGCGTATCGCCCTCTAGGTAGTCGTTTAAGCGCACCTGCTTGCCGCCCAACTTTTGCGCCATATTCAAGGTATTGATGGCGGTAGACACTAATTTTTTAAGATCAGGATTTTGTGTCGGCACGACGGTAATGCCAATGCTGACACTGCCGGTGAGCGTCTGTGTGCCTATGGAGAAGATGTGTTTGGCTACCTGTGACACGATCTCTTCGGCGAGTGCGTTGACATCGGCGACGGCGCCACGTTCCACTAACAGCATGATGGTGGAGCTCGTGAAGCGACCGCCGAGATCAGCATCGGTGACCTGCCCGCGCACGAGGTTTCCGATCGCGGCCATGTAGTCCTCTAGATACAGCGGACCGATTTGATTAACAATCAAGTCGAGTTGATCGGGACAAATCGCCAGCAAATAGCGGACCCCAGCCTTGATGGGTTGCTTGAGTCGATCATTCAGATCGTCGACAAAGTGATGTCGGAGTAAAAATTCGGTGGTTGGGTCAAGACGCGCTGCTGCGGTAAGGCCTGCCGCGCCTTCGGATACATCCAGTGTGATGCCAGTGATGCGTAGACGGATCGCTGGTTTGTTATTGACAGACGTTTGAGCCAATCGAGCCTCAATAGGCAAAGAGTGACCGGCTGCGGTGAGCACTGAGACTTTGAGGGCGTAATCATGCCACTGACCGGCGCGACAGACAGCGAGGGCGCCTAATAAGGGGGCGTGTGACTCTCGTGTAAAAAAATCCAAAATAGAGAGACCCTGTAGGGCGGCATCGTCTGGATAACTGAGTAGGCTGTGCCATGCACGGTTGGTGTCGAGCACTTGTTGCTCATCAATGTGTGCGACAGCATCGCTGGAGCTAGCGAGTTCAGCGGAGCTGGCTAATAGTATAGCCAACACATCTTGGTGTTTGCGGGCAGAGGTCACGGTGTTGATGAGCGCGCAGTCACGACGGTAACTGCGTACCTCGCGCTCCCACACGCGACGTAGTCTGCTCGGGTGCTCCAATGAGACGAGATCCTGTGCGCCTGCTCGCAGCGTGTCGGTTATGCGCGCCTCGTCGACCTGTGCGCTGACCACCAACACCGGGATGCGTGGCTGGAGATTACCTCGGTGGGCTTTGATTTGCTCCAGTGATACGAGCTCATCGTCTAGAAAAACCATGACCACTTCGGCGTGACTACGTTCGATGGCATCAACCCATGGGCTGCTGTCCGCAAGCCATGTGCAGCGCACTGCGTGTCCGGCTTGGGTCAGAATCGCGGCCACAGTTTCGCTGCTGGCCCGATCGCGGGCGACCACTAGGGTGGGCACCGGTGCGTCAGCGCTGGTCGCGGTAGGGGAGTTATTGGACAAGTGCTTAAAACCGCGTGAATTATGTGTTTTTGGATCCTAACGGTCGGGTCGGTGGGTAGCCGTGATGGGGTCGACAGTTCCGGGTGTGCTGTTTTGGCTGGTTCAGTAAGCCGTTGATCGGTATGATGCGGAACCGATTGCAGCAAAGTGCTTTGGCCGATACTGGCTAGGCGCGTACCGTGGAGTGTCGACGTATGGGGACCTACAGCACCAATGAGTTCAAATCTGGACTCAAAATCTTGTTAGAAGGCGAGCCGTTCTCGATTGTTGAGAACGAGATGGTCAAGCCCGGTAAGGGGCAGGCGTTCAATCGCGTGAAGGTGCGCAATCTGCGCACAGGCCGAGTGGTTGAAAAAACCTGGAAGTCAGGTGACTCGGTCGAATCAGCCGATGTGGTCGATGCGGATATGACCTATTTGTTCACCGATGGTGAGTTCTGGACGTTCATGTCGCCCGAGACGTTTGAGCAGGTGATGGCCGGTAAAGCGGCCATGGGTGACGCGGCACAGTGGTTAAAAGATGGGGTGTCCTGCATCGTGACCTTGTGGAATGGTCAGCCATTGACGGTCACGCCGCCTGCTCATGTGGAATTGAAAATTGTTGGCACGGATCCAGGCGCGCGTGGAGACACGGTGAGTGGTGGTCAAAAGCCTGCCACGCTTGAAACCGGTGCAGTGGTGCGCGTGCCGCTATTTTTGGCGGAAGGCGAAGTGATTCGTGTGGACACGCGACGCGGTGAATACATCTCCCGCGCCAAGTAGTGCTTGCTTACCCGGCTGTCATCGGGTCAATCGTTTTGATTGAGGTGGAAGTCCGTCGCTGCAATTAATTTTGCAGCGACCGCTTCCAAGCCTGCTGCATCGGTTTCGTTAAATCGCCCGATGAATGGGCTGTCTAGATCTAAGACGCCTAATAAGCGATCACCCGCCATCAACGGCACGACAATTTCTGATTGCGAATCGGCGTCACACGCGATGTGATCGGCAAAGGTATGCACATCGGCCACAATGAGCGTACGGCGGCTTTGCGCAGCTTGTCCGCATACCCCGCGGCCTTTGGCGATATGTATACAGGCTGGCTTCCCCTGGAAAGGGCCTAGCACCAGTTCGTTTGATCGCCACAGATAAAAGCCCGCCCAGTTAAGTCCTGGCAGTTGATTAAAGAGCAGAGCCGAGCAATTCGCTAGGTTAGCGATCATGTCCCGTTCGCCGGCCAGTAGAGCGTCTAAAGCCAGAAGCAAGTCTGGATAGACTGATGCGTTGTGAGCCTGAGGTGGGTATTTGGCTTGCATCGAGTGCGCCGCGCCTTGTGGTGATTAGTCTAAAGTGAAGCTGATGACATCCGCGAGTGAGGAGGCTCCACTGGCCAATAAAACGACGCGATCAAAGCCAACCGCGACACCGGCACACTCAGGCAAGCCTGTCTCGAGTGCCGCCAGAAATGACTCATCCAGCGGGATGGATTCTAATCCCATCGCTTGGCGTCGTTGCTGGTCGTTTAAAAATCGACTTCGTTGTTCGCGCGCATCGGTGAGCTCATGAAAGCCGTTGCACAGCTCAATGCCTTCAACGTAGGCCTCAAAGCGCGCAGCGCGGGGAGGGTTGCCTGGTAGCAAGCGCGCCAGTGCGGCTTGTGATGCAGGGTACTCAGTGATAAACGTGATGCGCTGCTTGCCTAACGAGGGCCCCACGATCAGTCCCATGGCTAAGTCGAGCAAAGTGTCTCGATCATCCCAATCGATATTGCAGGCGCCAGTGTGCTGTACGGCAAGTGCTCGCAAGGTGGGCATGTCGACCGTGAAGGGATCAATCTGTAATACGCGCTGAAAAGCGTCCCGGTACGGCAGCATTTCGGTCGGTAACGGAATGCAATCGCCGAGCAATTCGTGCAATAGCGTATCGACTTCTTGTATTAAGGCGTGCGCATCAAAGCCTAGCCGATACCACTCCAGTAGTGTGAACTCAGGTTGATGATGTCGCCCCGCCGCCTCTTGTCGAAAGACTTTGCCAAGCTGATAGATGTCACCGCTGCCAGCCGCCAATAGCCGCTTCATCGCATACTCCGGTGAGGTTTGCAGATAGGCGGTTGGATGTCCTGCGATGGCGCGGGTTTGAAATGACGCAATGTGTATATCCGTCACGGTGCTTCGAGACAGTACGGGCGTGTCGACCTCCACGACGCCGCGCTCGGCAAAGAAACGACGGCAGTGGGCCAATAGCGCCGCCCGACGCTGTAGTCGGGCGCGCATGGGTATATCCGTCATCATCCGCGGGGCTGCCATTGGCCGATCATCTGGCCCATGCGTACGGTGGTGCCTGCTTGTAGGCTTGGGATCCATGCGATCGCTTGACGCGGTGCTAATACGATCACCGTGGAGCCCATGTTGAAGCGACCAAGTTCCGCGCCTTTTGAAAATGACGTCATTGCCGGTAGGTCATACCGCCGGGTCTGTCGTGGTGAGCATGGGGTCAAATCGCCCAAGCCCATGATGGATATGCTGCCGACATTCAAGGCGCCGACGAAGATGACCGCCAAGGGACCTAAGGCCGTGGTGAACTCTGCAATCACTCGCTCATTGCGTGCGAATAGTTTTGGCACTGCGCGCGCGGTCGCGCCATTGACGCTAAACAGTGCGCCTGGCACGTAGCGGACGCTAGTCAGCGTGCCGTTGATGGGCATGTGTACGCGGTGATAGTCGTATGGCGCTAAATAAATCGTGGCGAAGCTGCCGTCCCTGTAACGGTGGGCGGCAGCCGTATCGGCTAATAGCTCGGTCAAGCTGTAGCGAAAAGATTTTGCCGTCAGTTTCGCCTGTAGCAGATATTCACTGTCGATCTTGCCGCATTCACTGACGGTACCATCGCAGGGGCTGACGAGACTGTCTGGCTGCGCATCCAGTGGACGCGCTCCCGGTGCGAGTGCGCGCGTGAAAAACTCGTTAAAGCTCGCAAATTGTTCGGTATCTGTCTGTAGCGCCTCAGCCATATTGATCGGATACAGCGCTCTAAATCCGCGAATCAACCAGCGCGTGAGGGTGCGTCGTCTCCGACGAGCGAGCCAGTGAATAAGTGCGGTTAGTCCGTGTTGTGGCCACACGTACTGTAAGCCGATGAACAAGCGCGTGCCGATGCTCATGGTGTCTTACCTGCCGTACTGACAATGCGTCGGTAGTCTGCCTCGATGCTATGCGCAGCATGTGGCGCTGGGAACACCGCGAGTAGCGCAGCACTCGGGTCAATTAAAAACATCGACGCCGAGTGATCAACCGAGTAGGTGCCATTAGCGGATGGACTCAGGGCGAAGAGTGCGCCGACTGCACGGGTGAGCGTTGTCAGTTCCGTGTCATTACCGGATACGCCAATGAAAGAGGCATTGAAATGCTGCACGTAATTTTTTAACACAGTGGGTGTATCGCGGTTCGGATCAACGCTCACGAACACAACGCTGGGTTGCAGGCGGGCGGGTAGATCGGCGAGCGCGCGTACCACTTGATTGAGCTCAAGCAGGGTGGTGGGGCAGACATCGGGGCATTGGGTGTACCCAAAAAAGACCAGGCTGTAGTGATCTTGTAGTTGTTCACGTTGAAAGCCGTGGCCCTCGGCGTCTTGCAATGTAAACGCCGGCAAAGGCCGGTGGATGGGGTACAAGGCCGCGACCTCGAGAGTCAGCGCCTGGCCCGTGATGCGCTGATGGGTCCACAGGCCGACAGCGCCTGCCAATAGGGCGGCCGCGATCCATAAGCCGGTACGCCAGCGCGGGGTATGAGAGGTTGTCATGCGGGTATTATCCCACGAGTCGAGGGGGCCTCTGGTGCATTAGACTGTATCGATGGCTGCTCCCCTCCTGCCCCCCGTCGAAACCGGCCCTGCGATTGCGTGGGCGGCTGCCCGCCTGCGGCGGGCCGCTTTGAGCTACGGGCATGGCACCGATAATCCGCAGGACGAGGCGGCGGCCTTGGTGTTTCATGCGGCCGGTTGGGCGCACGCCGATGCGCCGGCCGCGTACCAATGGCTGCTCTCAGATGCCGTGCGTGAGCGCATCGCCGCCTTACTGGCGCGACGCATCAAGGAGCGTATTCCCTCTGCCTATCTCACGGGCGTCACCTGGTTTGCAGGGCACGAGATGAAGGTGGATCCTCGCGTCTTGGTGCCTCGTTCGCCGATTGCTGAGTTGATCGAGACCGAGTTTCGACCGTTCATTGACCCGTCACGGGTACACCGGATTTTGGACATTGGTACCGGTTCTGGTTGTATTGCCATTGCCTGCGCGCATGCGTTTCCACAGGCTGTGGTGGATGCTGTGGATATTTCCCCTGCCGCCCTTGAGGTGGCTGCGGCAAATGTGGCCGCACATGGCCTTGAGACGCGGGTGAGTTTGCAGCGCTCAGACGTGTTCTCAGGCGTTATTGGGCGTCAGTACGATATGATTGTCAGTAATCCGCCCTATGTGCCGATCGCCGATGTAGAGGCTCTGCCGCCAGAGTACGCGCACGAGCCGGCCTTAGGGCTTGCCTCGGGGGCTGATGGATTAAATGCGGTGCGCGCGATCTTGGCGGATTGGCGTCAATACCTGACGCCTGGCGGCATTTTGGTGGTCGAGGTGGGCGACAGCGCGGCAGCGGTGGAGCACACTTGGCCACAGTTGCCGTTCATTTGGCTCGAGTTCGAGCGCGGTGGTGGTGGCGTGTTTTTATTGACGATGGAGTAGTACGGATGTCCGGTAATACTTTCGGCACGCTCTTTACGGTCACCACAGCGGGTGAAAGCCATGGCCCTGCGCTGACCGCCATTGTTGACGGTTGCCCGCCGGGCCTTGCGCTAACGGAAGCGGATCTGATGATGGATGTGGAGCGTCGGCGCTCGGGCACATCCCATCATACGAGCCAACGTCAAGAACCGGATCACGTGCAAATTTTGTCGGGTGTTTTTGAGGGGCAAACCACCGGCGCACCGATCGGTCTACTCGTGCAAAACACGGATCAGCGCTCACGCGATTACGACAAAATCAAAGACCGCTTTCGACCGGGGCATGCGGATTACACCTATCAGCAGAAATACGGCCTACGCGATTACCGTGGTGGTGGACGATCGTCGGCGCGTGAGACGGTCATGCGTGTGGCGGCCGGTGCGATTGCGCGTAAGTACCTAGCGGAACGCTTAGGGGTTCGTATTTATGGCTATTTGGCAGCACTCGGCCCGTTGGAGCTTGCGCCAGTTGATTTGGCCAGCGCCTACCAGAATCCGTTCTTTTGTCCTGATCCTAGCCGTGTCGCGGAGCTTGAGGCTTTCATGTGGAGCATTCGTGAGGCGGGTGATTCCATTGGCGCCAAACTCGTGGTGTGCGCTGAGGGCGTGCCACCCGGTTTAGGTGAGCCGGTCTTTGATCGACTGGATGCGGATTTGGCGCACGCCATGATGGGCATCAATGCCGTGAAGGGCGTGGAGATCGGCGATGGCTTTGACGTGGTGGCCAAGCGGGGCAGTGAGATTCGGGATGAGCTAACGCCGACAGGGTTCACCGCCAATCACTCGGGTGGTGTATTGGGTGGGATTTCTACCGGTCAGATGATTAGGGTGACCTTGGCCATTAAGGCGACCTCGAGCATCCAGGTTCCGGGTCGCACGATCGACGTGCAAGGCAATCCCATCGAGGTGGTGACCACGGGTCGTCACGATCCGTGTGTGGGTTTGCGTGCGACGCCGATTGCTGAGGCGATGCTGGCGCTGACCTTGATGGATCACTGGTTACGGCACCGTGCACAAAATGCCGATGTGCGCTCTGGTACTCCAGATATCACTCGACCGCGTTCCGCGTGAAGCGCGGTGGGCTCGCGCTTGGCGCGGGTTATTTCGCTTTTTTTGCCACGGTAGGTGTCTTCCAGCCTTATTGGCCAGCTCACCTGTCAGCGCTTGGTTTTTCGGCAGCGACCATCGGGGTGCTGCTAGGGCTTTTCAATGCAGTGCGGGTGGCCAGCCCATTGGTCACGGCGGTGTTTGCCGATCGGATGACCGATCGTCGGCCGTTAATGGTGGCTTTGGGCTTTGGCATGTTGGCATCTGCCGCGTTGTTGCTCGGCGTGTCGAGTGTCGTTTGGATGGCGCTGGCGCTGGCGCTGTATGGCTTAGGCTTTAATGGCTTGTTGCCGGTCTACGATGCGCATGCGCTTGATTGGTTGGGTGAGGGGCGACATCACTATGGTCGCCTGCGCGTATGGGGTTCCTTGGGCTTTGTGGTCGCTTCCGCAGTCACTGGCCTGTGGGTGCAGCGTAGCGGCACCGTGGTGATCCCATGGGCGCTGTTGCTGGGGGTCTTGGCGACCGCGGGCGTATTACTTTGGATGCCGGTGGCGCGCCCTCATGCGCACCCAAAAGCCACGCTGTCCTTTAGTGCAAAAGAGTTGCTGGCAGAGCCGGGTTTGCTGCGCTTCCTAGGCATCTGTTTTTTGCAGATGGCAGGTTTTGGCGCTTACTACGGATTTTATACGCTGTATCTGCAATCGCATGGATACCAAGCGGCGGTGATCGGCGCTTACTGGGCGTTCGCGGTGGTTGCTGAGATGGCGATGTTCTTGGCGGGGCCTTGGGTGTTGGCGCGTGTGTCGCTACAGCGGCTTTTACAAGTCGCGGTGTTCGGTAGTGCGGTCCGTTGGGCTGTGGTGGCGTTGTATCCGGATCATGCAACCGTCATGTGGTGCGCGCAAATATTGCATTTGGCTGGTTTTGCGCTCTTTCATTCCGTCAGTGTGTTGTTGGCACCCACGTTGTTGCCGAGTGGTTTTGGTGTGCGTGCGCAGGCGTTGGTGTCGAGCGTTGGTTGGGGTGCTGGCGGTATTGTGGGTAGCTTGATGGCGGGTGCGCTGTGGACGTGGGTGGGTCCGTCGGCGGTCTTTGTAGGCGCTTGGGTGTTTGCTGTCTTGGCGTTTATGTTGGCGCTGAAACCGCTCAGCCGAGCGATCAGCGCTTAAGCAGACGGGGTCGGCGTATGGCGCCGGCGGCTGGGTTGTAAATCTGTGCACACGGTCGACGTTTCCGCGGGCGCCTTTCACTACACTCATCCGGTTATTTTCATAATTTCCTTTTAACATTCAGTTACTTAACTCTTAATTGCAGAGCGGTTTCTGAGCAAGTTGAAGGGGATGTTCGCCCGACCCACTGGCGCACCGGCGCTTCGGAAGTATCGATGACCATTAAATCTCGTGTGGCCTTGGCATTGCTGTGTGGTTCGCCCTTGATGGCGGGCGCTGTGGGCCTCGGTGATATTCGGTTGAGTTCGGCGCTCAATCAGCCCTTTGTGGCGGACATTGATTTGTTGTCCGTCTCTGCCGATGAACTGAAGCAACTGCATGCGAGTTTGTCGTCTCCAGAGATGTTTGCCAGTCACGGAGTGGATCGGCCGGCGTTTTTATCCTCGATGACCTTCAAGGTGACGACGGATCGTGCGGGGCATGCGGTGTTGCAGGTGCGTACACCGGAAGTGGTGACCGAGCCTTTTGTTACTTTATTGATTGAAGTTAGTTGGCCGCAAGGTCGCTTGGTGCGCGAATACACCGTGCTACTTGATCCGCCTGTGTTTGCTGATCATCCCTCGGTGGCGCCACGATTGCAGGCGCCGGTGAGCGTCTCCTCGCCCGATATGCCGGTGGTGGCTGCCGTTGCTCAATCAAGCGCCGCACCACGCGTGCCAGCTGAGTCGACAGTCATTGCGCCGAAAGCAAAGGAATCAGCGCCCGCTAAAATATCGCAAGTCACCGATCGGCGTGCATCGCCTGCGCCGATGTCATCTACCGTAGCGCCCTTAGAGCCGATGACCGCAACAGGTCAAGTGTATGAAGTCGCGCCGGGTGATTCATTATCTGGAATCGGTCGGCGTACGGGCGGCATTGCGCAAGCGCAGATGAATCGTTGGATGGTGGCGACATTCCGGTCTAATCAAAAAGCCTTTGATGGCAATATCAATCGACTCAAGAAACATGCCGTTTTAACCCTGCCGACAGAAACAGAGTGGCGTTCGATTGATGCGGCGGTGGCGGCCGGCCAAGTGCATCAACAGGCGAGTGATTGGGGGGCAGGGGTTCGCCCATCCGCCACGGCGTCGACGGCGACTCAGCCGTCTGAGGTCACGCGCTTACGACTGGTTCCGGCTAAGGAGGCGACCGCTGACAGTCAGGCAGTGGCGCCGCAGGCACTTCTTCCTGGAGCCGTTGCATCGACTGCAGCCTCTACCAGTACACAACAGGCTGATAAAGCGACTGACAGCAGCGCAGCGGCGCGCTTAGTGGACTTGCAGAAAGAAGTGGCTGATGCCAAGCGAGCACTGGAATTAAAAACCACTGAGCTTGCCGAGCTTGAGCATGGCGCTGTCCCGGTGGTGGCGCCGGTCGCTGCCCCTGCGGCCATTGCGATGACTCCGGTGATCGCTACGCCAGCGGTGCAGGCCGGTCCGATGAGGTGGATTGTTGAACAGGCGGTTTGGTTAATTGGCGCGTTGCTAGCGCTCGGTGTGGGTACGTGGCTGTTGATGGTGCGACGGCGCAAGCAGGCGGAAGCGCATTTTCAAGAGACCATCGCGATGCCGACACCGGCTGCGTGGGGGGCTTCTGAGCCGACCGGCTTCGGCTCGATTCATGCGGGCGCGGATTCGCGTAAAGAGAATGATCAGGGTGCAACGCGTCACCGCACGGCTGCCACCGGCGTCACGGCGACTGCCACGGATCCATTGGCAGAAGCTGATTTTCATATTGCCTACGGACTGTATGGGCAGGCAGCGGACTTATTGAAACAAGCCTTGTTGCGCGAGCCTGCCGAGCGTGCCTTTCAGCTCAAATTGCTTGAGGTGTACTACGTCGCTGGTAACGCAGATGAGTTTTTGACGCTCGCGCAGATATTGCGTGACAGCGCCGAGGGTGCGGGCCCTGGCGAATGGCAGAATATTCTGTTGATGGGGGCTAAGTTGTTGCCTGAGCATCCGCTGTTTGCGCAAGCGGCTGTGGCGCAGCGCGATCGATCGCTCGATTTTGATCTGGGCGAAGTTGAGGTTGCTCCGCGTGAGGCCAAGCCCGCTAGCCGAGTTCGCCCGCCGCAGTCGGCTGCTCGTCCGGTTGAGGACAGCAAATTAGACGATACGCAGCCGCGGTTACCCAAACTGAAGGAGGGTGTTGTCCCGCCTAGCATGGCTGAGTTGGGATTAGATCTGGATAAATTGCTGGCGGAGTCATCCGTCAGTATCGATGCGACAGCGCAGTTTAAGATTGATGATGATGCGCGCTTTAAGGTGCGTGATTTGGTGGATCAGGCGGCTGAGCGGAGTTCTGCTGCGGTGAGCAAAGCCGATCTGCCTAAGGCGCGTGACGTGATGGATGCCACGGCGCAGACCATGGCGGTAGAGACGCTGACTTTAGACGATTTGGGCCTTAAAGGCTCAGATCAGGACACCTTATCCGCGATGACCACCAAACTCGAGTTGGCCCGCGCTTATCTGGCGATGGGTGATACGGCAGGTGCGCGCTCGTTGGCCGAGGATGTCATTAAAGGGGGCAGTGCGTCCGAGATATCGGATGCGAAGCAACTTTTAAAATCGCTGTCGTAGCGGATAGCTCGCATGCGCCTGGCTGCGGGGGTTCACTATGTGGGCACGCGTTTTGCGGGGTGGCAGAGGCAGCCGCATGCGCTCGCGGTGCAGAGTCTCGTTGAGGAAGCCCTCACCAAAATTGCGGACCATCCGGTTGAGGTGGTGTGTGCTGGGCGTACCGATGCGGGGGTTCACTCCACCGCTCAGGTCATTCATTTTGATACCGAGGCGCAGCGCGCCGATCGGGGTTGGTTGCTAGGGGCCAACGCCGAGTTACCTTCTGATGTCGCGTTAGCCTGGATCTCGCCGGTCTCGCCCGCCTTTCATGCCCGTTTCTCTGCCTTGGCGCGCTCGTATCGCTATTTGATTTTAAATCGCCCCTTGCGTGCGCCGCTGTGGTTTGGTCGAGCTTGCCTATGGCGACAGCCACTGGATGCGAACGTTATGCATGACGCCCTGCAGTGTCTGGTGGGCACGCATGATTTCTCGTCGTTTCGCGCGGCCGAATGCCAGTCACCCACCGCGAGGCGTCGTATTGAGCGGATTTCAGTTGAGCGGCACGGAGACTTTGTGGTGCTAGAGGTGACCGCCAACGCGTTTTTGCATCACATGGTGCGCAATATCGCCGGTTCTGCCTTGCGGGTGGGGGAAGGGGCGCGCGAAGCCCCGTGGATCGCCGAGGTGCTGGCGAGCCGTGACCGGCGCCTAGCGGGTCTAACCGCCCCGGCGGGCGGCCTTTATTTTGTTGATGTGCGCTATCCGGCCGACTTAGGGCTGCCAGTTAAGGTCTTGGCGCCGCTTTCAGCTATCATCGGGCCATCTGACTTGCCAATGGGTTCGGAATGACCTGGTTTCAAAAAATTATCCCCTCGCGGATCAAAACGGATCGGCGCACGCGTTCGGTGCCGGAAGGCTTGTGGATTAAGTGCGAAAGTTGCGACGCCGTCTTGTATCGGGCGGAAGTGGAGCGCAATCTGCACGTCTGCCCTAAGTGTGCGCATCACATGCGCATCGAGGCGCGGGAGCGGTTAACGCGGTTTTTCGATGCTCAATCCACCGCTGAATTGGCCAAGGAAGTGCAGGCGGAGGATCCACTTAAATTCAGAGACAGTAAACGGTATAAAGACCGTTTACTGGCAGCGCAAAAAGGCACCGGTGAGAATGACGCGCTGATCGTTATGACAGGCTCGGTGTTGGGCATTGAGTTGGTTGCCTGTGCTTTTGATTTTCGGTTCATGGGTGGCTCGATGGGATCAGTGGTCGGTGAGAAGTTCTCGCGCGCTGTCAGCCATTGCTTGCGATATCGTTTGCCGCTGGTGTGTTTTTCGGCAAGCGGCGGTGCGCGCATGCAGGAAGGTCTTTTCTCCTTGATGCAAATGGCCAAGACCAGTGGCGCCCTGGCGCGTTTGGCGCAGGAGCACTTGCCTTTTATCTCCGTGCTGACCGATCCGACCACGGGTGGTGTGTCGGCGAGTTTGGCTATGTTGGGCGATGTGAATATCGGTGAGCCGCGCGCTTTGATTGGCTTTGCAGGCCCTCGGGTGATTCAGCAAACCGTGCGTGAGACCTTGCCAGAGGGCTTTCAGCGCAGTGAGTTCTTGCTCGATCACGGCTCCTTGGATCTGATCATTGATCGTCGAGAGATGCGACCCAGAATCGCCAATATCTTGCGTTTAATGATGAATTTGCCGCCGCAGGCGGAATAATCGGGCAGCATGGCAACTCGAACCCTCGAGGAGTGGCTTGATTATCAGGGTCAAGTCCACCCGGCCACTATGGACTTCACGCTTGATCGCATCGGGGTGGTGCTTGATCGCCTAGGTATCCGGCAGCTTAAGACGCCGGTGATTACCGTGGGCGGCACGAACGGTAAGGGGTCGGTAACGGCCATGCTCGAATCGATCGTGCAAGCTGGCGGTGGGCGCGTGGGTCTGTATACCAGCCCACACTTGCTTCGCTACCAAGAGCGTATTCGCCTGAATGGCCAAGAAGTGGATGAGGCGGTACTGCTATCCGCGTTTGAGCGGATTGAGGCGGCACGCGGCGATATCACGCTCACTTATTTTGAATATTCGACTGCGGCGGCCTTGTTGTGTTTCAGCGAAGCGCCACTGGATTTGATTGTGCTTGAGGTGGGTCTCGGTGGTCGTTTTGATGCGGTGAATGCCATTGATGCAGATGTCGCCGTCATTGTGTCCGTCAGTCTTGATCACTGCGATTATCTGGGGACCACGGTAGAAGCCATCGGTCGTGAAAAAGCAGGCATATTTAGGCCCAATCGCCCGGTGATTCTCGGGTGTGAGTCGATGCCAGCGAGCGTGCTGAAGTATGCCGCTGACATCGCAGCGCCCGTGCATCGCTTAGGCCATGAGTTCACAGCGAAGGCAGTCGGTCGCAGCTTTCACTTTGCGCACGGGGATGTGCAGTGCGCTGATCTGCCGCAGCCGGCACTGCAAGGTGCTGCGCAGATGGGTAATGCCGCAACAGCGCTGGCTGCGCTTAATGTGATCGGTCTGTTACCCGCACCTTCAGCCATTGCCGCGGGTCTGACTGCGGTGTCGCTGCCTGGTCGCTATGAGGTGCGTCCTGGGCCGGTACGCTGGATTTTTGATGTCGCGCATAATCCAGGTGCTGCGCGTATTCTAGTGGACACCTTGCAGGCAGATCCCTGCCAGGGACGTACGATCTGGGTGGCCGGATTGTTGGCAGATAAAGATGCGGCGGCGGTGATGCGTGAGTTGGTGACTTTGCTGCAGCCGAACGATGTGATTTGTGCGGTGAGTTTAAGTGGTGAACGTGGTCGAAGCGCGGCGGATCTGACCCGTGTGTGGCAGACGGTTTACCCTGCGCCGATGGTGATGGCTGAGAGCGTGCCGGCGGGGTGTGCTTTTGCCGCACAGGAGGCAGTGCCGGGTGATCGGGTCGTGGTGTTTGGGTCTTTCCACACAGTGGGGCCAGCGCTCGATTGGCATCGTTTATACTCAGTTAATAACTAAGACAGCGCACTATGGAACAACGGATTAAAGAGCGATTGATTGGTGCGGCGGCCTTGGTGGTCGTTGTTGTCATCGTGGTGCCAGCGCTATTGACCGGACCTCGTCAAGTGAGCGCGCAAAAGCCGAGCGCCGATGCGCAGACCCTGCGTACGGTGACCATCGATTTAGCGGCGGGTGAGCGCGGGCCGATTGTGCGGCCGCCACCGGCGCCATCCCTGCCGCCGGTTGCCGAATTGAACGAAGCAGAGGCGCCCTTGGCGCCTGCGCCGCATGCGGAGTCGGTCGCGACACCGGTGGTTGCGCCCACTGCATCGGTGGCGGCTGCCGAGTCACCTAAAACGGAGCGACCCAAAGTTGAGCGTCCTAAGGCGGAGTTACCCAAAGCCGAGTTGCCTAAAGCGGCGCCCGCTAAACCAGAGTCATCTAAAACCGAGTCGCCTAAAGTCGAGTTAGCCAAAGCCGAGTCACCCAAGGTTGAGTCACCCAAGGTTGAGTCTCCCAAAGCGCCGGTCGCGCATGTGCCGAACACACCCAAAGCGGCCGCTGTCGTCGTACCTAAGGTTGCCGCGCCGGCGCCGGCGCCGGCGCTGGCGCCTAAGCCAGCCCCGGGTAAACCGGCGGGTAGTCGGTGGGTCGTTCAGGCGGGGAGTTTCACCAGCCGCGATCGCGCTCAATCTCTCGCGAATGCATTGAAAGCAAAAGGTTACAAGCCTTTGCTCACAGAGACTCACACTGCGGGGGGCACGCCCGTTTTTCGAGTCCGACTGGCGCCTGACAAAGACCGCGCACATGCGCGGGTCATCGCGTCGCGTCTTGGCAAAGAGGGCCATCCGGCGACCGTGGTGTCTCAGCCATAAACCGATGCGTGATGGCGCAGACAACGACCTCGACTCGGGTCGTTGGCGAGCCGTAATGCGAGCCCGGTCGGCCGTGTGTTTGCGTTAAGATTGCAGTCTCGGGTGGGTGTCGCGTCTCGGGTAGGGGGAAAACATGCAAGGTGCGGACTATTTGATCGCCGCTGTGATCACCATCTCGGTCATCATGGGTGTCTTGCGCGGCTTTGTGCGTGAAGTCGTCGCACTCCTCACTTGGATCGTGGCGATCTGGATCGCCTGGCGGTTCTCCGCATTTTTGTATCCTTATCTCGGTGGCGTGCTGGTGACCACAGTGCAGAAGGCGTGGGTCGCGCGCGGCATTATGTTTCTGGCGATGATGATTTTAGGCACGCTGGTGGGCGTGCTGTTGGCGCGCATGACCCGCTCAGCGGCAGGCTTAAGTGCGGTAGATCGTTTGCTCGGTCTCGTATTTGGTTTGACGCGCGGCGTGATCATGGTGGGTTTCGCAGCGATGCTAGGACAGACATTGCATCTTGAATACGAGCCTTGGTGGACGCAGTCGAAGTTGGCGCCCTATGCCGTGCACATTGCGCATTGGTTGGATGGTGTTGCCGGCGAGACACGTGATTTCGCGCGCGCAGCGCTGACTGTGTCCTTGCCGCCGACACCCATTAAGCGAGTTTAAATTATGTGCGGTATCGTTGGCATCGTCGGTAATTCCCCAGTTAATCAGCGAATTTACGACGGACTGACGGTGCTTCAGCACCGCGGCCAAGATGCTGCCGGCATCATGACCTGTGACGGCGATGAGATGTTCTTGCGTAAAGACTCAGGTCTCGTCAAGGACGTCTTCCAACAACGACACATGCTGCAATTGCGCGGACATGTGGGCATTGGTCATGTGCGCTATCCAACGGCCGGTTGTGATGCTGCCGCTGAGGCGCAGCCTTTTTATGTCAATGCGCCGTATGGCATTGGGATTGCGCATAACGGCAACTTGACCAATGCGGCAGAGCTTGCCGAAGCGCTGTGGCGTGATGAAAGGCGCCACTTAAACACCAGTTCAGATTCCGAAGTGCTGCTCAATATTTTCGCTAGTGAGTTGCAGCGCCGCGGCGCTACCCACGTGACGGCTGATGAGATTTTTTCAGCACTGACCAACGTGTTCTCACGTGTCCGCGGTGGCTATGCGGTGGTTGCCTTGATCATAGGCCACGGCATGGTGGGTTTTAGAGACCCCAACGGCATCAGACCGTTGGTGCTGGGGCGTTGTGTGAAGCCGCAAGGTGTTGAATGGATGTTGGCGTCTGAGTCGGTAGCGCTCGATCTAGCCGGTTTTGAGCTTGTGCGCGATGTGGACCCAGGCGAGGCGATCTACGTGGATCTGTCGGGAGAGATGCACAGTGCGCGCTGTGCGCCACTGATGAAGCACACGCCTTGTGTGTTTGAGTATGTGTACTTCGCAAGACCCGATTCAATCATTGATAATATT
>CAIYVA010000121.1 GCA_903929455.1 uncultured Pseudomonadota bacterium | reverse complement strand
GGTAATCGCAGAAGGGTTCAACCAGCCGGTGTTCACTCATGATCCAAGCGCCCATGCGGAGATAATCGCGCTGAGGCGTGCCGGACTGGCTCAACAAAGTTACCGACTGGCAGGCGCCACGCTCTATGTGACGTTAGAGCCGTGTGCGATGTGCATGACTGCTATGGTTCATGCGCGCATCGCGCGCGTGGTATTCGGCGCCTGGGACAGTCATCAGGGTGCTGCGGGCAGTGCGTTTGATCTCACCCATTCGCCTGCGTTGAATCATCGCGTCGACGCCTTTGGCGGCGTGCTGTCAGAGGAATGTGGGGGGCTCTTGCGGGCGTTTTTTGAGTCAAAGCGCCTTGCGTCAAAGCACGACTTGCTTGGTTAAGCGTCGATCGATGTCCTCTGCAGATTGCTCGATGGTCTGACCGTGGCGCCGATCGCCTTGAGCGGTCATTCTATTCGATAGTTCCGGCGCTGATCATACGACCGAGATGGTGCTGGTGAGCGTGGTCCCTTCGGTATCTAGCCGCCCCTAGGGTCTGTCATGGGCAATTGGAAGCCCTGCCGAGGGCAGTCCTTTTGTAGCCCCCTAAAGGCGTTAAAATCGCTTTAGGGAGCCTCCGCGAGCGGGGAACGCCGCCATGGGGGCGTAGCCGCTCATCCGCTTTTGCAGAGAATGAAGCGCCTTCGCCGCGTCACGTGAGGGCGTCGATGCTTGGTGATTCTGTGTAGAATACGGCAACGTTTTGTTGGGGCGCCGTCACCGGAGAGGTGGCAGAGTGGTCGAATGTACCTGACTCGAAATCAGGCGAGGATTAACGTCCTCCGTGGGTTCGAATCCCACCCTCTCCGCCATTTTGGTTGGCGCCCTTGGGGTGTTGGCGATGCCTTGTGTGGGTGCAGTCGCTAACAAAAGATTGTCAAGACGTCGTCTGGACAATACGATAGTTGGAGCAACGACAGACAGGCACGCTGACTGCTGTCGTCCAATTTCTGCAGGTTGGACTCGATTTCTATAGAATTTAGTAATGACAGACAATCGACAGGCTGAAGCCCTCTGCAAGGTGCCGGCGCTAACTCTTGGTTTCTGGATTATTAAGATCCTCGCAACCACACTGGGTGAGACGGCTGGCGACACCGTTTCGATGACGATGACCCTTGGTTATCTTGTTGGCACCGCGATCTTCGCGGCCTTGTTGGGGGTGCTCGTCTGGTGGCAGATGCGCGCTCGCACCTTCCAGCCTTGGCTCTATTGGGCGACGATCATCGCGTCGACCACGGCAGGCACAACCCTGGCCGACTTTGCCACCCGTTCTATGGGCATCGGCTATACCGGTGGGTCATCGCTATTGCTCGTCTGTGTGCTGATGTCCCTATTGGTTTGGTATCGATCAACGGGTTCGATTGCGGTCACCACGGTCCAGTCCTCCAAGACAGAAATGTTCTACTGGGTCACGATCACGTTCTCGCAAACCTTGGGTACTGCGTTGGGAGACTGGGCGGCAGACACCGGTGGTCTTGGTTACCTAGGAGGAGCCGTGCTGTTTGGTGCCTGCCTTCTCGGTCTGCTGGCGCTGTATTTTTTGACGAAAACCAGTCGCGTGTTTCTGTTCTGGGCGGCTTTCATCCTGACGCGGCCGCTGGGCGCGACGGTGGGCGATTTCCTAGACAAGCCCCTAGACAAGGGCGGCCTCGACTTTAGCCGCCCGCTTGCAAGCCTGGTGCTTACGGTCGCAATCGTGGCCCTCATTTTCTTGCTACCGCAACGAGCAGGCAAACATCCGGAATCTGAAAAAAAGGCTGCTTGAGCGACAGTGCGTG
>CAIYVA010000120.1 GCA_903929455.1 uncultured Pseudomonadota bacterium | reverse complement strand
TTCATCCGAGCCATCAGTGAGGCGTCCATCCCACCAAACTTCGCTCGCCATTTATAGAACGTCGCCGTGCTGATCCCGTGCTCCCGGCAGAGCTCCGGGGCCGCAACCCCAGCTTCCGCCTGCTTCAGAACCGCTAGGATCTGGCTGTCCGTAAACCTCGACTTTTTCATATAGAACTCCTCAGTGAGAAATTCTACTTAATCAGAATTCCACTTTTTTTTGGGGGGGGGGGTATGACCCACACACTAAGCCTGTCAGGACACTCGATAGGGCCGTCTATGGTGAATCTAAAGACAAACACGCCTCTTATCGACCTTGCACACTGATGACTATTTCAGCTAGACCGTTGTATACTATGGATTATTGCGGAATCCGCCGCTGTTAAACTCACGCCGACCGTACCACGCCTTAGCGCTCAAGCACACAACACGAGAATACGTTATGCGATACCTACGTAGCACTCCCTTGGCTGTAGTCACCAGCTTGCTACTCGGCTTTGGCACCTTTGCCACGTCCGCCAGCGCGCAACAAATACCCATTGACAACCCAACGCCGCTGGCCCCCTCGTACACGCTGCTAGATCTCGGCACGCTAGGTGGTACCACGAGCGCCCCGACGGCCATCGACAGTTTCGGCAACGTCGTTGGCTACTCATCCACTGCGGATGGATCTAGCCACGCCTTCTACTACGAGATCAACACAGGCCTAATGGCTGACCTCGGCACACTGGGTGGCGCGACGAGTCAGGCGACTGCCATTAATGACAATGGGACGATTGTGGGCACGTCTGAGCTTGCGAGCGGCTCGTATCACGCCTTCTCCTATGCCAACGGCGCGCTCACTGATCTGGGTGCGCTCGATGACTACAACACCGACGGCGTCAGCTACGGTCAAGCCATCGATAGCAACGGCAACATCGTCGGCTACTCGCACACGACCAATGGTGATCATGGATTCCTCTATTCAGGGGGCTTCATGGCGGATCTCGGCATCGATGCAAGCACCGTCCATGCCTACAGCCTGAACGATGCCGGTACCGTCACAGGCGCCTACGACGCATCCGGCACCCTCCACGCCTTCACTTTTAACGGGGGGGTGGTCACTGACCTTGGCACGCTAGGGGGGCAGACGAGCTTCGGACAGCACGTCAACCAGGCGGGCGATGTCGTTGGGTCGTCCGATACGATCGACCGAGGCGTGCTTCATGCATTCCTATACACGCAAGGCGTTATGTCAGACCTAGGAACGCTGGGCGGAAGTACAAGCTCAGCACAGTGGATCAATAATTTTGGTTTAGTGACAGGCGCATCACTGACATTTGGTGATGCCGAACAGCATGCCTATCTGTATGACGGCGCTCAGATGAGCGACCTCAACAAACGAGTGACCACGAGCGATCCGTTGGCACCGTTTGTGACCCTACAGCAAGGCGTCGCCGTTAACGATGGCGGCAGCATCGCAGCCATCGGTATCGACTCACGCACCGGTGAGGTCCACGCGTATCTCGTTCAACCCCTGGTCATGATGAACGATATCTACTACACGACTTACATGATTGAACGATCGAACGTCTCAGCGGCTGATAGCAGCAGCGGTGGCGGCGCGATGGGTCTACTGGAACTCGGTAGTTTCCTGTTACTAATCGCAGGGCGTCGTTGGAATACGCGCCGGCAGGCACGTACGCCACAGTGCGCGTGACACACAGCTTCGTTATTTCGTTATTTTTTAGATGAGCATAAAGCCTTAGCGCGTAAGCGATGCTCCGCTCAGGGTAAGACGCGCCAGATAGCGGCAGACTGAACCAATCACTCACCCCGCTCGATTGAGCGGATGCAGTCATAATGCGACTCGCCCAGTTCAACCACGATATCAAGCGTATGCGTCTACGGGGGCTTGCAGTAACCCTTACGCTGTTGGGTGTCGCCCAGCTCGCGGGCGGCTTCCATGGAGAGTGGCTACGCTACTCGCGGATGGCCATTGACCAAGGCCAGTTCTGGCGCCTACTGACGGCTCACCTCGTCCATTACGATGTCGCACACGCCACCTTAAACGCGGCGGGTCTCATCCTGCTGTGGTTGCTGTTCGTAGCGGATGCACGCCCACGCCAGTGGGCAGTGGTGACACTGGTCAGTGCCCTGTCGATTAGCATCGGTCTCTGGTACCAGCACCCGGAGATTGAATGGTATCTCGGCCTATCCGGTGTCTTACATGGCTTATGGGCTGCAGCCTCCCTCAGCGCCATCGCACGCTCACGACTCGAGGCCATGGTGAGTGGCAGCTTACTCGCCGCTAAACTGATATTTGAGCAGCACTACGGTGCGCTCAGCGATCCACTGCTTGGCCACACATTGCATGTCGTAACCGAAGCGCATGTCTATGGCGCACTGGGCGGCCTCACGGCAGCCCTCCTTTACTGGCGGAGTCAAATACGTAAATGAGTGTTTGGTATTGCGCAGGCTTTGAGGGCAGGCTGACTTATCACTCAGATCGTTCAAAATAAAGCGAGCACACGCGCCTGCTCGGACGCCCACTCGGTGACACGCACGCTCTAGAACTGAAAGCGCACGATCGAAAAATCATCCGGCAGTGAGGGCGAGCCATTCTCAGTCTGCGCCCAGCGAAACAGCTTCTCTAGGACATCAGGCTCACTGGCGTGCTGCGTCACGAAATTCTCGAAGTCCCCATAAGTAAGCTCTTTACCGGCTGTACTGTTAATTTCATAGCAGCCATCGCACGGCACAAACAACTGCGCACCGACCGGTATCTCAATCGACCCGGTGACGTAGCTCATGTCATCAATCGCTCCAATAATCATGCCCGCCTCAACTACCCGCTGACCTACCGCCTGACCTGCCTGGTTGTGTACCAGAAGCGCCGCCGGGTGCCCACCGCTCGCATGGCGAAGCATGCGGCTTGGCGCGTGATAAACGCCGTACCACAGCGTGAAGTACAAATCGTTTTGCTTCTCCATCAAGTAAATATTATTGAGCGCACCCAGCACCGCACCCGGATCACGCTGATCCACACCCGGTACTGCACCCGCACGAATCTGGTTAATCGCAGTCACCGACAGCAATGCCGGACCCACGCCATGACCACAGACATCGAGCAAGTACATCGCTAGGTGATCAGCGTCGATCCAATGGTAACCAAACGCGTCACCGCCTAACTCTGTCGTGGTCTCATAGAACCAGTCGATTTTGACCGGCTTCTCTGTCGGTGCTGGAAAAATAGACCGCACATAGGCCGCCGCACCATCTAACTCTTCTTGCAAACGCGCCTGCGTCTGCTCGAGACGATTTTTCTCGGTCTGCAACTGAACGACCCGCTTAGCGTCAATGTCGCGCAGTCGCTTTTTCTCAACAGAGGACAATACACGTGCGCGCAGCAGCGTCGGATTAAACGTTTTTGGCAGATAATCCTCCGCACCCGCTTCGATGCACTTAACCGCCGTTTCGATCATTTCAGCACTGGAAATCACAATCACCGGAGTGCGACCAAGCTCCGGTTCACGCTTCATGGCGAGCAGCAGATCAATGCCACTCATCACTGGCATCTCCACATCTAGCAGCATGACGTCAAAAGAGCGCTCTCTGATTTTATCTAAGGCCTCTTGACCGTTGCCCGCCTCAGTGATCATCTCAACGCCCAGCGCATTGAGGGCACGAATTAACCCTAAGCGCATTAAACGACTGTCATCGACTACCAGTACGTTCGCGCTTTTCAGCAATTCGTCTGGCGTCACGCGATCGCCCACCAAGTCAGCGCTTAATTGCTCAGTCGTATCGTCAGATGTCTTCATGTCAGTCATCACAAGGGTCTCTTATCGTTGATTCATTGAATTAAAAGGATTAGAGCGCGGTCGCACCGGGCTCTGTGATCGCATTCAAGGTCACGAGGCGCGCGACTTTTGCGACCAACGCGTCATTATTAAAAGGCTTTGTCATGTAGTCACGCACACCCAAGCGCGCCACCGCAGCAATCGTGGCGGGTGCTGAATTGGCGGTGAGCATGATCACAGGGATTCGCTTAAAGTCAGGCTCCGCGCGCAGACGCGTGAGCATCCCTAGGCCATCCAGTACCGGCATGTTGTAATCAAGCAGTATCAAATCAGGTCGATGCGTCTGAACAGCCAGCAGCCCCTCTTCACCGTTTGCGGCCTGCACAATGGTGCACTCGTAGGGACGAAACGCTTCAATAATGGCGAGTCGCTGGATACGACTATCATCCACCGTCAATAGGGTCGGTACGCTCATGGCACGTCCAAAACGCGAAGCGCCAGCGATACACGCCCGAGGCTGCCATCCCACTGGCCCAGCAGTCGGTCGCCGCGCGCTTTGCCGAACTCATCATTGCCACGAATGGATGGAATCCCAACCTCCATCGACACCCCGCTAGCCCCTAATAGCCCTGCCGCGCAGCCGGCCACCATGTTGCAAAACTCGCCCACGAATTCTGTGATGTCCTTACGCGAGCACTCGGTGCCGGCTGGGCGCTTTAGCAGATGCAATAACCCACCGACCGCGAACTCGGTAGACGTCTGGATCCATAAATCCACGCGGCCGGCCGGCGTGAGCATGATCATTCGAGCACTGATCACATCCACATCACTCAGTGGTTCAGGACAGACAGTGAGCGCACAGCCGAAACCGTCTCGAGTGACCTCAATCAACGCGTCCTGACAGGCTTGGCTGATCTGCTGTATCTCATGCATCGGAGTCATGTCGATCCTTTCTTAACGGCATCTAGAATCGCGGCAGGCATCTGCTGCAAGGGAACGACCTGCTCTGCTGCGCCTAGTCGGATCGCCGCCTGGGGCATACCAAAGACCACGCAACTCTCCTCCGCCTCAGCCAGGGTACGTGCGCCCGCGACGCGCAATAGCTGAAGCCCCCGCGCACCATCGGAACCCATGCCCGTCAACACCACACCAATGGCGTGAGCACCCGCCTGCTCAGCCGCAGACCGAAACAACACATCCACGGAGGGCCTACAGTGATTGACTGGGGGTGACTGGGTCACGCGTAAGGAGTACCCCGCACCCCGCCCCACCAGCAGCACGTGCGAGTCACCTGGCGCGATCAAACAAGATCCCGGTTTTAGTTCTTCGCCACCGGCCGCTTCTCGCACACGATAAGGTGTTAACGCATCGAGATGAGCAGCCATCGTTTTAGAGAAGTGCGCAGGGATATGTTGCACCACCACAATCGGTGGCAAGCCATCTGGCAACCGGGGCAACAAAAAGCGTAACGCCTCAACACCACCGGTGGAAGCCCCAATCACGATCACGCGACGGGACGAGATCGAAAGCCCCGCCGGCAAGGTCGCCACCGGTGAGGCATCGAGCGTAGGGGAACGCATCCGGGCCCGCGCAGCCGCCTTAATCTGGGTCGTGAGTCTGCGCGCCACCGAGGCGACTGACTGGGTACCATCCGGCTTTTGAATCACATCAACGGCACCCGCTTCCAAGGCGGCCAAAGCGAGCGTAGATCCCTTCGGTGTGAGCGCGCTGACCACCACGACAGGAAGCGGATGATGCTCCTGTAGGATCTTAAGGAAGGTGAGCCCATCCATGCGCGGCATTTCAAGGTCAAGCGTCAATACATCGGGGTTAAGCTTAAGAATCTGTTCACGCGCCACATAAGGGTCGCTGGCAACACCCACCACCTCAATATCAGGATCCTGCGACAGTGCCTCGCTAATCGCACGACGCACCAGCGCTGAATCATCAATCACCAGAACGCGAATGGGGCCTTTGGCTTTCATATGCGTCGGTATACCCCATGCCAAGCAGGCTCTAGACCCGGCGTATGCGCACCCAGACTCTCGGAGTATCCGACGAAGAGATAGCCACCCGGCACCAGCATGTCCGTCAGACGGTCGATGGTTTGCGCACGCACCTCGGCATCAAAGTAAATCATCACGTTACGACAGAAAATCACGTGCTGTCGACCACCCACGGGGTAACTGCTATCCAGCAAGTTAATACGCCTAAAACGCACCCGACTGCGCAGATCCGCCTGCGCTCGACACCGACCGTTTTGACTGCTGATCCCACGTTGAAAATAACGCTTGGTAAACACAGGCCCCACCGGATCAAGCGCGGCCAACGGGTAGACCCCTTTATCGGCGATCGCCAGCATCCGCCTAGAAATGTCTGACCCGGTAATGCGGCAGTCAAGACCACGGATCTGCCGACTCGCCTCCGCCACCACCATGGCCATCGTATACACCTCTTCACCTGAAGAAGCGGCTGCTGACCACAATCGGACGGGCCCACTGGAGGATGCGAGTTCTGGGAGCACCTCCTCCGACAGCAATCTGAAATGCTCAGGCTCTCTAAAAAAACTGGTGTGGTTTGTCACCAGCAGCTCTATGAGGGTATCAATCTCGGCCGCGGCACCCGAGGTCAGTACGTAGTCTGAATAGGGATCATAAGCCTCGTAGCCAAGCTCGGTCACGTGCTTACGAAGCCGGTTTGCCACGAGCATGCGCTTATCATCGGACAAGGCAATGCCGCTGCGCTCGCGCACCAAGGCAGAAAGCCGTCTAAACGACTGCGGAGACAGCCCGCCGGATAACATCGTGCAGCCTATTTATGTACTGCAGACACGATCAAAAGCTGCGGAAATCATCGTCATTTCCGTCGCCCCAACCTGAGCTTGGCGTCTCTGGCATCGGAATGCGCTTTAAGTCTGAGCGCGCAAGCGGAGTTAAAGGCCTTCGCAGGCTAGTCACCCCAATCGGCTCAGCAGATAGCGCGCTATACCGTGCAGACTCTCCCGATGCCTCGGATGCCTCGGATAGACGCGCCTGACTGTCCGAGTCATGCACCAACGCGCGCAACTGCGCCACGGTGTCTTTCATACCACTGGCTTGACTATCGAGCTCATCGGCTGCACTGGCACTTTGGTCAGCGCTCGCCGAATTGCTTTGCGCAATTTTATCCATCTGCGCAATCGCAATATTGACTTGAGACACCCCCAGCGCCTGCTCGGTGGCGGCTTGCGCAATTTCGGCGACCAACAGGTCAGTTGCCACCACCTTGTCGCTGATGTTCTTTAACGAACGCGCCACCTCGTTGCTACGTTCCGTGCCGCGTGCAGCACTGCCAATGGCCGCCTCAATCTTAGCCGCCGTCTCACGGGCAGCGGCAGCACTGCGCTGCGCCAATGAGCGCACCTCATCCGCCACCACCGCAAAGCCTGCGCCACTTTCACCGGCGCGCGCCGCCTCGACCGCCGCGTTGAGCGCTAAGATGTTTGTCTGAAACGCAATTTCGTCGATGTTTCTGACAATTTTGGCGACCTCCGCACTCGCACGACTGATGTCACTCATCGCCTCGACGAGCGAATCCATGTGATCCATACCATCGGTTGCAAGACTGCGCGCCTCAGAGGCAAGCCCTTTCGCCTTCTGAGAGTTATCGGCAGTGGAGCGAATCATGGCCGACATTTCTTCAAGCGAGGTGCTGGTTTCCTCAATCGCAGATGCCTGCTCAGTCGCACCAGCCGCCAAATTCTGACTGGCTGTTGCCACCTGCCGAGCCGCCGCCGCCACCTGCATCGCACCGCGATCTAAGTTGCCGGTAATACGGTTCAGCATGCCGGCGATGGCGCCAATGGTTCGGCGTGCAAAGTACCCTGCCGCTGCCGACCCGAGTACCAGCAAACCGATCAGCAATCCCATCGTTAAGTTAAGGCGTGATTTTTCAGTGCTTGCGATCGAGGAACCCAGTTTATTATTGTATTTAGAACCCGCCTCGATAGCCGACAGCAAACGCTCGAAATTCGGATTCTGCTCCGTCTTCACAATTTTCTGGTACTCGATCATCTGCTTGAACTCATCCGGCGCATCACTCCGATCGAGCTTATCGAGACGCGCTCGGGTAGCCACCACCGCGTCGTGAGCGCGCTTTATCTCTTCAAATAGACGCGCATCTTCGGCATTGGAGATAAATCCATGTTGATAAGCCTCAAGATCTGCAAGCGTCTTACGCTCGCGCGCCGCAATATCCTCTTTCAGTTCCTGAGGGTTGCTAGCGCCACTGGCAAGCTTCTGACTATCCAGCAGAATGCCTAAGGTCTGTGATTTCACATCGTCCAGCGTCACCACGCTAGGCATGGTGCTGTCGGCGATGCTGGATATGCCTGTGGCAGCCCCAAAGAGCCGAATGACGGCAAACACACTGAGTAAGACCGCGAGCACGATCATCGCACTGAAGCCGACGGTAATGCGACGCGTAATCGTCCAGCTATTCATGTTCATATTCATACAATGACCTACCGAAATGAGTCAGTTAGAAAACTAAATGGATGGCAGAGATAAGCTGCCATCAACTGCGAGAATGTTCTTAATATTAAGTATGGCAAAAACCGATTCGCTCACGGTCGCCACACCGAGCAGATAGCGCACATCGACTTGACTGGCGAAATCAGGTGTTGGCTCTATGTGACCCGCCGCTAGCACGACCACATCATCCACCGCATCGACGATGACACCCAACAAGCGATTGCCCGCGGAACCCGCACCGAGGTCAAAAACCAAAATACAGGCTCGATCGTTATATTCAATCTCTGGCATGCGAAACTTGGCACGCAGATCGATCACTGCGATAACGGCGCCGCGTAGGTTGATCACACCACGAACGTGTGCTGGCATCAGCGGGACGCTGGTCACCGGCACCATACGAATAACGGTATGCACATCCGTCACGGAGACCGCATAGCGCGAACTGCCTAAGTGAAAGGTCAGATAGCGCCCGGGCGCAGCCATCACAGCAAGGTCTTGTGGGGCATCACTCACGCAGCCACCTCTCTCGTCGCACGCACCAAAGCGTCCGCACTGAGAATAAGACCGACGCTACCATCGCCTAGCACCGCGCCGCCTGAGACCACAGGGTTACCATCAAAGGTATTGCCTAGCTTTTTGATGATCATATCCTGCTTGCCCAACAACTCATCAACCAACACCGCGCGTACGGTGCCTGCCGCCTCAATGACCACCAGTATACCTTCACAGGGGTCTAGGCTTTGGGCGGCCTTTTGCAGGTAGGCACCTAGCCTCAGAACCGGAATTTGGTGACCCCGTAGATTCACGATCTCACCCTGCTCGTGCACTGCACTGACCGCGCCTGGCTCAGGCCGAAAGCATTCGCGTACCGCAAGGGTGGGTAACACATAGCGCTCGCCCCCCACTCTGACCAGCAGCCCATCAATCAGCGCAAGCGTCAGCGGCAGCCGGATCGTGAAGGTCGTACCGACCCCTACGGTCGAGGCAATATCGATCGCACCCCGCAGACCCTCAATGTGCCTGCGCACCACATCCATCCCCACACCCCGTCCGGATATGTCGGTGACCGCCGAGGCTGTCGAAAACCCGGGCAAAAAAATCAGCTCAAGCCGCTCTGCCAAAGAACGCGGCCCATCGCCTTTGATGAGACCCTTTTCGAGCGCTTTAGCCAGCAGGCGATCGCCGTCGAGGCCGCGACCGTCATCGGCCACGCGAATCACCACGCCGCCACTCTCATGGGCGGCACTCAGACGCACGATACCGACCGGATCCTTACCCGCCGCCTGGCGCTCTGCCGGTAACTCAACACCGTGATCGACGGCATTGCGAATCATGTGCAGCAAAGGATCGCCCATGCGATCGACCAGTTGCCGATCAAGCTCCGTATCCTCACCGACCAACTCAAGGCGAACCTGTTTACCGACCTGCGCAGACAGATCACGCACCAGTCGCGTCATCTTACGAAACAACCCACTGACGGGAACCATCCGCAGTGTTGTTGCATTGCGCTGCAACTCTCGTGTGATGCGCATGAGGCTACGCATCGCTTGATCGCGATCCACATCAGCCAGCTGACTACCCTCCGCACCACCGATCACCATCGATTGCGCAATCACTAGCTCTCCAACCAAGTTCACCATGTCATCGAGTTTGGCGGCATCAACACGAATGCTGGTGGCCTCGCTCGCTGCCACAGTTTCCCGAGGAGCGGACTTGGCTTGCTCCGCGGCAGGCGCTTGCGTCTGCACCACCGCAGTCTCCACACGCTCACCCGGCGGCGGCGCAGTGGCTACAGGAGCCGCCACGGCAGGAGGGCTTCTGTCTGGCGCCAAGGCTCGACGGATCATCTCAAGCACCTGTGCTGAGGGCACCGCGATGGGCGTCCCTGGGCGATCACCCGCCAGCTGTGCACCCACTTCCCGCATACAGGAACTGAGCACATCACCGCCCTTCAAGATCGCATCAATCACCGCTCGACTCACCGCCAGCGAGCCGCTACGGGCCGCATCTAACAGCGACTCAAGATCATGCGCGAAGCGCTGCATGGCATCAAACTTAAGAAAACCCGCCGACCCCTTAAAGGTATGAAATACCCGAAAGACTGAATTGACCGCATCCGCATCGGTTGGGTTTTCCTCGAGCGCTAACACCGAATGCTCAATGGACTCGAGCAACTCTAAAGACTCGGCATGAAACTCGCGCAAAAGATCCAAGTCCTTAGGCAGCTGCAACGTGAACGTCGCCACATCCCCTTCCACGATGATCGGGGTTGACTCACTACGTGCCGCCGCCACAGGCATGGCTTCAGCATCCGACTTAACAGGCGCATCTGCGGCTGGGAACGCCGGCAGATGAATGGCCGGGGGCGCAAGTGACGCCACGGCCACCGCCTCAGACTGACTCCACTCGAGTGGAAGCTCTGCTGTGGGTTGACCGGACACACTCGCTGCCAGCCATTCCATCAGCCAATCGATCCACTGCTGCAAATTCGTAATGTCAGCAGCAGCAAAGCGACCAGATCCATCCAGCACCGAGTCTAGCCACCGCCTAGCCACCGCCACGGACTTGCGAAAAGCCGATGGAAGCGACTCCATCCCGGGCCCTTCCTCCAGATCCATCAAAAGCGCATTAATGGGCAAAAGACCGAGGTCAGATCCCTCCTCAACGAAGGCCAACTCCTCGGCGATACGCTCCAATAGCTGACCAATGCTGTCTAGCCGGTCCAGTGGTATATCAGCCGGGGCGTCGGTCATGAGGCAGGCGACTCGCAAGATAATTCGGGTCTACGTGAATCATAACTCAAAGGCGATGACACAAGGCTACCGTAGCCCCGATACGGCCGCGAAAAGGCGCACTTGAACGGCGTTTCCTTAGTGACAGAGCGCTACCGGAAGGTTAGTCTTGCCGCAGCAGCTAGCCAACCGAGCCCATTGAAAACACCAGGTCAACTGACATGAAATTCGCCTACGGCCTCATCGCCCTGCTCGCACTGGGCCTGTCACTACCGACCCTGGCGGCGGATAGCAAGAAACTACGCATCCTGACTTTTGACGGCTATGTTCCAAAAGACGTCGCCGAGGATTTTCGCAAAGAAACCGGTATAGATATTGAGGTCACCCTGTCAGGCAATGAGGACATCATCGCCCGCCTACGCACATCCGGGGGCGCAGGTTTTGACCTTGCTCAGCCATCGCAGGATCGCATCACCGGCGCTCAGACGATGTATCACATCTATCGACCCATTGATCTCGCCAAGGTTAATACCGCACAGTTTTTGCCCGACATGTTAGACATCGTCAAAAAAATGACGACGATGGACGGCAAGCTCTATGGTCTGCCGTTTCTGTGGGGCGCTGAGGGCATGGTGGTCAATACGCGGCTTGCGAAAAACGCCAAGGACTACACCGACGTCTGCAGCCCGGAACTGCGTGGCAAAACCACGCTGCGCTTTAGAAGGCCCGTGCTGATTGGTTTTGCGTTTGCGATGGGCCAAGATCCCTTCGCTTTATATTCCAATCCAAAAGCCTACGCTGCGATGGTTGACGAGGTCGGGCGCGCCCTCCTCGCCTGCAAACCCAACCTACGCTTTGCCTATGACTCTGCTGACCAAGTCGAAGCCGCGATGCGCTCAGACGATGTGGTGGCAGCACTGCTTTGGGACGCACCCGGCTGGGAACTGAACCGTGAAAACCCTTACGTTAAATTTGTGAACCCAAAATCAGGCGGTCTGGGCTGGCAAATGACCTTTGCCCTACCGGCCCGTGGCGAAAATGAAAGCGCAGCCTATGCGTGGATTAACTTCTCCATGCGCCCGGAAAACGCGGCCCGGATCGCTAAAGCGGCTGGCAATTTCACCGCCGCACGCGGCACCCTTAAATACATTGATCCTAAATTAAAAGCGCAGTTCTACGAGAGCTTCCCGGAGGGCATTAGCAACCTACACTGGTACCCCCCAGTGCCCGCGGGGCTGGAAGACATCGAGGCCGTGACGCTCGCCAAACTGCGCGCACGCTAACTGGGCAGAACTAAAAGCCCTCGCAATAAGCGGCTCTTCTTAACAGTGAAGAGCGCCCAACACACACTCAGGGATGCGTGCCACGCATCCTGAGTTTGAGTTAGGCGCTTTAAGTGCTCGCTCACTAAAACTTATAGAGCACCTCGAGCCCAACCGATGACTGATGGCTGGCGAGATCCGCATACGCATCATCAATCGTTAGAGGACTTTGAACAAAGGCCTTCTCTGAACTTAAGTCATAACGAAGCTCAAAACGAATTTCCGTCGACTTCATTGGCGCATACGCATAGGTGAGCGTCGCTTCCTTCCATTTTTGGGAAAGCCCGGAACGGTAGCCATCGACATCATCGAAGTACTCGAGCCTAAACGAGGTGCGCCACTGCTCCGATAACTGATAATTGATATAGCCGGCGATGCCCTGCCAGGTGGCATCACCACCGGCATCGGGCAAGAGCCCAACCGGTGTCACCCCCGCTTGCCGCCCCCAATCCACATTGACAGACAACGCCAACGCATCGGTCACATTCCACAAGGCAACGGCGTCGATCAGATCACGCTTGCCAATCGGGCCCTCATTGGTCAAACCGCCCACACGGGCATCACCAAAGTATCCTTGCACACTCAAGGCAAAAGCCTTTGAAGGCGTATAAGCCACGCCTAGCTCAGCCGTCTTAGCCGTCGTCGTGGGGCGCAAATCATCCCACCCATTATTGACACCCACGATCCAGTGCAACTGATCACTGGCCGCGTAGGTTACACGCACACCCGTATGCGCAAAGGGAATCGCAAAACCATACAGGATCGATCGTGAGAAATTCGAATTGACGGTTGGGTCAATGAATTCGGAACCGGCCAGCGTCACATAACGCCCTGCCATCACAAGCCACGGCCCGTGCGCGTACTGAACATACGCGGTTGGATAATCGAAATGCCGCGTATCGTTAGGATTGGCCGGATACGGTGCGTAGACGTTTGGATCTTGGCCAGCCATCAGCGTCATGGCATACCCAAAGCCTTCCTTCGGCTGATACGCCAGATTCAAGGCCACCTGATGCCACATAAAGGCATCCACTTGACTATCGAACACGCGGCTCGTACTGCCACTCGACAACAAGCCTAAGCCACTGATGTGCTCATAGGATAGATCCACGTAGCCTGAATACGTGAAAGTAGCCGGCGCATCGGTGGACGAGTCGCTAGCCTCTTCAGCCGCGCACGTGAGGCTAGCACCCAAACCCAGCATCAATAAGGCCAAAAAGCCGAACGTCGCCCGAAGGGTTAGCCGCCTAATCGAAAGTGCTCTCATGTTGAACTCCAGTGGTTCAGCAGCACTCAAAAATAAAAGAGGACGCGAGTGCTGCTGTCATGAGGTGGGTTTGCAACCCTCGTGCCAAACCCATGGACCCACTCGTCAATCGCACTAAAATACGAATAACTATTTGTTTTATATAGTTTTTTATTTTTACTGTCAGGCGCCACTCACCGCCAGTGAGGGTCACTGCGTGACTCAAAAGAGGCACCAGCGGTATCGCATGCGTCACTAAGGTGCGGCCGAAACCCGTCAATGCGGAAAGCCCCGTGAGTCATGCTCGCGGATCGTGGTCGCGGCGCCTGATCGCGCCTTTAGTCGAACGGGTGTTTCAGAATAATCGTGTGCGCCCGATCAGGTCCGGTACTGACAATGTCGATCGGTACACCGGCGAGCACCGCCAAACGTTCCAAATAACGACGCGCCATTAACGGCAGATCGTCATAACGCGTCACGCCAACGGTTGATTCTTTCCAACCCGGCATATCCTCATACACAGGCTCACAATCAGCGTAGTGATCCGATAGCAAGGGTGGCTCGGCACTGACGGCACCACGCATTTTATAACCCGTACACAGCCGAATCACATCGATGCCATCCAGCACATCGAGCTTAGTCACGCACAAGCCCGTGACACTGTTGTGCAAGATCGAGCGTCGCAGGGCAACCGCATCAAACCAACCCGTGCGCCGACGCCTGCCGGTGACCGCACCGAACTCATGCCCCACGCGCGATAAGTGCTCACCGTATTCATCGAAGAGTTCTGTCGGGAAAGGACCTGATCCCACACGCGTCGTATACGCTTTGACGATGCCCACCACATGACCAAAGGCCAATGGCCCAAGGCCCGTACCGGTTCCGGCATTACCTGCGGTGGTATTCGAGGAGGTCACATATGGATAGGTGCCTAGATCCACATCGAGTAACGCGCCTTGCGCGCCTTCAAACAAGATGTTGGCACCACTTGCCTGCAACTTACCTAAGATCAGGCTGACATCATCGACCAACGGCTTAACCCGCTCTGCTTGGCTCAGCATCTCATCTAGCACGGCCTGGAAATCGATCGTTTCGGTCTTGTAATAGTGCTTCAGCATAAAGTTATGCAGATCAAGCACCTCACCGAGCTTAGCGGCGAGGCGTTCGCGCTGAAACAGATCGCCGACGCGCACCGCGCGTCTGGCTACCTTGTCTTCGTAGGCGGGACCGATGCCACGACCGGTGGTACCAATGGCATTCACACCGCGCGCCCGCTCACGCGCCAAATCAAGCGCCACGTGCGACGGCAAGATCAGCGGACAGGCGGGGCTTAGTCGTAACCGATCAAATACCGGCACGCCCCGACCCACCAACATATCCGCTTCCTTGAGCAAGGCACTCATGGAAATGACCACACCGTTACCGATCAAGCATTGCGAGCCTTCGCGCAAGATCCCGGATGGAATCAGCGAGAGCACAGTCTTTTCACCCTCAATGACCAGCGTATGCCCGGCATTGTGACCACCCTGAAAGCGCGCCACAGCCGATGCCCGCTCGGTCAGAAGATCCACGATCTTGCCCTTACCCTCGTCACCCCACTGGGTACCGATCACGATGACATTCTTGCCCATAATATTCCCGGCTGCGGTTGCGGACTTAGTTGCGGATGGCGTACAAAAGCACGCAGCCGCCGATCATGCTAGCCAAACCCATGAAACGCAAGACGCGTTCAGGCGTCTCCGCCATCGCTTTAAACGCTCGCTGCGCGACACTCGGATTGAGAAACGGAATGACCCCTTCGAGCACCAAGTAAAGCGCAAAGGCCGCGCCCAAGGTCGACCAGTCCATACTCATGCGAGACGACACAGATAGACAGACGCCTGACTCATCTACTTGGCTGCCGGGTCACGAAAGTACTTAAAGAACTGACTGTCAGGGGATAGCACTAACACATCACCCTCACGACCCAGGGTTTTACGATAAGCCTGCAAGCTGCGATAGAACGAAAAGAACTCGGCGTTATTGCCAGTTGAGGCGGCGAAAATCGCTGTGGATTTGGCATCGCCCTCACCGCGTATTTTTTCAGCATCACGCGCGGCACCCGATAAAATTTCAGTGCGCTGGCGCTCAGCCTCAGCACGGATCTTAATCGCCTGCTCCTCGCCTTCAGCACGAAGCTGCGCCGCTTGGCGTGCAAAATCCTGACGCATGCGATTAAACACCGACTCACTGACATCATCCGGCAAATCGATGCGCTTCACTCGCACATCCACAATGGTCACACCCAACTGCTTCACACTGTTGCCAGCAAAGGCCAGCACATCACCAATTAACTCAGAACGCTCCGCAGCCACCACCTGTTGAATGGTGTGACGCGCGATCGTTCCTTTTAATCCGTCTTTAACGATTTCCGCTAAGCGCGCTGCCGCCGCATCCTCATGCCCGCCGGTCGACCGGTAGTACTGAGCGAGATCAGCAATGCGCCATTTCACATAAAAATCCACATTCAGAATCTTGCCTTCGCTGGTCAAGAACTGCTCTGCGGGATAGTTACGGGTCATCAATCGTTTTTCAAATTTTTCGATGCTCTGCAGAAACGGCACCTTAAAATGCAAGCCGGGTGCGTAGTCATAGCGCACCACACGACCAAGCTCTAAGTTAAGTGCGGACTCAGTCTCTCGCACAATAAACATGCTCTGCGTTAGGCCAAGCAATGCCACGACCAGCACCCCAATCAACACGGTCTTAGGCGCTAACATTAGCGATCTCCTCTGGCGCGACTGCGCGCATCGGCAGCAGAGTCAACGGGATCTGGGCGCACGGGCGCCGGCGTTACATTCACCTCAGGCAGCCCAGGCCCCGCATGCGCAGGCTCACCCCGCTTCTCCAACAATTTATCGAGCGGTAGATACACCATGTTACCGGTGCCTTTGGTATCGATAATGATCTTG
>CAIYVA010000119.1 GCA_903929455.1 uncultured Pseudomonadota bacterium | reverse complement strand
GGCGTGCGTGATGAGGCTGAAATTCGTGGGCACAGACGCACCTACATCGGATCCATGCCAGGTAAGATCATTCAAAATATGGCGCGTGCGGGTGTACGTAATCCACTGTTTTTGTTAGATGAAATCGACAAGATGTCGACCGATTTTAGAGGCGATCCGGCGTCCGCCTTGCTCGAGGTGTTAGATCCCGAGCAAAACACCACGTTTAACGATCACTATTTGGAGGTCGACTACGACTTGTCTGATGTGATGTTCGTGTGTACCGCGAATACCTTGAATATTCCACCGGCATTATTGGATCGTATGGAAGTGATCCGGTTGGCGGGCTATACCGAAGATGAGAAGGCCAATATTGCTAAGCGCTATTTGGTGCCAAAGCAGGCTAAGGTTAATGGCCTCAAAGAGTCTGAGCTTAAAATTGAAGACAGCGCAGTCACCGGCATCATCCGGCATTACACGCGCGAAGCGGGCGTGCGTAACTTAGAACGCGAAATTTCCAAGATCTCCCGCAAGGCCGTTAAGGAAATCCTGTTGGGTGAGCGCATCACCTCAGTTGCGGTGGATGACCAGAATCTTGACAAGTATTTGGGCGTAGCGCGCTTTAGATACGGCAAAGCCGAGTCTGAAAATCGCATTGGTCAGGTCACGGGTCTCGCGTGGACTGAAGTGGGTGGTGAGCTTTTGACCATTGAGTCGGCAGTCGTGCCGGGCAAAGGCAAGTTGCAGTACACCGGCCAACTCGGTGAGGTGATGCAAGAATCGATTCAGGCCGCCATGACCGTGGTGCGAAGCCGTCAGGCGCTGCTGGGATTGGAGGTCGACTTCTATCAAAAGAATGATGTCCATGTGCACGTGCCAGAAGGGGCTACGCCTAAGGATGGGCCGAGTGCCGGTATTGGTATGGCCACCGCTCTGATTTCGGCGCTGACCAAGATTCCGGTTAAGGCGGATGTGGCCATGACGGGTGAGATCACCTTGCGCGGTGAGGTTCTACCGATTGGTGGCTTGAAGGAAAAACTGCTGGCAGCGCATCGGGGTGGCATCACCACCGTGTTGATTCCAGCTGACAACGAGAAGGATTTGGCGGAAATCCCTGCCAACATCAAAGACAAGTTAGCCATTCATCCGGTCAAGTGGATTGATGAGGTCTTAGATTTGGCGCTAGAGCGAAGCCCGGTGGTGGAGATCGGTCTTGAGCGGGAGGCCGACGGAGCGCCTGTGACCCTGCCGGCGGGCGTTCGAACCAAGCAGAAGCCAGTTCCGGCGCATTAGGCGGCGGGCGGGCGGGTTTGGGATAAGCGCTGCGCCCCTTTTGAGGGGCGCAGAGCGTTTATAGGGGCGGGTTTTTGCGTCGTCAGGGCTTTCAAAGGCACAATGGCTTCCGCAAAACGATTTCGATCAGGTACAATTTCGGGCTCTTTCGCACCCCCTGGTGACATAGGATCCGGTGGGAAAGAGCCGAGTACGGGTGCTTAGCTCAGTTGGTAGAGCGTCGCCTTTACACGGCGAAGGTCGGGGGTTCGAGACCCTCAGCACCTACCAGTTCTTAAAGCCATCCGGCCTTAAAACGGTCGGTGGCTTTGAATCGGTTTTGAGATGTGGAGTGGTAGTTCAGCTGGTTAGAATACCGGCCTGTCACGCCGGGGGTCGCGGGTTCGAGTCCCGTCCACTCCGCCAGTCTTTTGGTGCAAGGCCCGTGTCGGATGGGCCTTACGTTTGCAACGGCCGCGGTGATCCCGCGGCCGTTTTCACACAGGGGCTTTGCCATGCTGCAATGGATCCATGACCGCTTAAGTAAAGTGTTCTGGTTTATCATGGCCCCGCTCACCATTGTGTTCACCCTGTGGGGCGTGCACGGGGTCGTGGATTTTGGTTCTGGCAGTGGGCAGGGCATCAAGGTCAACGGTGAAGAGCTGCCGATCGCTCGTCTGAAGCAAGACTATCAAGGTCAAATGGCGCAGCTAGCCAAGAGCTACCCTGACGAGATTCCAGCGGACATCAAACAAGCGACGCGCGCCACATTGGTAGATCAGTACGTCAATACGACGCTGCTCAATCAAAAGGTCAACGCCGCTGGTTATAAAGTCACTGACAGTGATGTGATTGATTCGATTCAGACCAATCCTGCCTTTCAGGTGGATGGCAAGTTCAGTAAAGATGCTTATTACGGTCTGTTGCAGACCCGCGGTTTAACGCCGGATCGGTTTGAGACGGATCAGCGTGCGCAGTTAAAATCGCGCGCACTTGAGGTGGCGCTGGTGCTGTCTGCCTTTGCGACCGTCGATGAAGTGCGTACCGCAGTGGCGTTACAAGATGAGACCCGTGAGGTCGCATCCATCGTACTGCCGGTTGCTCATTTCGCGGCGCTGGCGAAGCCCGACCGGGCGGCTGTCGAAGCCTATTATGCGGCCCATCTCGACCAATTTAAGTCCCCAGATACGGTGCGCTTGAGTTATGTCGAACTGAAATTCGTGGACAGCTCTGGTCCGGTGGACGATGCCAGTCTGCAAGCCTATTTTGAGACCGTGAAAGATCGTTATACGCAAGCCGAGAAGCGCCGAGCGCGCCATATCTTGATTCAGGCAGGCACCGATGCGGCGGCTGCCCAGAAAAAAGCGCAAGAGATTTATGCCTTAGCCACCAAACCAGGTGCTGATTTTTCGGCGCTGGCCAAACAGTATTCCCAGGACTCGGGTTCGGCAGCGCAAGGCGGCGATCTCGGCATGGTTGAGAAAAGCTTTTTTGTCGGTCCGTTTGCCAACGCTGTTTTTGCGATGAAAGTGGGTGAGATTAAGGGTCCTGTAAAAACACCTTTTGGATGGCATGTGATCCAATTGCAGGCGATCGAGCCTGCTCTGGTTGCCTCCTTTGATAGTGTTAAAGCGGCGCTGACTCACGAATATCAGAAAACAGAAGGCGAGCGTCAATTCGGTGAGCGCCAAGAGAAAATCGAGCAGTTGGCTTTTGAGGCAAGCGGTACTCTGGCGCCAATTGCTAAAGCCTTGAACTTGTCCATTGAAGAAGTGCCTGCTTTTTATGATGGGCTGACGGGTAATGCCCTAGCCTCGAATCCAAAAGTCTTAAAGGCAGCGTTTAGTGCAGATGTGTTGGCGGGGCAAAATAGTCGGCCGATCGAGATTGCACCGGGCGATGTGATTGTGCTTCGAGCGAGTGATCGACGCGTGCCTGCGCAATTGCCCATCGATTCGTTGCTTGCCAAAGCAGAAGACGGTGCGCGCCGTGAACTGGGTGCGCGCGATGCGAAGGCGGCGGCGGCACGTTTGGTGGCGAACTTATCCGCAGGCACCGCCTGGGATGCGGTCGTTAAAAGCGTTGGTGGCATAGCGGCTGATCAGTCCAAGAATGCGACCGATATCAAGGTGGCTGCGTTTAAGAGTGTCGGTCGCAAGGACCGTACGGTGGCGCCTGACGTGTTGAGTGCCGCGTTTGCGGCGACGGCACCGAGTGCGTCGCAGGTGAGCGCGGGATCGCTCAGCCTCTCGAGTGGAGACTGGGCGGTGTTTGCGGTCTCTAAAGTAGCGCCCGGTGTTCTGACGGACAAAGCGAGCGCATCCGCGGAGAAATTCTCCCGTTCAGTGGGCGCGCAGGAACTGGGTAGTTATCTGATGTCGCTGAAAGCGAAAGCCAACATTAAGATGAATCCGTCACTCTTCGAGTGACGGATCTTACAGAGCGCTAGGTCTTAGCCCTCACCCTCAAAGCTCATGCCGACGGTGCTGAAGCCGCCATCGACATACAACACGTCGCCGGTGATGCCGGCCGCAAGATCAGAGCACAAAAAAGCAGCCGCATTACCGACTTCTTCCTGCGTCACGTTGCGCCTCAGTGGGCTCACGGAGGCGACATGCGAGAGCATCTTGCGAAGCCCGCCGATGCCAGCAGAGGCCAGTGTTTTGATGGGTCCCGCTGAGATGGCGTTCACTCGAATGCCTTCAGGGCCTAAGTCCGCCGCGAGAAAGCGCACATTGGCCTCAAGGCTTGCTTTGGCCAAGCCCATGACGTTGTAACTAGGAATCGAGCGGATGGCGCCTAAATAGGACAGCGTGACGATCGAGCCTGCCCGTCCGGCCATCATCGGCCGCGCCGCTTTGGCTAGCGCCGTCAAGCTGTAGCTTGAGATGTCGTGCGCTATGCGGAAGGACTCGCGACTGGTGTTATCGGTGAAGCTCCCGGCGAGCGCTTCACGCGGCGCAAAGGCGACGGCGTGCACCAAGATATCGAGGTGCCCCCACTGACTTTTTAAGGCAGCAAACGCAGCATCGATGGACGCGTCTACGCCGACATCCATTTCATGGACGATGGAGGAGTTAACGGTGTTGGCCAGTTCGGTGACCCGATCTTTGAAACGTTCACCGACGTAGGTGAAGGCAAGATCTGCGCCTTCACGGTGCATCGCCTCGGCAATGCCATAGGCAATTGATCGGTCGCTGGCTACGCCAACAATAAGTGCTCGTTTACCGCTTAAAAATCCCATGCTTAATCCTTATCCGCCGTAATCTTGATTTTGGGAAGGGACCAACACAAGCTGTTGTCCCGGTTTGAGGGTTGTGGATTTGAGTTGATTCCACTTTTTGATCTGCGCTGTGGTCACTGAAAACTTACTGGCGATCATTGGTAGCGTGTCGCCTTGTCGAACTAGGTAGGTTACCTGTCGCTGTCCCGTTGTGGATTCGCGCGACACCGCGCGCTTGCTTTGCTGGCTGGTGCCTATGGTCAGAGTATTACCAGGCTGAAGAAGAGCTTGGGTGGATAGGCCATTGAGCTTGGCGAGCGTCTGTGTGCCGACGTGATGTTTTTTGGCAACGGAGGCTAAGGTGTCACCGCGGCGCACCACATACAGTTTGTGATGACTGGCCTTACCGGGAACCGGGCTTTCGCCTTCGATAATCAGTCCTGCGCGTAATGGCTCGATTTTGCTGGCGGGCAATAAGATGTCATTGCCCGGTTTGAAATTATTGAGTGGGTCGTTCATTTGCCGCAAAAGTGTCAACGGTAGGTTGCGCGCTTTAGCCACTTTTTCTAAGGAGTCGCTCGGACCTAAGGTGTAGTGCTCAATGGGTACGCGCGCCTCGAGTGGTAGGTTTGAAACCGTGCGGGCGAAGTCATAGGCCTGCGCTCGGGGCACCAGTAGTTGGTAGGGGCCTTCTGGATCGGTTGCCCAGCGATTGAAAGCCGGATTTAACGCGTGTAATTCATTGTCATTCAGATTAAGAATCGCGGCCGCGAGGCGCAGATCGATCTGGGTACCAATCTCCACTTGTGCAAAATAGGGGTGGTTGGCAATCGGTGCGAATTCAAGGCCATAGGCCTCAGGCTTAGCAACGATGCGCGCCATGGCCAAAAGACTCGGTACGTAGGATCGGGTTTCCTTAGGTAGATCCAAATGCCAAAAGTCAGTGGGTCGCTGCCGACTTCGGGCGCGATCCATGGCGCGTAGGACTGCTTGACCGCCACAGTTGTAGGCCGCGATGGCTAACAACCAATCGCCATCGAATAGCGTATGTAGCTCTGATAAATAGTCGAGTGCCGCGCGTGTGGACTCCACCACATCGCGTCGCCCGTCCTGCCACCAGTTCACGCGAACATCATAATGTTTGGCGGTGGGGGGGATGAATTGCCACATGCCGGCTGCGCGCGCGCGCGAGTAGGCGTATGGGTTATAGGCACTCTCGATGACCGGCAAGAAGGCAAGTTCCAGCGGCATATGGCGCGCTTCTAGCTCGCGGGTGACGTAATACAAATAGCGTTCGGCGCGCTCGAACGTGCGGTCTAAGCGGGTGGGCTGGTTGGCGTAAAAACGCACCAAGCGATCGATCGCTGGGTCATCGATTTCCGGCAGTTGATAGCCGAGACGAATGCGATCAAACACATTGGGGAGATCCTCCAATGCAGTGTGCTCTAAAGGCACTGGATCCGTGACCAGTCGATCGCTATTGTTCTCGGTCGGTGGGGTCGCTTTTTGATGATGTGTAGCGACCACCCGGGTGGCTGGCACCATGGGCCAATCGTGACTTAAATCAAGTGGTTTGCTGGCGCAGCCCGCGAGGACTGTCACGAGCGAAACGAGTAGTGATGCGATGCGCGCGCGGTATGCGCGGTCTGGAGTCAGTCGCGCCATTAACGCAGGAGAGGTGCTCATCCGCGAAACTCGTTTTTCCATTGGCGGATGACGCCGAAGGTATCGGCATCATCGACGAGTGCGCGTCCGGCGTGGGCTGCTGCTTTTTCTTTGACGCTCGCTTCGCGGGTACGAAGAAACGGATTGATCGCCAGTTCGCGACTGAGCAGTGTCGGAATCGTCGCTTCACCGCGTCCACGACGCGCGTGTACCTCTTGTGTGTAGTCGCTCAGTGCCAGGTTGTTTGGTTCGATCGTTTGGGCGAAACGCAAGTTGGCCGCTGTGTATTCATGTGCGCAGTACACGCGTGTGCTGGGTGGCAGTTGCGCAAGGGAATCCAGTGACTGCAGCATCTGTGCGGCGGTGCCCTCAAATAAACGACCGCAGCCGCCACTGAATAGCGTATCCCCACAAAACAGGGCGCCATGGCCCGCATAGGCCACGTGACCTGCGGTATGGCCGGGCACCTCCAACACATCAAAGTGCAGGCCCAAGGTGGGTAGGTTCACCTGATCGTGCGCGCGGACAGCGTGCGTGCGCCCCGGTATCGCTTCGTTCGCTGGGCCAAAGACCGGAATGGATGGGTTGGCGAGGGTCGATGGGCTAGCCAATAACTGGGCAATGCCGCCGGTGTGATCGGCGTGGTGATGGGTGACCAAAATGGCCGCTAAGCGCAGATGCTGCTGGGTCAGTACGGCTAACAGGGGTTTCGCATCACCCGGATCCACCGCGACCACCTGCTCGGTGGCTCCGCTTAAACCCTCAATCAGCCACAGGTAGTTATCGATAAAGGCGGGTACGCAGTGGACGGTCAGTGGTTGAGCGTCGCGTGGGTTGCGATCGGCAGTGGCTGGTGCGCTCGAGGTCATCCGCTGACGGGTCCTTAGGTCTTGTTCAGGTGCGTGCGCCCTCAGCGGCGCCCCTGTGAAGCACGAAGTAAAGCGTAGGTATTTAACCTGTAACTCCCTCCCGTGGCTAGTTTTTTTAAGCTTGGTGAAGGGACTGTAAGGTGGGTATTCTAACTGCCTATGATCCCTGTAAGCCCGTCGCCATCGACCGTTGACCCCTTAGAGGACTGGCTACAGGGGTATTTCGGTAAATTATTGATTAATAAAGAAATAAATTTGATTTCGCGGGCATTGGAGGGCGTTTTTGGGGCGACCTGCGTACAAATCGGTCAATGGGGTGCGGCCAGTGGTTTTTTGGCTCATGCGCAACTGCCAAGGCGAGTGCTCCTAGCGGAGCCCGGTGCGTGCGGGGATTGCGTCAGTCACGCCTCCTCTTTGGCCTTGCAGGCGCAGTCGGTGGATGCGGTGTTGCTGCCGCACACCTTGGAGTTTGAGCCAGAGCCGCACGCGGTGTTGCGTGAAGTCGAGCGCGTGTTGGTGGGGCAGGGTCATGTGCTGATTTTAGGTTTTGCGCCTTACAGCACGTGGGCGCTGAGGCACCATGTAAGCCAAGCGGGCTTTCCGCCAGGCCTTAGGCAATTTCTGTCGGCCAAGCGATTGCGAGATTGGCTTAGCCTGTTGGGATTTGAGGTGGCCGGCACCCAGTGGGCGAGCGTGGGTTGGCCGGTAGAATCATTGGCATCGGGCCCGTTGGCAGTGCTCTCGCATGCTGTGGTTGATCTGACCGGTGGACGATGCGGTAGTGTGTATCTTCTGAAAGCGCAAAAGCGGGTGTACACAATGACCCCGATCCGACCGCGGCGACGAGCACCGCGCGTCTTGGCGGGTGCCGCAGTGAGCTCGACCTAAGTGCGTGACGCAGAGGGAGCCGATGGTGATGAGGTTTTTTGGAGTGGGCGGGAGGCTGAGAGTGAGTAGCGCTAATGTCTGAGGTCACGCTCTATACGGATGGTGCCTGTCGCGGCAACCCAGGTCCCGGTGGCTGGGGGGCTCTGCTGGTGTACGGGGATGTTGAGCGCGAGCTGTGTGGGGGGGAAGTGCTGACCACCAATAATCGCATGGAGTTGCTCGCAGCAATCCGCGGGTTGGAAGCGCTGACTCGGCAGTGTCAGGTCGCGCTGTATACTGACTCACAGTACCTACGGCAGGGCATTCTAGAGTGGTTGCCGCAGTGGAAGCGTCGTGGTTGGAAGACGGCGGCCAAGAAACCAGTGAAAAACCAAGACTTGTGGGAACACTTGGATCGCTTAGTGGTTGGTCATGAGATTGCATGGCATTGGGTCAAGGGCCATTCGGGTCATCCAGGGAATGAGCGTGCTGATCGCTTGGCGAACCAAGGGCTTGAATCCTTGGGCACGGATGGGATCATTAACGCCACGTTGAGTGAAGTCTGACAGTGATTAAGGGGTGATCGCGGCATGCGGCAAGTGATTTTGGATACAGAAACCACGGGCCTTGAGGCCGCACAGGGCCACCGGGTCATTGAGATTGGTTGCGTTGAGCTTGTGAATCGCCGGCCGACAGGTAACACCTTCCATCGTTACTTGAACCCAGAGCGGCCCATTGATCCCGGTGCGCAAGCCGTGCACGGGCTATCCCTTGAGTTTTTGTCGGCTCATCCGGTTTTTAAGGAGGTCGTCGATGAGTTCGTGGCCTTTGTCACGGGTGCGGAACTGATTATCCATAACGCTCCCTTTGATGTGGGCTTTATCGATCATGAGTTTGGGCGCCTACCGCCACCGCAGCGTTTACTGACCGACAGCTGCACGATTTTAGATACGTTGGTGATGGCAAAACAACTGCATCCAGGCCAACGCAATAGCTTAGATGCGCTGTGCAAGCGTTATGGGGTTGATGCGGCGTCTCGTGAGCTGCATGGCGCACTTTTGGATGCGCGCTTGCTGGCGGATGTCTATTTGGCGATGACCGGTGGTCAGGGGGCGCTCAGTTTGGCGGCGGAGCGGCCAAAGCCGGCGAAGAGTTCGGCGGTGACAATCGCTAAGCGGCGTCAAAGTCTGGTGATTCCTGTGATTAGAGCCTCAGATGAGGAGTTAGCGGCCCATGAGCATGCGCTCGATACCTTGGTAAAAGCGTCTAAGGGAAAGTGTTTGTTTCGACCTGCTGAGTAGGCGGGTGTGTTATCTGCAGGTGCGGTCCTGTGACGGCGATGGCGCGCTGTGTAGGTCATTTGAATGCAGGCTCATTTGAGTTCAAGAAACCAGTTAAAAATCAAATTCAAATCCGAAAAATTGAAAACCGAAAATAGAGTCACTTTGTGAACACCACGCGACTGCCTTTTGCCTCCACTGCCTTGGCGACTCGACTGTCTGATCATGCGGCGCGCATCACCGCATTGGGCTTTCGTGGCTTGCGAGCGGAGGACCCCAATCGCTATCAGCACCTATCGGTGGAGGCTGAGGGTGTGCTGTTGGACTTCTCTAGGCAGCAGATTGATTCCGCTGTGTTAACTGATCTTCTGGCGCTCGCGCAAGCATCTCAGGTGAGTGAGGGTTTTGCGGCCATGTTTCGTGGTGATGTGATCAACCCTACCGAGCAGCGTTCGGTCTTACATAGTGCGCTACGCGATCAAAGTGGTACCCCCTTGCTGGTGGCAGGTGATGATGTTCGTGCTTTGGTGAATGAGGAGCGGGCGCGTCGGCGCCAATTTGTCCAAGCGGTGACCAGTGGAGAGCGATTGGGCGCGACGGGTAGCCGCATCACGGATGTGATCAACATCGGTATCGGCGGGTCTGATCTGGGTCCGGTCATGGCGGTCGAGGCGCTTAAAAGCTACGCCAATCCGGCCATGACGGTTCATTTTGTTTCCAATATCGACGGTGTGCAGTGGGCTGATTTAAGTGCGCGCTTACATCCAGCCTCTACCCTCATCGTGATTTGTTCAAAAACATTTACGACGCTTGAAACCTTAAGCAATGCGACGCTCGCCCGTGCCTGGATCGTTGAGCGCTTAGGGGAGGCGGCGGTGGGGTCACACTTCGCTGCGGTGTCGGTGAATCAGTCTGCTATGAATGCCTTTGGTATTGCGCCACACGCGCGTTTCGCGCTGTGGGATTGGGTGGGTGGGCGTTATTCGCTGTGGTCAGCGATTGGGCTGTCGGTTGAGTTAGCCATTGGATCTGAGAATTTCGATGCGCTATTACAAGGCGCCTATGCGATGGATCAGCACGCGCAGGCAGCCCCATTGGCTATGAATCTGCCTGTGCTGATGGGCTTATTGGCCGTGTGGAATCGCCACTATCTGCAACAGACGAGCCATGCCGTTCTGCCTTACAACCAGCGTTTGCATCGCTTTCCCGCGTATCTGCAGCAGCTATCGATGGAATCCAATGGCAAGCGCGTGCGGCGCGATGGCACGCCGGTGGATTATCCAACGGAGGCAGTCTTGTGGGGTGAGGCGGGTTCTAACGGCCAGCATTCCTTTTTTCAGTTACTGCATCAGGGCACGGACGCGGTGTCTATGGATCTGTTGCTTTCAGCCTGTTCATCCGTTGATTTGCAGGACTCACATGAGCTCGCCATTGCCAATGCCTTAGCGCAAGCGGAAGCCTTTGCGTTGGGTTATACCGAGTCTGAGGCCTTGGCTGAGCTACAGGCGAAGGGCTTATCGAAGTCGGCAGCGAGCGCTCTGGCGCCACATAAAGTGCATCTTGGTAATCGCCCGAGCTCCTTGCTGCTCTTTGCGCGCCTAGATCCTGCGACGCTGGGTAAGTTGGTGGCTCTTTATGAGCACAAGGTCTTTGTTGAAAGTGTGCTGTGGGATATCAATGCCTTCGACCAATGGGGCGTGGAGTTAGGTAAGCAGCTGGCGGACCGATTAACGCCGGCGGTACGCGGGCAGGGTGTTGCTGTGGAGCCATCGATCGCAGCCATATTGGCGCGCTTGTCTCATTGGAATCGATAACCCACGCTCCGTGGGCTCTTGCCGTACCGCGACCCATTAAGCGTTGGACTTGTGGCGGTCGTCTCAAAATCAGAGGACGGAACTGCGTAGACTGGGCTAGGCGTGGATAGGCGGCTACCGAGTAAGACGTTTCCTCCTTTTGACGTGCGGATAGATAATTAGTCTAATCAAATCAATATATTATCGATCCCTGACGACTGAGCGCTCGAGTGTCTTAGTCATCTGAGTGGATCATTGCCCATGAGACCTCTCTGCTATGCACTTTTTTACGTTCACTGATGGATTAAAGCCCATGGGTCGCGCCGCGGGGGTGACTTTGCTTGCGGCCGCGATGTCGGTGCTGTGCGCAACACCACTCTGGGCGCAGCAAAGTGCAGACCCCACGCAAATACTGCAAAGCATGGCGCCAGCGCAGCGTGATGCGTTAATGCAGCAGATGGGTGGTGGTGGTTCGGGCAGCGTCTCTCCGTTGACGTCATTGTCCTCTGGTGGATCGAATGGCAATCAGGTCATGGTGACCCGACCAGGTGTTTCCTCGGATTCACCCGATGTACGTGACGGACTGATTCATGGCGGCGAAATGCTGCTGATCGATTTGTTGCCCTTGCCAGAAATGCCGG
>CAIYVA010000118.1 GCA_903929455.1 uncultured Pseudomonadota bacterium | reverse complement strand
GTGGGTGCGCGCGCAAATTGGTGAGGAGTGTATCCCCGAGGGAGTTCAGCTTGGTGCCGAACGATCTGAGCTGATCGATTTGGTTTTCTGAGGCGATAGTCGTTTGTGCTGATGGTAAAAACTGGCCTGATGATATTTCCGTTACTTTTCCCGAGATTCGCATTTCTTTAAGCATCGCTCGTGGCGGTATATCTCCACCATGCTTGCGCACTAGTTCACGAAAGTTCGGGCTCGTCCCTGTATACCGTAGAGGCTGCGGTTGCCCGTCGGGTTTAAGGAATTCCGGTTCACTTCTCCAGGCTGTGAGGACTCTATCCGTTCTACGCGGGGCTATCGTTGCAAGCTGTCGTACTGATAGCTGGTTTGCTAAGTGCTGCCGGACCTCGCTCCGCGCGAGCCCTGTGGCTGCAGCAATTTGGGATACGGACGGTTTTTGCCCTGATTGTACTAGCCGCGCTGAGCACTCTGTGACAGCTAATCCGCGAACGTATTGAGCCAGTTGGTGTGTGTTGATTCCGGCATCCAAAAGTAATTGTACGATTGGTGTCAAAGCTGATAAGGCAGTTTGGAGGACCTCTGATTTTTGCCCGTCACTTGTATAGCTATTACCGTTCAACGTTGTCTCGCCCCATACTGCCGTTCCACGAGTGCTGCGGCTTTCTCGCCTCTCTTAATTTAACTGAACTGCTCGCGTTTTGCGTGGGTGAAGGGTTATCGGGAGGATTTATGGGGACCTCCCGATTTATTTGGGAATCTATGCTTGGGGGTTTTCTATCGTCGATTATCCGGTACCCATTGACCCCGGCGCTGCTTTCTGACTTTTGCCTGTTCCCATGGAGCCTGGCGCGACCACAGATTTTCCTGTCCCCATTGAACCGACTGCAGGAATGCGGGTCTGGATGGTTGGCTTATATATCGTTGTGTTTATTGAGGATTTTTGCGTGGGACCCGCGGCCGTTATCTGCGGGGAGAGCGCTGTGCCAGCGGTTATAAGTAATCCGTAGGCAAGGTTAATTAGATATTTTTTTTTCATGGATGGTCGCTCCTTTGTCATTTGTCTTGGTAGGTTTAATACATTGCTCGCGCACCTTAGCTGTGTATGGGCCCAATTCGGTGCGCGTAGTTATTTAAAGGCCGCTCGTAATATCAGTACAGTCGGATATCTGGGCATATACGGCAAAAATACACTGGCACTAGTATGTGAGTGCCTAATTAGTCTGGCTTTTTACGGCCAACAACAAAAAAGGCCGACTACTCTCGTAGCCGGCCTTTGATTTGATCCTAAGATCAAATGGGATCAGTTCTTCTTTTCTTCAGCAGCAGCTGGCGCTGCCTCGGTCTTCGTGGCTGCTTTTTCCTCAGTCTTAGGCGCTGCCTTCGGCGTGATCTCTTCGACTTTCGCTGCCTTGCGCAGTGAGTCGATGTAGTCGTGCACCATTTTCTGCTGGAGGATGGGTGCCAGACGATCCTTGACCTGCTCAAAAGCGGGCGGGGTGACTGGGCGGGTGTCTTCCAAGCGGATGATGTGGTAACCAAACTGCGTCTTCACCGGTGTCTTGGTGTACTCGCCTTTTTGGAGTTTGGCGACTGCTTCAGAGAACGCAGGAACCATCTTGTCTGCGGTGAACCAGTTCAGATCGCCACCCATTTTCCCTGAACCAGGATCAATGGAGAGCTTCTTGGCCAAATCCGCGAACTTGGCGCCTTTGCCTAACTGAGCAATGGCTTCCAATGCGACTGCCTCTTCTTTTACAAGAATGTGGCTAGCGTGGAACTCTTCCTTAGGAAGGGTCGAGACTTGACGATCGTACTCGGCTTTGAGATCCGCATCCGTTGGTGGCTTGCTCTTGACGTACTTCTCAAACATCGTGTTTGCAAAGAGGTTCAAGCGCTCCAACTCTAAACGAGCGGCTATTTCAGGATCGTTGCCCACTTTTTGCTTTTCAGCTTCAGCGCCGGCGATGTACAGGTTCTCAAGACTTTCTAGCAAGCTCTTGCGCTGCTCGGGTGTAACGTCTTCGCTTTTCTTGTTGGTTTGCGCCTTCACCCAGATGTCGAAGGCCTCACCTGAGATCGTTTTGCCATTGACGGTCGCAACCGCAGGCTTCGGTGCAGCGTGATCGCCAGTCTTTTTCTGATTGCAGGCCACGAGCCCGATGGCCGTGACGGCGATCAGCGCGGGGATCCAAATTTTCTTGGTCATGGGTGTCCTTTTGTATAAGTCAAAATCAAAAACGAAATCTAAAAACCAAAAGTCAAAAAAACATGATGCTCAAAACGCGATGTCACTGACCTAATTCGCTGGTCTGGCATCAATGCTTAAAGCATGAATCTCCTCGGGCATCAGCGACGCTAAGGTGTCGTACACCAATCGGTGGCGCGCCAGTAAGGCTAACCCCCGAAATCGTTCTGACACGATCCGCACCCGAAAGTGCCCGGCCCCACCTGCAGCGCCTGCATGCCCTGCATGCAAGGCGCTGTCATCGATCACCTCGAGATCGGTGGGGTTCAAGGCTTGTAATAGGGCCCTGATCCGGTCTACCCGAGTATTTATGGTAGCACCTTCATAAAGGGTAAGACTTCGACTGACGCAAAGACCCCCGTCAGGGTGTACGGGTCTTGGGCCGCCCACGCTTGGGCCGCCGCCAGAGAGTCAAATTCCGCCACGATCAGGCTGCCGGTAAAGCCGGCGGGCCCAGGGTCTGGGGAGTCTATGGCGGGAAAGGGGCCGGCGAGCAGGACTCGTCCAGCCGCCTGTAGGTCATTGAGGCGGGCTAGGTGTGCCGGTCTGGCCGCTCGGCGCTTGGTGAGGGAGTCGGGATGATCGCGACCGATGATGCTGTAGAACATTAGCCTTCTCCGGAGATGGCTTGGGCGCGGCGGGACAGCCACAGCGCTTGCAAAATGGCGAAGCCGAAGACAATGCCTAGGGTGGCTAGCTTCCACTTCACCCACGTGTCGCGACTGGTCTCGTACACAAAGTAGAGATTAACGAGCGCCAACACTAAAAAGAAGGCGGCCCAGGTGACGTTGGCGATGCGCCAGGTGGCGGCGTCTGCAGTGAGTTGTTTGCCCAGTAAGCGCTCCACTAGGGTGGCTTTGCCCATGAATTGACTGGCGATGAGGATCGCTGCAAAGAGCACATACAGAACCGTGGGTTTCCACATGATCAATAGATCATTGTGGAGCCAGAGGGTAAGGCCACCCAATAGCAGCACAAGGCCTGCTGAGATCAGGGTCATTGGTTGGACACGCCGATGCTTAAACCATTGCACTAAGACCTGCAAAACAGTGCCGGCAATCAGCACAGCGGTCGCGACATAGATGCCCTTTAGGCTATACGCCACGAAAAAGGCTAAAACGGGTAGAAAGTCTAAGAGCGGCTGCATGGGTGCTTTATCAGGCGGCGGGGTCGGTATGATAGCGAAAGCGGCCGGCGTCCGCATTAAAGTGAGCCTTCGGTCATCATGGGTGAATTGTTAGTCCTGCATCCTAAAAACCCGCAGCTGCAGTTTTTAAAAAAAGCGGCGGATGCGTTACGTGCGGGCGAGGTTATCGTTTATCCGACCGATTCCTGTTACGCCTTAGGCTGCGCGTTGGGTGATAAGGATGCCATGGCGCGCTTGGCAAAAATTCGTGAGGTGGATAAGCACCACCATTTCACCCTAGTCTGTCGCGACCTGTCTGAGATTGCCAAATACGCCAAGGTGTCCAATAGTCAGTATCGGTTGCTTAAGGCGGCCACACCTGGCGCCTACACCTTTATTCTCGAGGCCACCCGCGAGGTGCCTAAGCGCTTAATGCACGAAAAACGGCGGACCATTGGCATTCGGGTGCCTGACCACCCGATCCCGCGTCTGCTGTTGGAGGCTTTGGGTGAGCCTTTGATGAGTTCCACCTTGTTGTTGCCGGGGGAGCCGTATCCGTTAACGGATGCCGAGGAGATCTTCGAGCGCATTGGTCGCCAGGTGGCGTATGTGCTTGATGGGGGTCACTGCGGGCTTGAGCCCACCACCATCGTCGATCTTTCAGGGGATGCGCCCGTACTGATTCGCCAGGGGAAGGGTGATTTGGCTGTGCTTGGGCTGTAGCCGATCGGTCGCCTCTGTCCCGTGCGTTTTGCGTCTCACAGGAAGCGGGTGGCGGGCTAGCCACAAGGTATAATCAGTCCTTGCGATGTGCGCCCGCTGAAGCCGCACCCCACGACAGATCGAAAAACTCAATTATTAGATGAACATAGCCTCGACATTGCACTCTATTTCGATCGCAGCCATTCCGGTGGTGTGCGCCATCACCTTGCACGAAGTGGCGCACGGTCGTGTGGCCTTGCGTTTTGGCGATCGGACCGCGCAGGCGCAGGGACGCTTGTCGCTCAACCCTTTGCGGCATGTGGATCCCATCGGCACGGTGTTGGTGCCGATTGGTTTGATGTTGATCGGGTCGCCTTTTTTGTTTGGTTGGGCCAAACCGGTGCCTGTGAATCCGCGCTATTTCAAGCAGCCACGCCGCGATATGGCGTGGGTAGCGGTGGCAGGCCCCTTGTCCAATCTAGTGATGGCTTGTCTTTGGACGGTGCTTGGCGGCCTGGCTGCGCAGGGCTGGTTTGGAGCCGGGCCGGCTAGCGATTGGCTGTATGCAATGGCCGGATGGGGTCTAGGGATCAATGTGGTGCTGGCGGTGTTTAACATGCTGCCCATCCCGCCGCTCGACGGTGGGCGGGTGTTGGCGGGTTTATTGCCGCCCGCAGCCGCCTATAAACTAGATAAGCTTGAGCCCTATGGCATGTGGATCGTGTTGGGCTTGCTCTACCTCCATGTTCTTGATTTTGTATTAAGTCCGGTGATGCGCGTGTTGAGCACCCTCATCGCGCGGGTATTTGCCTAAATTGTTTTTCGGTGGGCGCCGCGCGCGTCTGCTTGTTGAGGAGTTGTGACTGCTTTGGCCACTCATGCATCCAATGCTCGTGTGTTATCTGGAATGCGCCCGACCGGGCAGCTTCATCTGGGTAACTATCACGGCGCACTTAAAAACTGGATTGATCTGCAGTATCAGTATGCGTGCTACTTTTTTGTGGCCGACTGGCATGCATTAACGACCGGTTACGATGATCCTTCCATGATCGAAGAGAACACCTATCAGATGGTGATTGACTGGTTGGGTGCGGGTCTTAACCCAAGTGCTTGCACGATGTTCATTCAGTCACGCGTGCCAGAGCATGCGGAATTACATTTGTTGCTGTCGATGATCACCCCACTCGGGTGGCTCGAGCGCGTACCCAGTTACAAAGACCAGCAAGAGCAGCTCAAAGAAAAAGACTTGGCCACCTATGGTTTTTTGGGCTATCCGCTGTTGCAAAGTGCAGACATCTTGCTGTATCGCCCCGGTTTTGTGCCGGTCGGTGAGGATCAGGTCGCGCATGTGGAGATCACACGGGAAGTGGCGCGTCGCTTTAACCATCTCTACGGGCGGGAAGCGGATTTTGCCGATAAGGCAGAGAAGGCCTTAAAGCGCTTGGGGCTAAAATCCGCTGAGCTCTATAAAGAGATGCGCAAGGCCTACCAAGAGCAAGGTGACACGGATGCGCTGACACGCGCAGCCGCCCTTTTGGAGGGCAATGCCCGTCTCACAGTGGCCGATCGGGAGCGTTTGCAAGGTTATCTGGAAGGCACTGGGCGTATGATTTTGCCCGAGCCTGATGTGCTGCTGACGGCAACACCCAAGGTGCCCGGACTGGATGGTCGTAAGATGTCTAAGTCCTACAACAACACCATCGGTCTACGGGAAGAGCCTGATCAGGTCGCTAAGAAGTTAAAAGCGATGCAAACCGATCCTGCGCGCGCCAGGCGCACCGATGCGGGTAATCCGGCTAAGTGCGCGGTGTTTGATTTGCATCGGGTGTATTCAACGCCAGAGACGCAAAGTTGGGCGAGCGCGGGCTGTCAAAGCGCCGGTATTGGTTGTTTGGATTGCAAAAAGCCGTTAATCGATGCGGTAGTGGTTGAGATTGAAGGTATTCGCGCGCGTGCGCGTGAGTACGAAGAGGATCGCGATGCAGTGCGTAGCATTTTGAATGAGGGTGCTGACAAAGCGCGCGAGACTGCGCGCGAAACAATGGCCGATGTGCGTGCGGCGATGGGGTTGGAGTACCGATGAGCATTCCTGACACTGATGCAGCGATGAGCCTGCTGCCAGCCGCTGAGGTGCGTGAGATCCCTTTTGCGATCGTCGACGGTGAACACATCAGTGAGCCGCCCCGTGATCTCTATATTCCGCCACAGGCGATGCAGGTATTTTTGGAGGCCTTCGAAGGCCCGCTGGATCTGTTGCTTTACCTGATTCGTCGGCAGAACCTAGACATCTTAAATATCCCCATTGCTGAGGTGACACGGCAGTATTTGGAATACATCGATCTGATGCAGGACATGGAGCTTGAGTTAGCAGGCGAGTACCTGCTGATGGCGGCGATGTTGGCTGAGATCAAGTCGCGCATGTTGTTGCCTAAGCCGCCCTCTGATGCCAATGGTGAGGAAGAGGATCCGCGTGCAGAGCTGGTACGACGCCTGCAGGTGTATGAGCGCTTTAAGCGCGCCGCCGAGGACATCGATGCGATACCTAGGCTTGAGCGTGATGTGTTCGTAGCGGAAGCGGAGCTCGTTGAGCGGAAGCTAGCGCCTAGTCTGCCGGACATTGCCCTGAAAGAGATGCTGTTGGCGTTTAAGGACGTGATTCAGCGCGCTGCGATGTTTGCGACGCATCATGTCAGTCGTGAGCGATTATCGGTGCGTGGCCGCATGACGGATATTTTGGCAAGACTGCAAGGTGATGAGTTGCTGGAATTCGCCACGCTATTTGATGTGTCTGAAGGTCGCATGGGGGTCACGGTGACCTTTGTGGCGATCTTGGAGTTGGTGCGTGAAGGGCTAATCGATTTGGTGCAGGCAGAGATTTTTGCGCCCTTGCATGTGTGCAAAGCGATACCGCACCCGGAATGGTCGGCTGCTAACGATGATGCCACCGATGTGACGAACTGATGATGGGAGTCGTGATGAGTGAACCCTATGTAAAAAATGTCGTCGAAGCTGCTTTGTTGGCATCGGGTCGACCGTTGACGGTGACTGAGCTGTTTGAGCTCTTCGATGAGTTTGCAAAGCCAGAGCGCGCTTCGATTGAGATGGCACTGACTGAGCTTGCCGCTGAGTATGAGAGTCGCGGCATTGAGCTTCGTGAAGTCGCTAGTGGTTATCGCATTCAGATTAGAGATTCGATTGCCACACCGGTCTCGCGTTTGTGGAGTGAGCGGCCAGCGAAGTATTCGCGCGCTTTGCTTGAGACCTTGGCGCTGATTGCCTATCGTCAGCCGATCACGCGTGGTGAGATCGAAGACATTCGCGGTGTGGCGGTTAATCCCAATATTATTCGTACGCTGCTTGAGCGTAATTGGGTGCGGGTGATTGGCCATCGCGAGGTGCCAGGACGGCCAGAGCTATTGGCCACGACCAAAGATTTTCTAGATTACTTCGGTCTAAAAACCTTAGATGCGCTACCCACCTTGGCAGAATTAAAGGACATTGAGTCTTTGGGCGTGCAGTTGGATTTCTCCAGTGGCGTAGCCTTACCGGAGGCCGCTGAGCTGCAGGAGATTATGGGGTCGGATGAGGATGAGGGAGTGCCGGTGGCGGTATCGGGCTCCGTGAGTGGCTGAGCGCTTACAAAAGGTATTGGCCAGTGCCGGGGTCGCTTCACGCCGTGATGCAGAGCAGTGGATTGCGGCGGGTCGCGTCACCGTTAATGGCAAGCAGGCCACGGTCGGTTTAAAGGTCGAGGAGCATGACGACATCGCCGTGGACGGTCGTAAATTACGACTCGACCGAGCAGCACCCTCTGACTTGGTGTTGATCTATCATCGATCGCCGGGTGAATCTTTAAAAACGGCAGACGCGGAAGGGGATGCGGCCGCCGCCTCTACGTATGATCGACTGCCTGCCGTGCGCGGCAGGCGTTGGTTGCCGCTGTCGCCGTTGGCGCCCTTAGATGGTGGTCTTGAGATATTCACCACCGATGGACAGTTGCGCGCCGCTGCCAGTAAGCGCTTTGCCGAGATTCCGTGTCGTTATGCGGTACGGGTGCATGGCGAGCCCACGGAAGCTTTGGTGGAGTCTTTTAAAGAAGCTGCCGCGGCGGGTGAGCCTGCGTTTGAGATCACGCAGGCGGTGTTGTTAGCCGGTGCCGGGCGTAACCGGTGGATCGAGTTTGAAGTGCGCCGCGGTCATGGGCGAGATCTTAGGCGCATCGTGATGGATGCGGGTTTGGAGGTGGGGCGCATTTTGCGCACACGATTTGGCCCTGTCTCTATGGATCGCACCGTCTCGCGCGGGCGGCATCGTGAATTGCAAGGTAAAGAGCGCGATGCGCTGTACCAAGCGGTCGGCTTGCCTTTGCCTGGTGCGGTGAGTCCAAGCGCTAAGGCGCCTGAGCGTGCACGCGCTCACCCGACACCCCGCGGGAATCGGGGCCCAATAGGTAGAGGTAGGCCGCGGTAATCTCTGCCGGTGTTTTCAAAGTCTTGGGGTCTTCGCCAGGGTAGGCGAGTGCGCGCATATCGGTGCGGGTAGCGCCTGGATCGATCACATTGATGCGTAGCCGCTCATTGCCTTGGTATTCGTGGGCTAAGACCTGCGCCAAACCTTCCACACCAAATTTGGACACAGCGTAAGCACCCCAGTAGGCGCGACCCACTTGGCCGACACCGCTGCTGGTGAAAATGATCGAGGCGTCTGCGCTTTTTTCCAACAGCGGCAGACAGACCTGCGTCAAACAAAATTCGGCTGTTAAATTCACCTGCAGAACGCGACACCAAGTCGGTACATCAAAGTGCGCGATGGGTGAGCGTACCCCTAAGATGCCGGCGTTGTGCACGAGGCCATCTAAGCGCCCGAATTCTTTTTGCAGGGCATCTGCTAAGGCGTCGTATTGCGGCGCCAGTGCATTTTCTAAATCAAAGGGCAGCAAGGCGGGCGTGGGTCCACCGCCGGCGACAATCTCGTCATACACGCGTTCGAGTTTTTTGATCTGACGACCGAGCAGCGCCACGGTGGCACCGTGCGCAGCAAGATCACGCGCCAGCGCGCGCCCGATGCCACTGCCGGCACCGGTTAATAAAATCACGCGATCTTTTAGAAAGCCGGGGGCGGGCTGATAGTGGGCGGCATGAAATGGCAAGGCCAAGGTTAGGCTCCGGTTAATTGGGCAGCGCGCGCCGTTTTAAAGGCGCGCCACCAGTGTGACAGGGCGGTGGGTGTGAGGTGGCCTCTGCCGTGAGACAGAGCGCTTAGTTGTGCGTGGGCGAGTGCTGCTTGCACCAGCGCATGGCGTTGGGCGGCATGGGCGCGCTTAGGCAAGGCGTTCACGGCATCGTCAAGGGTTGAGGTGGCAAGGCTGAGTAAGGTGTCTTGCGGCAGCCCATCGGTGGCCGTCGGTTTTAACAGCCAATCGCGCAAGCCCAGGCCGCGTCCTAAGGAGAGCCCCACGTGCGACAAGGTCGAGGCATCCGCACCACCGAGGCTGCTGGCCAGCAGACGCTGCAGTGCGCCATGGGAGCGATCAATCAGCGTCAATAGTTCAGGAACGGAGCTAGGTTCGAAGCCCACCAACTCAAATTCCACTGCCGTCAGTCGATCATCCCAACACAGATACAGCGGGTCTTTGGGGCTGTGTTGATGCAGCGCCTGGGAGCGCGGGTGGCGGGGTTCACCCTGCTGTAAACGAGTGAGCTCCTCGCGCCACCAATCGAGCTTAACGTGCGCGACGTCATGCGATAGACCTTGGGTGGCGATCCGAGCCAAGGCGGCATCGAGCGCATACACATCCTTTATCCAAATGCGCTTAGCGCCTGCAAACTGCACGCTCAAGGCTTGGGTGAGGGAGGGGATTGAATCATCCATGCCGCGTGCCGTCGTGAGCGTCAGGTCGTTAGGTGGGGCGCGTGAGGTGTAACAGGTAGTTCACCGACACATCAGAGCCTAAGGAGAATTGTCGGCTTAACAAGCCCATCTGTAAGCCGCGGATGCCAGCCACGGTCAGGCCCGCATCGCGTGCTGCTTGGCCACATTCGGCTGGGGTAATGAAGCGGGCGTACTCGTGCGTGCCTTTAGGCAATATCCCCGCGATGTACTCCGCGCCCACAATGGCGAGCGCAAAGGCCTTAAGGGTGCGGTTGAGCGTCGATAGCACGATGGAGCCACCCGGCTTGACGAGGGTGGCGAGTGCTGCAATCACCGATGCGGGATCGGGTACGTGCTCTAGCATCTCCATGCAGGTAACAACATCGAATTGCCCAGCTCGTTCGCAGGCCAACTGCTCGGCGCTCACCGCTCGGTAGTGGATGCGAAGCCCGCTGTCTAAGGCGTGTAGTTCCGCGGTAGCCAATAACTCAGGGGCCAGGTCGATCCCTGTGACCTGCGCGCCTTCACGTGCCATGGCCTCGGTAAGCAAGCCGCCGGCACAGCCCACATCCAGCACCTGGCGTCCGGCCAACGGCGCGCACGCTTTGACGTACTGGAGTCGCACTGGGTTCAGTTGATGCAGTGGCGCGAAAGGGCCTGCTGGGTCCCAAAAGCGAGCGGCACCCTGATCGAACTTGGCGATTTCCACGGGATCCACGTTGTCAATCGCAGGGGTATGAGGGTGGGCGTGGGTCACGGGTGTGGGTCTCATCAGACGGTGGTCTGGGTGGCGGCTTTCGGGTCCGTGCCAGTATACCCGCGTTGGGGCCGTCTAGGCCGGTCGCGGCCTCCAGTTGGCCTTGTCCTGTGCTAAGATTGCGGCTTCAAAAACAGCTGCAAGAAGCGTCCACGCATGGTTCAAATCGCGCGCGAATTACTGCACGTCAATCTCGAAGACGAAATGCGACAGTCCTATCTCGATTACGCCATGAGCGTGATCGTTGGGCGCGCCTTGCCAGACGTTCGCGATGGCTTAAAGCCAGTGCATCGGCGTGTGTTGTTTGCGATGCATGAGTTGGGCGTTGATTACAACAAAGCCTACAAAAAATCGGCGCGTGTGGTTGGTGATGTGATCGGTAAGTATCACCCGCACGGTGATTCGGCTGTGTATGACGCCATGGTGCGAATGGCGCAGCCGTTCTCGATGCGCTACATGTTGGTCGATGGCCAAGGCAACTTTGGTTCGGTCGATGGCGATATGCCAGCGGCGATGCGTTACACCGAAGTGCGCATGTCCAAGTTGGCCCATCAGTTGTTGATGGATATCGACAAAGAGACCGTCGACTTTGTACCGAACTACGATGAGTCTGAGCGTGAGCCTTCCGTCATGCCAGCGCGCGTGCCGAACCTTCTGATCAACGGGTCGTCCGGTATTGCGGTGGGCATGGCCACCAACATTCCGCCACATAACTTGGGCGAAATTATCGACGCGTGTTTGGCGCTCATCGATGATCCGGACTTGAGTCTCGCTGCGTTAATGCAGTTGGTGCCGGGCCCTGACTTTCCAACCGCGGGCATCATCAATGGTGCCGCGGAGATTGTGTCTGCTTACAAGGGTGGTCGCGGTCGCATCTATGTGCGCGCACGCACGCATGTGGAGGAGCTTGAGCGCTCACGCCAACAGATCGTGGTCACTGAGTTGCCTTACCAGGTTAATAAAGCCCGCTTGCTTGAGCGCATTGCAGATCTGGTGCGTGAAAAAGTCATCGAAGGCATCGCTGGCGATGGGCTACGCGATGAGTCTGACAAAGATGGCCTGCGGGTCGTCATTGAATTAAAGCGCGGTGAGGTGCCTGAGGTTGTGCTGAATAACCTTTATAAGCACACGCCGATGGAGACCGTCTTTGGCATCAACATGGTGGGCCTAGTAGATGGCCAGCCACGTTTGTTGGGCTTGAAGGAACTGCTGGATGCGTTCTTGCGCCATCGCCGCGAGGTGGTCACTCGCCGCACCGTATTTGAATTAAAGAAAGCGCGTGAGCGTGGTCACGTGCTTGAGGGCCAGGCGGTGGCCCTCGCTAACATCGATGAAGTGATTGCGGTGATTAAAGCGGCCCCTGCGCCGCCAGAAGCGAGAGTCGCCTTGATGGCGCGTTCGTGGCCGGGCGGTGCGGTGCCTGAGATGTTAGCGCGCGCCGAAGGCGTTCGCGTGCGTCCGGATCATTTGCCTGAGCACTTTGGTTTAAGTGCTGCCGGTTATGTGCTCTCGGAAGTGCAGGCGCAAGCGATCTTAGATCTGCGCCTGCATCGTCTCACGGGTCTTGAGCGCAACAAGATTGTGGCGGAATACGCCGAAATCTTAGAGCGGATTCGCGATCTGTCCGATATTTTGGCGCGCCCTGAGCGTTTGCTGTCGGTGATTCGGGCGGAGCTCATTGAGATCAAGGAAGAGTTCGCTGATCCTCGTCGCACCGAAATCAATATGGATTACTCCGATTTGACCATGGAAGATTTGATTGAAGATCAGCCGGTGGTCGTGACTCTGACCTCGGATGGTTATGCCAAGAGTCAGCCGGTGACTGAGTATCGGACGCAGAATCGCGGTGGCCGTGGCCGTGCGGCGACCGATATGAAGGAAGAGGATTTGATTGAGCGGCTGTTCGTCGCGCAAACCCACGACACCTTGCTGTGTTTTTCAAACCGTGGCCGCGTCTACTGGTTGAAAGTCTATAAGTTACCGTTGGCCGGTCGTGGCGGCCGGGGTAAGCCGATTGTGAACTTGTTGCCGCTAGAGGATGGCGAGCGCATCAACGCGATGCTACCGATCCGTGATTATCCAGAAGATAAATTTGTGTTTATGGCGACCAGCCAAGGCACCGTCAAGAAGACGCCGCTGGAAGCGTTCTCTCGTCCACGTACTGCCGGCATCATCGCGGTAGGCCTTGATGAGGGTGATCGCTTAGTGGGTGTGGATATCACCGACGGCAAGAGTGACATCATGCTGGCGACCACCGCGGGTAAGGCGATTCGCTTCCATGAAAATGACGTGCGCGCCATGGGTCGTGAGGCCACAGGTGTACGCGGCATTACCCTGGGTGAGGGGCACGAGGTGAATGCGCTGATCGTGATTCGTGAGGGCGCCATTCTCACGGTCTCAGAGAACGGTTACGGTAAGCTCACAGAAGCCTCGGAGTGGTCGACGCAGGGTCGTGGCGGTCAAGGCGTGATTGCGCTGACGCTGTCAGAGCGCAATGGCCGTATGGTCGGTGCAGCCCAAGTATTGGCCACGGATGATGTGATGCTGATCAGTAAGGCGGGCACCTTGGTGCGCACCGCCGTCGCACAGATCTCGACCTTGGGTCGTAACACCCAAGGCGTGCGTTTGATGCGCTTGGATGACGAGGATCAGTTGGTGGGTCTTGCGCGCGTGCCGTATATCGAGGCGGATGATGAGACGGCCTCGGCAGACGAGTCGGCCACCCCCGTCACGCCTGCAGTGAGTGCCGATGCGCCACCTGAGGCTGCCACCTGAGCAGGCGCTCAGTGTGCGCGACCCGGATCGTGTCGAGTGGTGAGATCACGCGTCTATAACTTCTCGGCGGGGCCCTCGGCTCTGCCGGAGGCTGTGTTGGCGCAAGCGGCCGCTGAGCTGATGGATTGGCGCGGCTCTGGCATGTCGGTGATGGAAATCAGTCATCGCAGCGCAGCGTTTTTGCAGGTGGCACAGCAAGCCGAAGCAGATCTACGCGAACTATTGGCGGTGCCTGCAAATTATCGTGTGTTGTTCCTGCAAGGTGGCGCCAGCCTGCAGTTTGCGGCTGTGCCACTTAATCTTGCGAACGCGGATTCCACCGTCGCCTACGTCAATACCGGTCTTTGGTCAGAGAAGGCCATTGCTGAGGCGCGTCGCTATGCGCGCGTGTCTGTGGTGGCAGACGCGCAAGCATCCGGTTATCGGCATGTGCCTGCGCAAGCGCAGTGGCAGATACCAAGTGATGCGCGTTACCTGCATTACACCTCGAATGAAACCATTGGTGGGGTCGAGTTCCCGTTCATACCTTCGGTGGGTGATCTGCCGCTGGTCACTGATATGTCCTCGCATATTCTCTCGCGCCCCTTGGAGGTCAGTCGCTTTGGTTTGATTTACGCCGGTGCTCAAAAAAATGCAGGACCTGCCGGCATCACCTTGGTGTTGGTGCGAGAGGATCTGTTGGGTCGTGCGCGTGCGCAGACGCCACTGGTGATGAATTATCAGCACCAAGCGGCTGAGGGCTCGATGCTCAATACCCCTGCCACCTACAGCTGGTATTTATCGGGTCTCGTGTTCCAGTGGCTTAAGGCGCAGGGCGGGCTCGCGGCGATCGCCAAGGTCAATGATCACAAAGCGCGCCTTTTGTATGACTACCTCGATGCTCAGGCGTTTTATCGCAACGAGGTGGCGCGCGCCGATCGATCGGCCATGAATGTGGTTTTCACTGTGCCGGATGTGCGCTTGGAGCCAGTCTTTGTCAGCGAGGCGGCGGAAGCGGGGTTGATGCATCTCAAAGGGCATAAGCGGGTCGGGGGGCTGCGGGCAAGCCTGTATAACGCCATGCCGCTTGCGGGGGTGCAGGCGCTGATTGTCTTTATGCGGGATTTTGCGACTCGCCACGGGTGAACTCGGCGGTAATGTCCGATACGATGCCCTCCATGGGTTGTCCGATGTCAGGCGACCCGCCAGCCAAGGATTGGTCTATGTCTAAAAACACTCCCCCGAAGGTCTTACGACCTCGCAAGTCGCCCGCCTCGCGCGGGCAGGCGGTGGTGCCTGTGGCGGATAGTCGTGCTGCCATTGACTCGATTGATGCCCGTTTGCAGGCGCTGATCAGTGAGCGGGCGCGCATTGCGCAAACGGTCGGTGTGGCCAAGCGTGCCGCTGGCACTGCTGACTTTTATAGTCCGGAGCGTGAGGCGGCTGTGCTGCATCAGGTGCTCGCACGAAATGCGCAGGGACCACTGTCCGATGAGGAGATGCTGCGTCTGTTTCGCGAGATTATGTCTGCGTGTCTTGCTCAGCAGTCGCCTTTGAAGGTGGCGTTCTTGGGGCCTGAGGGGACTTTCACGCAGCAGGCGGTGCTCAAGCACTTCGGTCACTCGGTGCGCGCTATGCCACTGGGTGCGATCGATGAGGTATTCACCGAGGTTGAGGCAGGGACTGCCGATTTTGGTGTGGTGCCGATTGAGAATTCCACCGAAGGCACGGTGAGTCATACGGCGGATATGTTTTTAACCTCGCCTTTAAAGATTTGTGGTGAGGTGGAATTGCGCGTGCATCAGCACTTGATGGGGCGCGTGGACAACTTAGCCGCCATCGAGCGTATTTGTTCGCATCAGCAGTCCTTGGCCCAATGTCGCGGTTGGCTTAAGGAGAATCTACCGCAGGTCGAGCTGTTGCCGGTGTCCTCGAATGCGGAGGCGGCAAGGCGCGCACGGGATGAGCAAGGCACGGCGGCGATTGCCGGTGAGGCGGCGGCTGAGGTGTATGGGTTGACTGTCTTGGTGCCAGAGATTGAGGATCGGCCAGATAACACCACGCGCTTTTTGGTGATCGGTCGCAAGCTGCTTAAGCCATCGGGGCAAGATCGAACCACCTTGTTGTTATCAACGCCAGATACGGTCGATCCGGGTGCGTTGCTTAAGCTGTTAGAGCCCTTTGCTCGTCAAGGCGTCAATATCACGCGCTTAGAGTCGCGGCCATCGCGTCGCAAGAAGTGGGACTATGTGTTTTTGATGGACATTGAAGGGCATGCAGAAGACAAACCGGTCAAGAAAGCCTTGGTCGATGTCAAGAAAGTGGCGTCTCTGATGAAGCTACTCGGCTCTTACCCGCGCGCTGTGCTGTGACGTGTCCTCGTCGGTCAAGGTTCCTCTGGTGAAGCGGGCGTCTTATCGGATGAGTCCGGGCGGCGTGCTGCGCGGCGAGGTCACCGTGCCGGGTGATAAATCGATCTCGCATCGTGCGGTGCTGTTTGGTGCGATCGCTGAGGGCGTGACCACGGTTGATGGGTTTTTAGAGAGCGAGGATTGTCTGGCCACCTTGCACGCGATGCAGGCCATGGGCGTTTCGATCGAGCGGCCAGGGCCTGGGCGAGTGGTGGTGCACGGGGTCGGTCTGCGAGGTCTGAAAGCGCCGTCGGCTCCGCTCGATATGGGCAATGCCGGTACCGCCATGCGTTTGTCGATGGGCTTGCTCGCCGGACAAGGCTTTGATTCTACTTTGGTGGGCGATCCGTCATTGACTCGACGTCCGATGGAGCGTGCGGCGGCACCGCTTCGCTTGATGGGTGCCCACATCGTGACCACAGACGGCAAACCGCCCGTGCGTGTGCAGGGCGGGGTTTCACTGCGCGGTATTGAATATGATCTCTCAGTGCCTAGCGCGCAGGTGAAGTCAGCTATTTTGATTGCGGGCTTGTATGCGAGTGGTGCCACGACGGTGTACGAGCACGCCATTACACGCGATCACACCGAGCGCATGTTGCGTGCGTTTGGCGTACCCGTGGTCAGTGCGCAGGGATCGGTGTCTTTGCAGGGGCCCGCGCGTCTCCTGGGTACGCACATTGATGTGCCGGGTGATATTTCTTCCGCTGCCTTTTTCTTGGTGGCGGCAGCGTTGGCGGCGGAAGGTCGCTTTCGGATTTTAAATGTCGGTATGAATCCCACGCGCATCGGCGTGATCGAGATTTTGCGACTGATGGGTGCTGATATTGAGGTGGAGCGTGCCCGCTTGGTGGGTGATGAGCCTGTGGCTGATCTGTGCGTGCGCGCGGTGCCTTTAAACGGAATTGAGGTCCCGCCTCATTTGGTGCCGTTGGCCATTGATGAGTTTCCAGTGCTCTTTGTGGCTGCGGCCTGTGCGCGTGGTACCACCGTGGTATCGGGTGCCTCTGAGCTTAAGGTAAAAGAGAGCGATCGCATTGCCGTCATGGCAGAGGGCTTGATGGCGTTGGGTATTAACGCCCAAGCGACTGCGGATGGCATGCGCATCGAAGGCGGTGTCTTGCAGGGTGGGCAAGTCGATAGCCATGGAGATCATCGCATCGCCATGGCCTTTGCGGTGGCCGCTTTACGCGCGCGCGCTGACATTGAGATTATGGATGTTGCCAATGTCGCCACCTCCTTCCCTGAATTTGCCAGCCTTGCGCGAGGCGTCGGATTTCGTCTGCAAGCGGTGACATGAGCGAGGCCTATCCTGTGATTGCCATCGATGGGCCTTCCGGTTCCGGCAAGGGAACGGTCGCCCGCCGGGTCGCTCACAGCTTGGGTTTTCATTGGTTGGACAGCGGGGCGTTGTACCGACTGGTGGGGCTTGCCGGCGCGCAGGCGGGCTTAGCACCCGGTGCCCCGCAGCACGCACAGGTCGCGGCCACCATGGCCATCCGCTTTGGGGTGGGTGCGAAGGGCCAGGAGCAGGTGTTTTTGGCTGATCGGGAGGTGTCGGAGCAGATTCGCACCGAAGAGGTGGGTAATTTGGCCTCGCAAGTGGCCAGTGATCCTCAGGTGAGGGCGGCCTTAACCGAGCGGCAAAGGGCTTTTGTGCAATCGCCAGGCCTCGTGGCCGACGGTCGGGACATGGGAACGGTGCTGTTTCCGGGGGCGCAGCTTAAGATCTTTCTGACCGCCAGTGCCGAGGCGCGTGCGCTCAGGCGCTATAACCAGTTGAAAGATAAGGGGCTCGATGTTAATCTCGTCGGCCTTTCGCAGGAAATTGCGGAGCGCGACGAGAGAGATGCTACCCGTGCGGTGGCCCCTCTGGTAGCCGCCGCCGATGCCATTTCCATCGATTCGACGACATTGACGGCTGAGGAAGTGATCACCCGCGTGCTGACGCTTGCACGCACTCACTTAACCGATCGTTAATGCGTTGCCGTTTGGTGAAAGCCAAGTGGGGAACAGGTGGTCAGCTGATGCTAATCGGTTGACTGAATTTTAGCTAACCCCTCGATGGATACCGATTCATCCGGCAAAGCCGGCGGCATCCGAGGATTGACGTGAGACGAAGGCGTCCCACAAGAGACACATCAAATGACGGAAACTTTTGCTGAAATGTTCCAGGAAAGCCTGGCGAACCAACGGTTTCGCCCGGGCCAGATTCTCACTGCGCTGGTGATTGAGGTCGGTCAAGATTATGTCATCGTGAATGCGGGCTTGAAGTCCGAAGCGGTGATATCGATCGATCAATTCAAGAACGAGCGAGGCGAAGTTGAAGTCGTCGCCGGCGATGAAGTGGAGGTTGCGCTTGACTCCGTGGAAGACGGTTCGGGTGAGACCCGACTGTCACGCGAGAAAGCCAAGCGCGCCCGCACCTGGACGCGTCTAGAGACGGCCTTCAATGAACAGCAGATTGTGACCGGCATTATTAACGGTCGCGTGAAGGGTGGCTTCACGGTTGAGATCGAAAACATTCGCGCATTCCTGCCAGGCTCGTTGGTCGATGTGCGGCCAGTTCGCGATCCTTCCTACCTGGAAGGAAAAGTGCTTGAATTTAAGGTCATTAAGCTTGACCAGAAGCGCAACAACGTCGTGGTGTCGCGCCGCGCGGTGGTGGAGCAAGAGTACAGCGTCGAACGTTCGGCCCTGTTAGACAACCTGCAAGAAGGTGCCGTGGTGAAGGGTTCTGTGAAGAACCTGACCGATTACGGTGCGTTCGTTGATTTGGGCGGCATCGATGGCCTGCTGCATATCACCGATATGGCGTGGAAGCGCGTGAAGCATCCATCGGAAGTCGTCAAGGTTGGCGATGAGATTGATGTGCGCATCCTGAAGTTCGATCGTGAGCGTCAGCGCGTGTCCTTAGGCATCAAGCAGTTGGGTGCTGATCCTTGGCAGAACATTGCGCGTCGCTATCCTGCGAACACGCACATTTGGGGCAAGGTCACCAACATTGCTGACTACGGTTGCTTCATTGAGATTGAAGAGGGCGTCGAAGGCCTCGTGCACGTCTCTGAGATGGATTGGACCAACAAGAATGTGAACCCGGCTAAGGTCGTGCACATTGGCCAAGAAACCGAAGTGATGGTGTTGGATATCGACGAAGAGCGTCGTCGTATCAGCTTGGGCTTAAAGCAGTGCAAGCCCAACCCATGGCAGGAGTTCTCTGAGAATTACAACCGCGACGATCGTGTCTCTGGTCAGATTAAGTCGATCACCGACTTCGGTATCTTCATTGGTTTGGCTGGCGGTATCGATGGCCTCGTGCACCTGTCGGACATCTCGTGGGATGTGCCTGGCGAAGAGGCTGTGCGCAATTACCAGAAGGGTCAGACGGTGGAGGCCATCGTGTTGGCCATCGACCCTGAGCGTGAGCGCATTTCCTTAGGCGTCAAGCAAATGGCGAAGGACCCGTTTTCGGGCTTCATCGCCGATCATCCGAAGGGCACGATTGTGGTCGGTACGGTCCGTGAAGTGGATGCCAAGGGCGCCATTATCGACCTGCCAGGCGGCATTGAGGGTTATCTGCGGGCATCTGAGCTGTCGAGAGATCGCGTGGAAGATGCGCGTACGCTCTTGAAGGTCGGCGACTCGGTGGAAGCGAAGTTTACGGGCGTTGACCGCAAGTCGCGCGCCATTGCGCTGTCCATTAAGGCCAAAGACATGCATGACGAGCAAGAAGCCATGGAGGCTTACCGAACGGATTCACCCACCGGCACGAGCTTGGGCGATCTCCTCAAGGAACAGCTCACGGATCGAGACAACGGCTGATGGGGTAGGGTCCGCTCCTTGAGCGGACCCGCTCTGCCAGTATTTCAAAACGCAGCGGATCTGGATACGCATATGACCAAGTCGGAACTGATTGAAATCATCACGACCAAGCAAAAGCATTTGCCCGCAAAAGACGTTGAGTTGGCGGTCAAGCAGATTTTGGAAATCATGAGTGACGCGCTGGCGACTGGCGAGCGCATCGAGATTCGCGGCTATGGCAGTTTTGCCTTGCACTTTAGGCCGCCTCGTCAGGGCCGTAATCCGAAGACCGGTGAGGCGGTGGCCTTGTCGGGTAAGTACGTGCCGCACTTTAAGCCAGGTAAAGATTTGCGTGAGCGCGTGAATGACGGGCAGCAATTCCCCATCCGGGAGTAGCTGGCCTGTGCCCGTGTGGGCGTGTGACCCTGGGCTGATCAGCGGGCACGCATTACTGGGGTCAGTGTGAGTATAAATTGGATAGAAGCTGCCCTGATTGGCACCGGTGCCATCGTTGGTTGGGCATCGAGTCGGCGTTTGTACCGACAATCGACCCGCCGAGCGCCCTCCAGCGAGTATCTCGCCGGCGTTAATTTTCTCGTCAAAGACCAGCCCGACCGAGCCGTCGAGGCTTTCTTGCGTGCGGTCGCCGTTGAGCGCGATATGGTTGAAACGCAATTTGCATTAGGTGCGTTATTCCGTCGGCGTGGCGAAGTGGATCGTGCGATCCGGGTACACCAAGATTTGATTGCGCGCGAGGCCTTGGAGCCTGGCTTTCGCGAGCAGGCGAGTTACGCGCTCTCGCAGGACTATTTGCGTGCCGGCCTTTATGATCGAGCCGAGACCTTGCTGTTGGAATTAGCCAGTGGTGGTCACTACCAGATCGCCGCGCTGCATGATTTGGTTGGTCTGTACGAGACCGAGCGCGAGTGGGAGCGGGCGATTCAGATGCACCGCGAATTATCGCGTGCCGCCAAACCGGAGCAACCCGCCGCCATTGCTCATTATTTTTGTGAGTTGGCTGAGCTTGCGCGTGCTGCGGGGGATTTGCCGGCCGCACGTGCGCAGTTGCGACTGGCACGCAAAGAGCAGAAAAAATTTGCGCGGGCTGCCTTGGTGCGCGCCGATGTCGCCGTCGATATGAATGAGACGGATCTGGCGGTTCGCTTGCTGCGCGGTGTGCCGCTACAGAGTCCGGCACTCGCCGGTGAAGTGTTGTCTCGCTTAGTGCGTGCTCTGCGCAGTTCTCATCGTTCAGCAGAGCTGCCTCAGGTGGTCTCTTCCCTTGCTGCCAATGGTCCTGAGGTTGCGGATGCCTTGGCGCACGCAGCGATTGTGGCGGGTGAGTTAGATGCGTCGGCTTTATTGGAGTTGGCGCGAGCCTATGTGGCGCGTGAGCCCACGGTGGCGGAGTTGGTGGAGTCGTTAAGACCGGGCGAGGGGCCTTTGCCGGAGGCAATGCTGAAGCGTCTGTGTGCAGCGCTTCGTAGGCAGGCGCTTCGTGCGGCGCGCTTTCGGTGCGGCGAGTGTGGCTTCTCGTCCAGCAACTTCTTTTGGCAATGTCCTGGCTGCAAGCATTGGGATTCACAAAAACCGTTATCTCCGTCCGATTTAACCGCGGGTCGCGGTGGTACCGTACGCCCCCGTTAACGATCAAAGGCCGATCGGGGCCGTCGAAGCTTAGGAGTGTTCGTCGATGAAAGCAGCTAAGGTCAACACCGCCGTATTCCCTGTGGCGGGTCGTGGCACGAGATTTTTACCTGCTACCAAGGCAAGTCCAAAAGAGATGCTGCCGGTGGTGGATAAGCCGCTTATTCAGTATGCGGTGGAGGAGGCGCTCAGTGCGGGGGCGACTAAGCTTGTGTTTATCACGGGTGCCTCTAAGCGCTCCATTGAGGATCATTTTGATAGTGCGCCGGAGCTTGAGGCGGCGTTACTTGAGCAAGGCAAGCATGAGCTGCTCTCCGTGTTACGCAGCATCGTGCCTGCCTCCGCGACCTGTATTTATATTCGTCAACCCGCGCCACTGGGCTTGGGCCACGCCGTGCTGTGTGCCCGGCCGGTCGTGGGTGATGAGCCCTTCTTCGTGCATCTAGCGGATGACTTAATTGATTCTGAGGTGCCGTGCTTGCGGCAGATGGCTGATATTCACCGTGCGCATGGTGGCAGTGTGTTGGGTGTGCAAACGGTTGAGCGCAAGGACACCGATAAGTACGGCATCGTAGCGGTCGATGCAGTGACCGACACCGTGTCACGCGTGAAGCACATGGTGGAGAAGCCGAAGCCTGCTGATGCGCCATCGACACTGGCGGTGGTCGGTCGTTATTTGTTGAGTCCGCTGGTGTTCAATAAGCTTGACAAAATCGGGCGTGGAGCCGGTGGTGAGATCCAACTCACCGATGGCATTGCGGCGCTGTTGCTTGAAGACCCGGTGTACGCTTATGCCTTTGAGGGTAAACGCTATGATTGCGGCAATAAGCTGGGTTATTTAGAGGCGACGGTGGATTACGCGCTGAAGCATCCGCAGTTGGGTAGAGATTTTCAGGCCTGGCTTCGAGCAAGACTGAGTTAAGCGTTTGTCTCGATGCTAGGTCGCGGGCGTGACGTGAGCGCGTAGCCACGTCACCAACGAATCGAAGTTAAACGTGTCTGTGGCATAAAGACTTAAGATGAACTCGCCGGTCAGTGTGGCATCCGCGCTGAGTTGCCGGCCATTCACCAGCAAAAACGTATAGGTTGCCGCGAAAGCGGTCTGCTTATTGCCATCGATAAACGGATGGTTTTGCGCCAGGCTTTCCCACAGGGCTGCGGCCTGTTCTATCAGATCGGCATAGTAGCCACTCTGTGGTCTAAAGAGGGCAGCCTCTAGTTGGCCGGGATCACGTACGCCATGTGAGCCGCCATAGCGATCGATTTGGTCTGCCTGGATCGCCAGAATTTCAGGGCGGGTCAGGTAGTCCGTCATTGCGCAAGTTTCTTATACAAGCTCCCATAGGCCGCATGGCTTGACTGATAAGCCGCCATGACACCCGGTCGGGGTTCGGATTGCAGTCGCTTTTCCATTAAATCTTTCAATGCCTCTTCGACGATCGCTTGGAGTTGGCGGCCTTCTTGGTTGGCGAGTTGACGCACTTCGCGCAGAAGGTCTGCATCCACCTGTGTGGCGAACTTTTCACGGATTGCAGCCATAGTAGATTTCTCATTGTCGAGGGGTACAGGCACTGTATCATGATAAATCATGATTTATCAAGTCACTGTGCGATGTGCGCTGAGCAATTGAGTTCACACAAAGATGAACGAGCATCATGGGTCATTCGCGCGGCGTTGTGCTGCCGACGTATGCGCTGAATCGTGTCAATGTCAGTAAGAGGGGCGGATTTATCTGACTGATACGCCCTCATGGCGATCAGGCGAAGCGTGGTCGATCGGTGATGAGCCAGTAGATCTCCCATGGCTGATTGAAAATTAGATCGGATTGCTCACCTCTCTTTGGCGGAGCGTCGGTGATTACAGCTTATGTAGGCTGTCTGCGTCACTGACTGGCGCGTCACGAAATCGTCATAATTTTGGATGACCCTCCAGTGGGTGCGTTTTAACAGTGCATTTGTCATGTGGCCAATAAGTCGATTGCAACTCATGCTGGTGGTTGCCTCTTGCCCATTGTTTGCCTGTGGCGGCGGTGGTGGGGCTTCAGGTAGTGCGGCCAGCTTTTCTATCGGTGGCACGGTGGCCGGACTGAGTGTGGGTGAAACGGTAACGCTTGCGAATAATGCCACTGATACCGTGGTGGTATCTGCCAGTGGTTCTTTTAGCTTC
>CAIYVA010000117.1 GCA_903929455.1 uncultured Pseudomonadota bacterium | reverse complement strand
GGCTTGAGAAAAATCCCGGTGTGACGGTCGCATCGTAATTGGGTGCAATGTCCCAGTAATAAGGCGCCGCTACTTGAAAGCCGCTATTGGTTGTTTGACCCAGGATCGGAAATAAGAAGCCCGAACGTCGGGCATCGCCGATCGGAAAAGACAAGGCGGGCAGATACAGAAGGGGGATGCCTTCAATGTCTAGACGCACATTGTGCGCAAATCCTTCCTGAGTTTTTTGGTTAATGACAATGCGATTGGCATGCAGCATCCAGTCCGGCTTCTGCATCGGACAGCTGGTGTAGTCGACATGGGTGAGGGTCAGCTTGCCGCTTGGATCCAGCAACATGTCGCCGGCGCGGCCATGGCCTTGGCGACTGAGCAAATCAAAAGTGCCATTTAAGAATTGACCGCTGCCATCGGCATTCCAACTGCCGACATCGCCGGCTAAGTGGATGATGGGATCATGGTAATCCACTGATCCGGTGGCTTTGAAGGATTGGGTCTTGTCCGCGTAGGTTGCCTGTGTGGCCGTGAGCGTGCGTCTCCCTTGGGTCACTGTGACCGGCCCGGTGAGCGTCGTTTGTCCGCTGGCTGCGATTTCGGCGCCGGCGGCAGACACGCTGATCGGCGCCAGTCGGTCGGTGAGGGTGGTTGTCGGTGCGGGTGTTGCTTCTACGGTGTTGGCGCAGGGCTCCGCGGTCGCCACGCAGGCAGCCAACCCCGTGCCGGCCGCGACAGCGAGGCGAATCCAATGCCGTCTGAGGGTGAGGCCATGTAGTGACAACAGAAGAACCTGATTGTGAGCAATAAGCGCCGCGATGGCGGCTCTAGACGCATTATAATCAGACGGCATGGTGTCTGATACTGAAGCTGCAACGGATGTACGCCGCGAGGCCCTTAAATCCTGGTTAAGCCAAGATTTAGGCCTTTTGTGTACCCGTGTGGCCCCCGCGTCGGCGGATGCCAGTTTTAGGCGCTATTTCCGGGTTCACGCAGGTGAGCGGAGCCTGATTGTGATGGATGCGCCGCCTGAGCGTGAGAATTTAACGCCTTTTATTGTGGCCGCGCGCGCTCTGCGCGACATGGGCGTGATCGTACCTGAGGTGCTAGAGGTCGATCATGACCGTGGATTTTTATTACTGACGGATTTGGGCTCCACCCACTATTTGGCTGCCTTGGCTGATCGCTCTAAAGGGCCTGCTCTCTATAGAGAGGCGACAGAGAGTTTGATCAAGATTCAGGTGCGCGGTCAGCAGGCCGCTGCCAGTCTTGCAAGCTACGACGCCCGCGAACTCGATAGAGAATTGCAGTTGCTGCCTGAGTGGTTTGTCGCGCGGCATTTGCAAGCGGAGCTGTCGGCGGCAGACCGTGCGTTAATTGCACGACATTCGCTTAAGTTGTCGGATGCGGCGCTCGAGCAGCCGCAAGTGTACGTTCATCGTGACTACCACTCTCGTAATCTCATGTTGGCAGCGGATGGCGGGCCGGGGATCCTCGATTTTCAAGATGCGATCCGCGGCGCGTTAACCTACGATCTGGTCTCTCTTTTTAAGGACTGCTATATCGAATGGCCGAGAGCGCAGGTGCTGGAATGGATTATGGATTATCGCCGGCGTCTAGAGAGACAAGGTCTATTGCTCAAAGCGGATCAAGCAGAGTTTGTTCGCTGGTTTGATTGGATGGGTTTGCAACGACACTTGAAGGTGCTCGGTATTTTTTCGCGCCTGTGGTATCGCGATGGAAAAATTGCCTATCTCAACGACTTGCCTTTGGTGCTGCGGTACGTGTTAGACACAACGGCGGCCTACAGCGAGCTATCTGAGTTACATGTATGGCTAACGGATCTGGTGAGTGAACGCTTCGCGGGGGCGCAGGCTAGAGTGCTCGCATGAGGCCGCCACGCGCCATGTTATTAGCGGCTGGTCGCGGTGAGCGGATGCGGCCATTGACGGACCACATGCCAAAGCCATTATTGCCGGTGGCCAATAAGCCGTTAATTGTGTGGCATCTGCAGCGATTGGCGGCTGCTGGTGTGTCCGAGGTTATTATTAATTTGTCGTGGCAAGGTGAGCAGTTACGAGCCGCACTCGGTAGTGGCGCAGACTTTGGATTATCTATTCATTGGATCGATGAAGGCCCTAAGCCACTAGAGACCGCTGGCGGCATCCGCAATGCGCTTCCCCTGCTCGGCGATGCACCCTTTGTGGTGATTAACGCAGACATTTTTTCCGATGGGCTGCCGCCTTTGATCCTACCGACCGGCAGGCTCGCGCATCTACTGCTGGTGCCGAATCCGACGCAGCATCCGACCGGTGATTTCGGTTTGGAGGCGGGCGAGCTTCGTCTGACTGGGGCACGTCGGTATACGTTCTCTGGCATGGGGATCTATTCGCAGGCTCTATTTTCCGATTTAGTGCCGGGTCGTCGCCCATTACGGCCTGTGCTTGATCGCGCCTTGCATGCTGGGCTCATTAGCGCTGAGTTGTTTACTGGCCAGTGGGTAGATGTTGGTACGCCCGAGCGACTAAGCGCTTTAAATGCAATGTTTTCATCAGCTGGCAATACAGGCAGCTCAAACAGTTCGGCAGCCATAGGCCCTACGACATGACGACTAAAAGCGGTGAAAAATACACGACGCCGCAGGGTTTTTCAGCGATCCGCGACGGCATTAAGGCGAGTACGACGGAGGTGCCCTTGGTGCGTGGCGCAAAGCCCACGTGGCTACGCGCCGTGATGCCCTCGGGAGATGGCTTTGATGTCGTGCGTGATATCGTCAAAGCACATCGGCTGGTGACCGTTTGCGAGGAAGCGAAGTGTCCGAACATCGGTGAGTGTTGGAATGCCGGTACAGCCACTTTGATGCTGATGGGCGCAGTGTGTACGCGCGCCTGTCGGTTTTGTGCGGTGGATACGGGAAACCCGCACGGCTGGCTAGATCATGATGAGCCTGCACACGTGGCGCGCACGGTGTCTTTGATGAATTTAAAATATGTGGTGCTGACGTCCGTCAATCGTGATGATTTGGCGGACGGTGGTGCTGGTCACTATGCGGCGTGTGTGCGCGCCATTAAAGAATCCCGACCCGGTACCGCGGTGGAGGCGCTGACGCCTGATTTTCAAGGCAGTGTGGCTTCTGTGCGAGCGGTCATTGATAGTGGGATTGAGGTGTTTGCACAAAACATTGAAACGGTCTTACGCCTGACCCATCCGGTACGCGATCCGCGCGCGGGCTATCAGCAAACCTTATCAGTGCTGTTAGCGGCTAAGTGCTATCGACCCTCGGTTTTAACCAAATCCAGCCTGATGCTTGGGCTTGGCGAAACCGATGAGGAAATCGATCAGTGTCTACAAGACCTTCGTGCTGCGCAGGTAGACCTGGTGACGCTAGGTCAGTATCTGCGACCGACGGCGCATCATCTGCCTGTGGCGCGCTATGTCACTCCCGCTGAGTTTCAGCAGTGGCGTGATCGCGCGCTGGCACTGGGCTTCCTCGAGTGCGTATCTGGGCCTATGGTGCGCTCCAGTTATCGAGCTGAGCGTGCGCTGGAGCGAAACAACGCGGGCTTGCGATGACGCCGATTGTGCGCTGGTTGGGGTGCGTAGAGTACGAGCCCACGTGGCGCGCGATGCAACGCTTTACTGAAGAGCGCAGTGCTGATACCGCCGACGAGTTGTGGTGCTTAAGTCACCCCCCGGTATTTACCTTAGGAATGAACGCTGACCCCGCCCATGTGTTGACGGCAGGAGACATTCCGGTGATTCAGACCGATCGCGGTGGCCAGGTGACCTATCACGGACCTGGGCAGTTAGTGATCTACCCGCTGATTGATTTACGTCGTATTGGCTTTGGTATCCGTGATTTGGTCAGTGCTTTAGAGTCAGCGCTGATCGCCGTATTGGCAGCTCATGGGCAGACGGCGGTGGCGCGGCGCGATGCGCCAGGCGTTTACGTGGCGGGTGCGAAGGTCGCGAGCATTGGGCTTCGCATCAGGCGGGGCGCGTGCTACCACGGTCTCGCTTTAAATGTGTCGATGGATCTCGCGCCATTCATGCGCATTAATCCGTGCGGCGATGCCGGACTGTTAATCACTGATTTAACGCGCTTAGGAATTAAGATGAGCGTCGCCGATGCGGCTCGTGCGTTGGTGCCCTTGCTCTGTCAGGCGCTGACGTTACCAGGAGAGATACACGCGCAGTTAGCGGGTGCGATTCCAAACGACGCTTAAAGTGCGAAGATCAAAAGACCCGTGGCATGCATTTGTCGATAGATGCGATCTAGGTGCTCGCGGCTTTGAATGTGCACGGTGATCGTCAGGGATATGTAGCTCTGGTCGCGACTCATTCTTTCTTGGATATCGATGATGGATTCCTGACCCAGCTCATCATGGATCACTTCCAGCATGCGCAGTCGGAATTCCGGCGTATGTCGGCCCATCGCCTTAACCGGATGGGCACCTGGGAATTCTAATAGCGAGGGTGGTGGGATGTCGGTGTCACTCATGTGTTGAAGGGCTCCGTGGCAACCCGTTGTCGGTAAGCGGCCAGCGCGGCATACAAACGCTGCCATAACGGGCCAGGCGTACCTGCTCCAATGGGCTTGCCATCCAGTCGGGTCACGGGCAATACACCGCGCGTCGCAAAGCACAGCATGATCTCGTCTGCTTGTCGCAACATGTGTTCGGTGATCGGTGCGATCGTTACTGCGATGTCCAATTCGTTTGCCAGGCGTAGGCAGAGATCGCGCGTGGTGCCTGGTAGGATTTCTGGCCCGTAAGGGGGCGCTAACAGCGTGCCGCTGCGCGCAATCAGTACAGAACTCGAAGATCCCTCGCGTAGCATGCCATCGGCAAGCAGGATAGCTTCTAATGCCTGCTCACTCGCTGCTGTGCTCTTAGCCAATATGTTGGGCAGCAGAGAGGTGCTTTTAATATCACAGCGCGCCCAACGATGATCTGCCAACGTGAGTGCGCTCACGCCGGTTTGTAGGGTTGCGCTGTCTAATGGTGCAAGAGCGCTGGCCATTAAAAAAATGGTCGGACTTAATGCAAAGGGAACCGCGTGATTTCGTATGACGTCTGCGCCACGGCTGACCTGCAGATAAATCATGCCATCATCTATTTTGTTTTTGTCGATCAGGGTGCTGATGATATTTGCCCATTCATCTACGGGCATCGGCATCTTCATTCGAATCTCATGCAGGCTTCGTGTGAGGCGAGCGATGTGTTCTTTGAATAGAAACGGGCGCTTCGCGTAAACAGGAATAACTTCATACACCGCATCAGCGAATAAGAAGCCGCGATCGAGTGGTGAGATGGATGCCTCTGCTAGCGGCAGAAACCGTCCATTTAACCAGACGATCGTATCTGATTGGCTCATTAGTGGAACCAAAGGCGAATCGTGTCAATCATCCGCCTAAAGATGTTTCCAAGCGTGACTTCAGTGGCTGGGTACACCGGCACATCTGCAATCACATTGTCACCAAGAGTCACCTTGAGACGACCCACCGATGTATTGCTACTGATCGGCGCTACGAGGCGCGGATTCAAGAATAGCTGTGCTTTGGCGCCCACGAGGTCGCCGCGGCCAACGGTGGCATACACCGCATTTTTGACAACGACACTCACTGGATCGCCTACTTTGAATACGTGGGCGACGCCGATCGGCTGCGCGGCCGTATACAGGCGGCGTGTCTCGTAAAAATTGAAACCATAACCGAGTAGAGCCGCGCTAGCATCTTCGCGCGCTTTAAAGCTGTCTGTGCCCATGACCACGGAGACCAGTCGCATGCCATTACGAAGCGCCGAGGCTGCTAAGCAGAAACCAGCCGCCTCAGTGTGTCCGGTCTTTATGCCATCGACGGTAGGATCTTTCTCTAGTAGCCCGTTACGGTTTTGCTGGGTGATGTTGTTGTAGGTAAATTCGCGCTGTGAGTAGTACTTGTAATGCTCAGGGAAGTCGCGAACCAAAGCGGCGCCTAAAACGCCGATGTCATGTGCGGTGGTGAAATGTTCTTTGTCTGGTAGCCCTGGCGAATTGGTCCAATGAGAACCAGTGAGTCCAAGTCGTTGCGCATAGTCATTCATCATCACTGCAAACGTGGTTTCCGAACCTGCGACAGCCTCGGCGAGTGCGATGGTGGCGTCATTGCCGGATTGCACGATCATGCCCTGAAGTAGTGTGTCCACCCGTACGCGCGTTCCCACATTCAGGAAGGTGCGTGATCCTTCAGCGCGCCACGCATGCTCAGAAACGGGCACTTCTTGTTCAAGTGTGAGCTTGCCGCTTTTAAGGGCGTCGAAAATCACATACGCGCTCATCAGCTTGGTTAGGCTCGCAGGCTCGACACGTTCTGTGTCCGCTTGGCCTGCGAGGATGCGGCCGCTAAAGGCGTCTAGCAGCACGTAGCTTTTGGCGGGCACTGACGGCGGCGGCGGGATGTTGGCGGCTGTGGAGGCCCCTGTGTGCACGAGCAGGGCGAGAAGGGCGATCGTCAGGTAGCGGGGAGCGTAATGCGACATGTGAGCGAACCTTTTGTTGATGCAACAACAGGATCACAGTTTAGCGCGACGCGCGCCTGTCGGGTGTGCTCAGTTGGGCGCCAAGGCGACTGTTTTTAACCCTAAGCCATGCAGTTGGTTGACCAGTGCATCAAAGCGAGCCACCGAGTCGAGAGGGCCCACCCGGACTCGGTATAGGTCGCTCGTATCGAGGCGGGTGTGCTGAATAAAGGCAGGCTGAATACCCTGGCGATTGAGTTGCTCCAATACCCGTTGGGCGTTACTTTCGACCGTGAAAGCGCCGACCTGCGCGTACAAAGGCGCAATGGGTGGAGGGGGTGGGGCGTTAGCGCTTGGGGTGAGGACGCGTAATTCCACGAGTGCCGTTCCCTCGCGGATCATGTCGAGTTTGAGTGCTGCGGCGTACGATAAATCAATGATCCGATTTGCCTTAAAGGGGCCTCGGTCATTGATCCTAACCACGATCGAGCGCCCATTCTTGAGATTGGTGACTCGAGCGTAGGCCGGTAACGGGAGGACGCGATGGGCGGCGGTCATGGCGTACATATTGTAAGGCTCACCCACCGAGGTGCGCTCGCCATGAAAGTTGGGTCCGTACCACGACGCGACGCCACGCTCGACATGGTTTCGGGCGCTGCTGAGGACGGTGTAACGCTGCCCGGCCACCTCGTAAAACGCAGGATTTCCTAATCGGGCGCGAGGTTCTTCGGTGGGGATAGGGTCCGGTAGTGCCAATAGCTCGGCATCGCTGGGATGGGTAGATGGCGGACTCGCTTGGGTAACGATGGGCTGGCTCTGTGGCGTACTCGCTTGCCGGGGCGGGCCGGCGCACGCCGCTAACAAACAAAAAACCCATCCGCACCACCCGATCGCCGTGTGCGTTGCCGGATCACTGCGCCTGACGGTGCTCATGGCGTGCGAGGGTTGCGGCGGCCCGTGTTATTGGATTCTGTGACTGGCTCGGCAATGGGCGTTGCGGCAATGGCGCTTGCCAGTTCGGTCACCGCCAACGCGTACAGGGGGCTGCGGTTGTAGCGGGTGATGACCCAAAAATTATGATAGCCGACCCGATAGGTCGGCCCGTCGATGCCGCGTAAAGCGATAAAAAGTGCAGACGCCGTGCTGGGTGCTAAGGATGTGAACTCAACGCCTTTGGCTTTTAAGGAGCCCACTGTTTCGTTGAGCTCAAGACGAGTGCCAGGTAGGTCTTCAACATCCGGATTGCGAAGCTCTGCAAGCGACACGATGGGCTCGTTGTGGCGCCAGCCATTGGTGACGAAGTAGTTGGCGACGCTCTCGATGATGTCTGCCCAGTTAGTCCATAAATCGATGTGTCCGTCCTCGTCGCCGTCGCGCGCCATAGAGCGGTAACTCTTTGGCATGAACTGCGGTGCGCCCATGGCGCCGGCATAGGAGCCTAGGGCGGTGAGTGGATCAAAGCCGGCCTCTTTGGAGAGCAGTAGAAACTGCTCTAGCTCACCTCTGAAGTAGGTGGCACGCGGCGGGTAATCGAAGGCCAATGTGGCCAGTGAGTCCAGTACCCGATATTTGCCCATCAGTCGACCATAGGACGTTTCAACGCCGACAATCGCGGCAATGATTTCTGCAGGCACGCCGGTTCGATGCGCCGTGGCCTCCAGTTGTTTTTGGTGTTCTGCGTAGAATTCATGGCCTTCGCGGATACGTTTGTCGGTCATGAAGATCTGACGATATTCCCACCATGGGCGCACCCGCTCCGCGGGTTTCTCCATCGCCTCGATCACAGACGATCGAGACTCCGCGCTTGCGAGCATACGAGCGAGCCAATCTTTGTCGAGGTGATTGCGGGTGGCGACCTCGTCGATAAACGCTTTCACCTCGGGGCGGCGGATGTCTATGGCGTTTGCTGCTGTGACACCAAGCAGTAGGCAGCAGCCGAGTAGGCATTTTTTGAGCATTAGGCGCCCACTAACTGACGATGACGGTGCAGCGACATGAGAATACCAAAACTCGCGAGCAAGGTGACCATGGCGGTGCCTCCATAGCTGATCAGTGGCAGGGGCACGCCGACGACCGGGAGTATACCGCTGACCATACCGGTATTAACAAACACATAGACAAAGAACGTGAGGGCGAAGCTGCCACAGACGAGACGGGCGTAGGTGTTTTGCGCGCCGACTGATAAATACAGCGCGCGGGCGACGATCGCTAAATAGAGAAGCAGAAGTCCCAACTGAATGACTAAGCCAAGTTCCTCACCAATGACTGCAAATATAAAATCAGTGGAGCGCTCAGGCAAAAACTCAAGCTGCGCCTGGCTGCCATGGGTCCAGCCCTTGCCAAATAATCCACCCGAGCCTAAGGCGATCTGCGATTGGATGCTGTGGTAGCCCGCTCCCAATGGGTCTTGCGATGGATCGAGGAAAGTGAGTACACGATTTCTCTGGTAATCGTGCATAAAATGCCAAGCGATCGGCACGGCTGCCGCCGTGATGATCGCACCTACTGTGATGACAATGGCTGATAAGCCTGCGAGAAAGACGACCAGAATGCCGGCCGAGGCGACCAACAATGCGGTGCCAAGATCGGGCTGTTTTGCGATCAGAACCGCGGGAACCGCAATAATCAGTAGCATGCTCATCACGTCACGCAAGGAGGGTGGCAAAGGGCGCTCATGTACGTACCACGCGCACATCATAGGCACGGCGAGTTTCATGATTTCGGACGGTTGGAATCGAAAGAGATGTAGATCGAGCCAGCGTTGCGCGCCTTTTCCGACACTACCGTGTAAGGCGACGAGCAGCAGCAGCAGTACGCCTACGCCATATAGCAGGGGTGATATCCGTCGCAACCAAGGCGGTGGTATCTGCGCCAGTAGCACTAAGGAGGCCATGGCCAACAGCAGTCGCTCTAGCTGGTTGATCCATTGACCTACATTCTCACCAGCGGCGCTGTATAGAACGAATAGACCAAATAAGATGACCGTCCCTAAAAGCCCCAACAACATGCCATCTAAATGAAAGCGGCGCAGCAGTTGTGCTGAGGCGGATAGCGTGCGACGAGTCGTTGAGTTGGCGTGCCTACCTGACAGCATCATCAGCGCTCCTGTGGATCGGCGGCCGCTTCAATGGGCGCGGGTCCAGCCACGTCGTATTTTCCAAGTAGATACGCATCCAGTACTCGCCTGGCGATTGGCGCAGCCGCGCTACCACCATGCCCCCCATTTTCAACGAGTACAGCGACGACTAGCTTGGGTGCTTCCGCCGGGGCAAATACGATAAATAAAGCATGGTCACGCAAGCGCTCGGTTACGCGGCCCGCATCGTACTTTTGGTTTTGACCGATATTAAATACCTGCGCGGTGCCGCTCTTGCCGGCCATCCGATAGGGTGCGCCGCGTGCGGAGGCGGCGCCTGTGCCGCCTGGTTCCATCACTTTTTCCATGCCTTCGATGATCACATCCCAGTGTGACGCATCTCTCAGCGTTAACCCGCCATCTTCTACCGGGGGTAGTGTGTTGACCTGACGAGTCACTGCATCACGCACCGCAGTCACTAAGCGCGGACGATAGCTTTTCCCGCGGGTCGCAATGATGCCGGCGGCGTGGGCTAACTGCAGTGGCGTAGTTAATAGATAGCCTTGGCCGATGCCGACAATCACTGTCTCGCCAGGATACCAAGCTTGCTTGTATGCCTGCTGTTTCCAAGCAGGTGAGGGGACTAAGCCTGGCCGCTCACCACTGATGTCGATGCCTGTTAGTTTTCCGAAACCCAATTCACTCATCGCAGTATGAATATGATCAATGCCTAAGACTTCAGCGAGGCCATAAAAATACACGTCACAGGAGGTGGCAATTGCGTGTCGCATATCCACCGTACCGTGACCCTCTTTTTTCCAGTCGTGGTACACATGACTTGATCCTGGTAAGGTGAAACCACCATGACAATTACGCGCAGTGGTCGGTTCAATGGCGCCATACTCAAGACCAGCTAGGCCCATAAAAGGCTTGATGGTGGAGCCGGGCGGGTAGGTGCCGCGTAAGGCGCGATTAAATAACGGCTTATCCAAATCGTCACGAAGCGCGACATAGTCTTTGGTTGAGATACCGCGCGTGAACTTATTGGGATCGAAGGTGGGCGTTGAGACCAGTGCCACGATGTTGCCGGTATTTGGATCAAGCGCTACCACAGCTCCGCGTCGACCGCTCAGTGCTGATTCAGCAATGTGCTGAATACGCATGTCGATGCCTAGAATCAGATCGTTGCCGCCGCGAGGTGGTTTACTCTCTAAGGGAACAGCGACGCCGCCTACGCTGTCGACATGGCGGCCTTGCGCGTTAACAACCACTTGTTGTTGTCCCGCAGCGCCATGCAGGTCTTTTTCATACGCACTTTCGAGGCCGCTTTTTCCGATCAGTGCTGAGCCACCATACTCGTCTCGGTCGATGTGCTTTAAGTCATCTTCAGAAATAATGCCGACATAGCCTAAGGCGTGTACGGCAGATTCGCCAAAAGGATACCAGCGCGCTAGGCGTGTTCTTATTTCAACGCCTGGAAAATCGTACTGGCGCACTGAAAACGTGGCGATGTCTGTTTCTGTTAAGGAAAGACGTAGGGGTACGGGGGAGAATTTTCGGCTGGCGCGAATCACGCGCTCGAGCGACGGGATTTGATCCGCTTCAATCAGCCCCAACGCGGATAAGCGCTGCAACGTGTCAGGGATATCTGCCACCTGCTCAGGTGTGAGCTCTAGTTCATAGGCTGGTGTATTTTCTGCAAGCACTGCGCCTGTGCGATCATAAATCAGGCCGCGATCCGGTGGCATTGGCTCCAATCGAACACGATTACCTTGTGATAATTCTGAGTAATAACGATGTTTGATGACTTGCAAGTAGAACAAGCGTCCCATCACCGTCGACAGTAAGGCCGCCGCTACAATGATCGCAATGAGGGTTCGAGTGCTGAACAGGCGTTGCTCGCGCCAATGGTCTTTAATCCTAACGGGGCGCGGCATGTAATCAGCTGCGCTGGGTGTAGCGAGCGAGCAGTCCGCTCAGTGGCAGCCACAGGGCTGCGCCAGTGATGGCGGGTAACCAACGCGCCCAACCGGTGATGGCGTGACCCGTCACGCCGTCGATCCAGAATAATAAAAACTGATAAAGCCACAGCAGGCTCATGACGACCAAAGCTTGTTGTGTGACTGGAAACATGCGGATACGCAAATAAAAGTAGTGCACAAGATAAGCGATCACTACGAACGAAAATGCATTTTCCCCCAGAACCAGTCCGCGGAAGGCGTCGAGCGATAAGCCAGCAATCCATGCGTAGGTAAGACCACCGATGCGTGGCGTCATGAGTGCAAACCACATCACTACCAGCAGTAGAAAATCGGGGCGCATCAAATCCAGCAGGTGCGGTAACGGTATAGCGGCCAGCATCAGCGCGATCAATCCCACCGCCATGGAAAACAGCCTTGGATGTCTCGTATACACGCTCATCGTGACTTGACCGTGCGCGGTTTCGGCGTAGAGGCTGCGCGCTTTGTGAGGGGTGTGGCGGCTGGCGCTAAGGTAGCCACAGGAATGGCGCTTAACACCAAAATGTGGCGCGTACGATCTAGTGCGGCAGCGGGCTGTGCAGAGATCAAGGCTAATGGCTCGCTCGGATCTCGATTCACTTCCACAATGCGAGCCACCGGTAAGCCCGCTGGGAATACGCCGCCTAATCCTGAGGTCACTAACGTATCACCGACCTGAACGTCTGCATTGCGAGGGAGATAAGGCAAAATCAGTCGGTGCGCATCGCCTGAGCCCATGGCCACCGTTCGTAAGCCATTGCGTTCAATGTGTACCGGAATGGCGTGCCCGGGGTCTGACAGCAAGATGACTTCGCTGGTCATAGGCCCCACTGTCACGGTTTGGCCAAACACGCCGGTGGCATCGATGGCTGGTTGGCCGCGTGTCAGACCATCGCGCGCGCCTTGATCAATCAGCACACGTTGGCGCATCCGGTCTAAATCGATTTGTAAAATGGTGGCGGCTTGGGCGGTCTGCACTGAGGCGGGCTTTGCGCCGAGTAACGCCCGTAGCTGCTGGTTCTCTTGCTCAAGGGCTGCTAGCTTTTGGAGTTTGACGCTGTTTTGTTGTGCTGCCATCTTGAGTGCACCGTTCTCATCCGTGAGTGAGTGGTGCGTTGTGAGGGCGCTGCTCGTCCAGTCCCACACCGCGGCGGTGCTGCGACTAAGCGTTGCAGTGGGTAGGCCATCAGAGATAGCCCGCGTCGTACAGCGTTGAGTCCTTGCCCACGGTAGTCGGCTACGATTAAAGCAATCGATAAGCCAATCAAGATCAGTGCACGTAATCCTAGTGCAGATGCTCGCGATTGCGCGTACGGCGTACGAACTTCACTTAGTCGTGACAACCGAGCGCTCCGGTCAGCGCATTACTGCAGACCGAAGGAACCAGGATGCTCTCCTGATAGCTCAAGGATGCGTCCGCCGCCTCGGGCCACACAGGTGAGTGGGTCTTCGGCGATCAGCACTGGCAACCCCGTTTCCTCCATGAGCAACTTGTCGATATCCTTGATCAGTGCGCCACCGCCAGTGAGCACGATGCCGCGTTCCGCTACGTCAGCGCCTAACTCCGGCGGTGTCTGCTCAAGCGCTTGTTTGACGGCGCTGACAATACCTTGCAGCGGTTCTTGCAACGCTTCCAAGATTTCATTGGAATTTAAGGTAAATGAACGTGGAATGCCTTCAGATAGGTTGCGTCCCTTCACGGACATTTCGCGCACTTGATGGCCTGGGTATGCCGAGCCAATCTCAATCTTGATGCGCTCCGCCGTCGATTCGCCAATCAAGATGCCGTAGTTGCGTCGCACGTAGTTGATGATCGCATCATCGAAGCGATCGCCACCGATGCGAGCAGAGGCGGCATACACAATGCCGTTTAAGGAGATGACCGCGACTTCGGATGTACCACCGCCAATATCTAAGACCATCGAGCCACGTGGCTCATGTACCGGTAGACCTGCACCGACGGCCGCAGCCATCGGTTCATCGACGAGCACCACACTGCGTGCGCCCGCGCCTTCAGCGGATTCTTTGATGGCTCGCCGTTCTACTTGCGTGGAACCGACTGGCACGCACACCAGTACGCGCGGGCTCGGTCGTAGGAATCGGTTGCCATGTACTTTGTTAATAAAGTACTGCAACATTTTTTCGGTGTAGGTGAAGTCAGCGATGACGCCATCCTTCATCGGTCGAATGGCAGTGATATGACCGGGTGTGCGACCCAGCATATTTTTTGCTTCGACGCCGACGGCGACGATGGTTTTTCCGCCACGTCCGGGTTCGTCGCGCACAGCGACGACGGAGGGCTCGTCGAGGACGATGCCTTTACCGCGAACGTAGATCAGTGTGTTGGCTGTTCCGAGGTCAATGGAGACATCGTTAGAGAAATAGCCGCGTAGGCTTTTGAACATGGGCGCTCGTAAAAAATAGGGTGATTGAATCAGGGGCGCTGCGCGACTGAGTCAGACTCAGGCGTGCGAGCGAAGGTGTCTAATCTAACAACGGGGAGGACAATCCACAAGGCGACGTGTATGATTGTAGGGGTAATTTACGAGCTGATTCTGGTCGATTCTCATGAGCTTAACCCGCAAAGACGTCGAGGGTATCGCCCACCTCGCGCGTTTACAGATGACCGAGGCGGAGTTGGCGGCCTATCCGGAGAGCCTCTCCAAAATCCTCACCCTAGTGGACCAGCTAAATGCGGCCCCAACGGGCGCCATTGAGCCGATGGCGCACCCTTTAGAGGGGGAGATTCAAAGGCTGCGTCCTGATGGGGTGACGGAAACGGATGCGCACCGTAAATATCAGGCGAATGCCCCCCAAGTGGCCAGTGGTTTGTATGTGGTGCCGAGGGTGATCGAATGACCCTGCACACGCGATCTTTGGCAGCCTTGGCGGCAGGGTTGGCTGCTCGGGAATTTTCCTCAGTGGAGCTAACAGAGCACTTTTTGGCGCGAATTTCCGCTGCGAATGGTGCTTTAAACGCGTTTTTGACGGTGACGCCAGAGCGCGCTTTGGCGGATGCTCAGCGTGCAGACGGGGTGTTGGCCCGAGGCCAAGGGGGTGCTCTGACCGGTATCCCGATTGCCCATAAAGACATTTTTTGCACTGATGGCATCCAAACCACCTGTGCGTCCAAGATGCTGAAAGG